>NZ_JBFRCG010000003.1:0-501286 GCF_040965595.1 Paraburkholderia sp. EG287B
CGGCAACCGTCGGCTTTCGTCGACGGTTGCCGCGCCCGCTTCGTTCCGGCTGTCTCCGAACGCCCGCTTTTCCCACCCGCCACACTCCATGATTGAACGCCTCACGAGCCTGATCTGCGGGACCGAACCGATGAACGCGGTCTGGTCTCCCAATGCCACGCTGCAACGCATGCTGGACGTCGAAGCGGCGCTCGCGCGCGCCTCGGCGGCGCATGGCGTGATTCCGCAGTCGGCCGTGGCCGCGATCGTCGAAGCCTGTGCGGCGGATCAGCTCGACGCACCGGCGCTCGCACGCGACGCCGCGCTGGGCGGCAACCTGGCGATCCCGCTCGTCAAGCAGCTCACGGCGCGCGTGAAGTCCGCCGACCCCGAAGCCGCCAAATACGTCCACTGGGGCGCCACGAGCCAGGACATCATCGACACGGCCACCGTGCTGCAGTTGCGCGACGCGCTCGCGCTGATCGAGCGCGGCATCGACGCGCTCTGCGCAACGCTGGCGGACCTCGCGCGCACGCATCGCGCGACGCCGGCGGTCGGGCGCACGTGGCTGCAGCAGGCGCTGCCCATCACGCTCGGATTGAAGTTCGCGCAATGGCTCGACGCGGTACTGCGCCATCGCGAACGCCTCATCGTGCTGCGCGAGCGCGCGCTCGTGCTGCAGTTCGGCGGCGCGGCGGGCACGCTCGCGAGCCTGCGCGACGCCGCCCCGGCGGTGAGCGCCGCGCTCGCGCAGGAACTCGGTCTCGCGTTGCCCGCCTTGCCCTGGCACACGCAGCGCGACCGCATTGCCGAAGCCGCGTCGTTCTTCGGCATGCTCATCGGCACGCTCGGCAAGATCGCGCGCGACATCTCCCTGCAGATGCAGACCGAAATCGGCGAGCTGGGCGAGCCGGCGGCCGCAGGCAAGGGCGGTTCCTCGACCATGCCGCACAAGCGCAATCCGGTGGGTTGCGCAGCCGTCCTGACGGCTGCCGCGCGCGCGCCGGGCCTCGTCGCGACGGTGTTCGCGGGCATGGTCCAGGAACACGAGCGCGCGCTCGGCGGCTGGCAAGCCGAGTGGGATGCGCTGCCCGATCTCGCGCGCCTCGCCGGCGGCGCGCTCGCGCAGATCGAACAGATCACGGCCGGACTCGAAGTGCGGCCCGAACGGCTCGCGGCGAATCTCGACATCACGCACGGCCTCATTCTCGGCGAAGCCGTGATGCTCGCGCTCGGCGACCGGATCGGGCGTCTGGACGCGCATCATCTCGTTGAGCGCGCATCGAAATCCGCGGTGCAAAGCGGCCGCACGCTGTACGAAGTCCTCGCGGCGGATCCCGCCGTGACGAGGCACCTGGACGAAGCGCGCCTCGAGGCGCTGCTCGATCCGGCCAATTACGTGGGGCAGGCGCACGCGTTCGTCGACGCGGTGCTCGCGTCGTATGAAGCGAAAGCCAAGCAGCGCACGTCCCATTGATCACAGAAGACACACGAGGAGTAACACGCATGCCTTACGCAGCCGTCAACGACACGCATTTGTTCTACCGCATCGACGGTGCGGAGAACCATTCGGCGCCATGGGTGGTTCTGTCGAATTCGCTCGGTAGCGACGTGTCGATGTGGACGCCGCAGATCGTCGAGTTCACGAAGCATTTCCGCGTGCTGCGCTACGACACGCGCGGCCACGGCCACTCGGCGGCGCCGCTGGGCCCGTACACCATCGAGCAGCTGACCGGCGACGTGATCGGCCTGATGGATCAGCTCGGCATCGAACGCGCACATTTCGTCGGGGTTTCGATGGGCGGCCTGACCGGCGTCGGCCTCGGCGCGCGTTACGCCAACCGCATCGATCGTCTCGTGCTGTGCAATACGGCCGCGAAGATCGGCTCGCCGGAAGTGTGGGTGCCGCGCGCCGCGAAGGCTCGCAGCGAAGGCATGCTCGCGCTCGCCGAAGCCGTGCTGCCGCGCTGGTACACGCCCGAATTCATCGCGAACAATGCGCTCGTGATGTCGCAGGTGCGCGACGTGTTCGTGCATACCGACAAGGACGGCTATGCTTCGAACTGCGAAGCGATCAACGCCGCCGACCTGCGCGGCGAGGCGCCGTCGATCAAGGCGCGCACGCTCGTGATTTCGGGTACGCACGATCTGGCCGCGACGCCCGCACAAGGGCGCGAACTGGCCGAATCGGTGCCGGGCGCACGCTATGTCGAACTGAACGCCGCGCACATCTCGAACGTCGAGTTGGCGGACGAGTACAACAAGATCGTGCTCGATTTCCTGTTGGGGGCGTGATGAACGACGAAGACCGCTACGAAGCCGGCATGAAGGTGCGCCGCGCGGTGCTGGGCGACGCGCACGTCGATCGCTCGCTCGCCAACCGCACCGAAGTGACCGAGGAATTCCAGAACTTCATTTCGCGCTACGCGTGGGGCGAGATCTGGACGCGCGATGGCCTGCCGCGCCACACGCGCAGCCTGCTGACGATCGCGATGATGGTCGCGCTCAACCGCAGCGAAGAACTGGCGCTGCATCTGCGCGCCGCGCGCAACAACGGCGTCACGCGCGACGAGATCAAGGAAGTGCTGCTGCAAACGGCGATTTACTGCGGCGTGCCGGCGGCGAACTCGGCGTTCCATCTCGCCGACCGCATCTTCCGCGAGCAGGACGCCGAGCAGGCCTGATCGCGCGGTGACAAAGCGCCGGGCGCTCGCCCCGCGTTCAGTCGAACACCGGCGACTCCACGCCGAGCACCTTGTGCAGGCGCGTGCTGGTCGTCGTGTACTGCAGATGGATTTTCTTCTCGGGAAACACATGATGCGCCGCGCCGAACGCAGCGAGCGCGGCTTCGTGAAAGCCGGAGAGAATCAGCTTCTTCTTGCCCGGATAAGTATTGATATCGCCGACGGCAAAGATGCCCGGCACGCTCGTCTCGAAGCGCGCCGTATCCACGGGCAACTGCTTGCGTTCTATTTCGAGGCCCCATTGCGCGATCGGCCCGAGTTGCGGCGACAAGCCGTAGAACACGAGCAGGTAGTCGAGATCCAGCGAGCGCGTGACGCCGTCGCCGCCCGTCACCTTGATGCGCTTGAGCTTGCCGCCTTCGTCGTCGAAGCCGGTCAGCTGGCCGACGATGGACTGCATGCGCCATTCCTCGCATAGCGCGTGCATCTTCGCGACCGTTGCCGGCGCGGCGCGATAGCCCTCGCGCCGGTGCAGCAGAATCACGCTCTGCGCGACGTCCACGAGCTGCAGCGCCCAGTCGAGCGCCGAATCTCCGCCGCCGCACACCACGACGTCCTTGTCGCGAAAGCGCTCGAGATCGCGCACGCGATAGAACAGCTGCGTGTCGCGGTATCGCTCGATGCCGCTCAGCTTGAGCGTGCGCGGTTGAAACGAGCCCACGCCCGCCGCGATGAACACCGTCTTCGCCAGAAACTGCGTCCCCTTGCTCGTCTGCACGAAAAAGCGGCCGTCGGCGCGCGGCTCGACGATTTGCACTTCCTGGCCGAGATGGAACGTCGCGCCAAACGGCTCGATCTGCTGCATCAGCGCATCGACGAGCTGTTGCCCGGTGCACATCAGCACGGCCGGAATGTCGTAGATCGGCTTGTCGGGGTAAAGTTCGGCGCACTGGCCGCCCACCACCGGCAGCGAATCGACCACGTGCGCGTGGATTTCCATCAGGCCCAGTTCGAACACCTGGAAAAGGCCCACCGGCCCGGCACCGATGATGAGCGCATCGGTTTCGATGAGCTGCGGCGGGAAGTGATCGTTGCGCTCGTTCATCGGCGAGCTCTCCTTGCAAGAGGCAGGGACAATGATCAAGACTACTATTCTTCTGGCTGCACGTCGGCTACGTAACGACGCAGGCAGGCGAGCAGCGCGGCTTCCTCGGCGCGGCTCGCTGCGTCGCTGGCCGAGCCCGCGTCGCGCTCTTCGCCGAACATGGCCGCGGGCGCGGGGATCGTGTCGACCACTCGGCCGTCACGGAACATGCGGATTTGATGGGTCGCTTCCACATACTCGGCGATCCAGTGGACGCCCTCTATATGCGTGCCGATGCGGACTGGCATCTTCATGAGATTCCCTCCTGGCCAGCGCACGTCGGTCGATGCGCGCTCGCCGCAATCGCGTTTCTTATGGCGGATAGGGCAACGATACGCCGATGGCGCGCGCTGTGCTTGAACCCGGTCCTCGCGCGCCCACGGCCGAAAAAAGAAAAGGCGGCCCGAGCCCGGGCCGCCCTTGCGGCGGATTACCAAATGAAAGCAGGCGCGCGTAGACGTTAGCTCGCGCCTCGCCGTGTTACTGCACCGTGGCGAGCACGTCGCGCACCGTGCCGAACAGGCGTGCGATTTCCTCTTCGGTCACGATGAGCGGCGGCGAGAACGCGAGAATGTCGCCCGTGAAGCGGATCAGCACGCCCGCCTCGAAGCACTTCACGAACACCTCGTAAGCGCGCGCACCCGGCGCGCCGTCGCGCGAGTCGAGTTCGATGCCCGCGACGAGGCCGAGATTACGCACGTCCTTCACGTGCTTCTCGCCGCGCAGCGCATGCGCGGCGGCCTCGAACTTCGGCGCGAGCGCGCCGGCGCGCTCGAACAGGCCCTCGCGGCGATACAGGTCCTGCGTCGCGATCGCGGCGGCGGCCGCGAGCGGGTGCGCCGAATAGGTATAGCCGTGGAACAGCTCGATTGCGCCCTGCGCGCCGCTGTTCACGATCGTGTCGTGGACCGTGCGGCTCGCGGCCACGCCGCCCATCGGCACGGCGGCATTGTTGATCGCCTTGGCCATCGTGATGATGTCGGGCGTCACGCCGAAATGCTCGCTGGCCGTGGCCTTGCCGAGGCGCCCGAAGCCCGTGATGACCTCGTCGAAAATCAGCAGGATGCCGTGCTTCGTGCAGATCTCGCGCAGACGCTGCAGATAGCCTTGCGGCGGAATCAGCACGCCGGTCGAGCCTGCCACGGGCTCGACGATCACGGCGGCGATGGTTGAGGCGTCGTGCAGCGCGACGATGCGCTCGAGGTCTTCAGCGAGATGGGCGCCCCAGGCCGGCTGGCCCTTCGAGAACGCGTTGTGCTCGAGATCATGCGTATGCGGCAGATGATCGACGGCCGGCAGCAGCTGGCCCGAAAACGCCTTGCGATTCGGCGCGATGCCGCCCACCGAGATGCCGCCGAAGCCCACGCCGTGATAACCGCGCTCGCGGCCGATCAGCTTGGTGCGCTGGCCTTCGCCGCGTGCGCGATGGTAGGCGAGCGCGATCTTCAGTGCGGTGTCGACCGACTCCGAGCCGGAATTGGTGAAGAACACCCGGTCGAGCCCGGCCGGCATGATTTCGGCGATCTTCTGGGCCGCTTCGAACGCGAGCGGGTGGCCCATCTGGAACGTGGGGGCGAAGTCGAGCGTACCGGCCTGCTGGGCGATGGCCGCGACGATTTCCTCGCGCGCATGGCCCGCGTTCACACACCAGAGGCCCGCGCTGCCGTCCAGCACTTCGCGGCCATCGGTCGTGCGGTAGTACATGCCTTTGGCCGATTCGAGCAGGCGCGGCGCGGCCTTGAACTGGCGATTGGCGGTGAAGGGCATCCAGAACGACGAGAGATCGTCGATGACGGGGCGCGAAGTCATGCGTGCTTCTCCTCAGGTGGGTTTGGCTCAACTGTAGCGCCGAGGCTTGAACGACGGCATAGACAGTCTCTATACTGATCTGCAAACCGTGCTGGACAATTCTCGCCAACTGTATTGGTCGGCGCGCAGAATCGTACGGGTTTTCCCTCGCACTATACGCTTGCTTTCCCCGATGATCGAACTCGAACTGGAGCGCGGCCGCGGCGTCACGACGACGCTTGTCGAGCAGCTCGTGCAAGGCTTCACGCGCGCGATTGAAGCGCAAACGCTGCGCGCCGGGGCGCTTTTGCCCTCGGTGCGCCAGCTCGCGCAATCGCACGAACTGTCGACCTATACAGTGACCGAGGCGTACAACCGTCTCGTGTCGATGGGCTTCGTCGTCGCGCGGCGCGGCTCGGGCTACCGCGTGGCGCCCCGCAACGGGTCGGCGCCGGCGAGCGCGGCGGGCTGGCAGCCGCCCACGCTGACGGCGACCTGGCTGCTCTCCGACGTGTTCGCCGATCATTCGGTGCCGATCAAGGCGGGCTGCGGCTGGGTGCCGGGCGAGTGGATCAACGAAAGCGGCCTGCAGCACGCCTTGCGCGCCATGAGCCGGGTGCCGGCCGTGCGGCTTGGCGACTACGGGCACCCGTACGGTTACGCGCCGCTGCGCGAGCGCATCGCGGCGCAGCTGGACCGCCAGGGGCTGCCTGTCGAGGTGTCGAACGTCCTGCTCACGCAGGGCGCGACGCAGGGGCTCGATCTCATCGTGCGTACGCTGCTGCGGCCCGGCGATACGGTGCTCGTGGAAGACCCCGGCTACTGCAATCTGCTGCAGATTCTCAAGCTCGCGGGGCTCACGGTGCACGGCGTGCCGCGCACGCCGGCCGGGCTTGACATCGAGGCGCTCGAGCGCCAGGTGGCGGCGCACCAGCCGAAGGCGATCTTCGTGAACACGACGCTGCAGAATCCCACCGGCGCGACGTATGCGATGTCCAATGCCTTCCGCTTGCTGCAGATCGCCGAGCGCCAGCGCATGTGGGTCGTCGAGGACGATGTGAGCCGCGAGCTTGCGCCGCCAGGCGCGCCGCTGCTCGCGGCGATGGAAGGCTTGCAGCGCGTGCTGTACGTCAGCGGTTTTTCGAAGACGGTCACGCCCTCGCTGCGTTGCGGCTATGTGGTCGCCGAGCGCGACGTGCTGCGCGAGCTGGCGCGCGCGAAGATGGCGGTGGGGCTCACCTCGTCGGCGACCATCGAGCGCATGGTCGACAAGGTCCTGCTCGAAGGGCGCCACGCGCGCCATGTCGAACTCGTGAACGAACGGCTGAAGGCCGCGCATGCCTGCGTGGAGGAGCGGCTCGACGCGCTGGGTCTCGAGATCTTCCACCGGCCGCGCGCGGGGCTGTTCGTGTGGGCGCGCCTTGCCGTCGAACCCGAACGGGCCGGCGCGATCGCCACGGCGGCGCTGCGCGACGGCATCTGGCTCGCGCCGGGCTCCTATTTCAGGCCCGACGACGAACCGAGCGCGTGGTTTCGCTTCAACGCGCCGTATTCGACGGACGATGCGCTGTGGCGGTTCATCGAGCGCGGACGCTAAGTGTGAGATGCCGCATGCCTAAAACAGACTCTGCTGCCCCGACATCAACGTATCGAAATCCTCGCGCAGGAAAGGCAGGATCGCGTCCGCAACCGGCTGTAGCTGGCGGCTCACATAGAACGCGTAATCGAGCGGCGAACTCAGCGTTTCGAGCGGCTCGGGGCCGGCCGTCGTCATCACGTAGCTGATCCAGCCGCCGTTCTGATACTGGAGCGGACGGCCTTTCGCGCGATTGAACTCGTCCGCGACGCGCGCCGCCCGCACGTGCGGCGGCACGTTGCGCTGGTACTCGACGAGCGGCCGCCGCAGGCGCTTGCGGTAGACGAGCTGGTCGTCCAGTTCGCCGTTGAGCGTGCGCCGCACATAGTCGCGGATGTAATCCACATAAGGCTCGCGCTGGAAAATGCGCCGGTACAGTTCGCGCTGGAATTCCTGCGCGAGCGGCGTCCAGTCGGTGCGCACGGTTTCGAGGCCCTTGAACACGACTTCTTCGCCGCCGTTCTTCGCGAGCGTGAGGCCGGCGTAGCGCTTTTTGCTGCCTTCTTCCGCGCCGCGCACCGTGGGCATGAGAAAGCGCGAGTAGTGGCGTTCGAACTGCAGCTCCAGAGCGCTTTGGAGACCGAAGCGTTCCTGCAGTTCGGTCTTCCACCAGGCATTGACGTGCTCGACCAGTTGCTTGCCGGTTCGCGTGGCGTCGGCTTCGCTGTGTGCGTGCTTGAGCCAGACGAAGGTCGAGTCGGTGTCGCCGTAGATCACGTCGTAGCCTTGCGCCTCGATGAGCTGACGGGTTCTGCGCATGATCTCGTGCCCGCGCATCGTGATCGAAGAGGCGAGGCGCGGGTCGAAGAAGCGGCAGCCGGTCGATCCGAGCACGCCGTAGAATGCGTTCATGATGATCTTGAGCGCCTGCGAAAGCGGGGCGTTGTGCTGCCGCTTCGCATGTTCGCGGCCCTCCCACACCTGGCGCACGATTTCCGGCAGACAGTGCTTCTCGCGGGAAAAGCGCGCGCCGAGAAAGCCGGGCACGGACGCTTCGTCGCTCGGGTCGCCCAGCCCTTCGATGAGCCCGACCGGATCGATCAGGAAGGTGCGGATGATCGAGGGGTAGAGGCTCTTGTAATCGAGCACGAGCACCGAATCGTAGATGCCGGGGCGCGAGTCCATGACGAAGCCGCCGGGGCTGTTTTCGCCCACCACGTCGCCGAGATTGGGCGCGACGTAGCCGAGCCGATGCATTTTCGGCAGATACAGATGCGTGAACGCGGCCACCGAGCCGCCGCTGCGATCCACGGGTAGCCCCGTGACCGATGCGCGTTCGAGCAGAAAGGCCATCAGTTCGGTTTTCTCGAAGACGCGCGTGACCAGCTCGCAGTCCTTGAGGTTGTAGATGGCCAGCGCGGGTTTGTCTTCGTCGAAGCGGCGCTGGATCTCGTCCATGCGCTGATACGGATTGTCGATCGACTTGCCCTCGCCGAGCAGCGCCTGGGCGACGTATTCGAGGCTGAACGACGGAAAGCTCCAGGTGGCCGAGCGCAGCGCCTCGATGCCGTCGATGATGAGGCGGCCCGCGGCGCCCGCGAAGAAATGATTCTCCCGCATGCCGTGCTCGCGCCACTCCATGACCTCGCCGCCGCGCCCAAGACGCAGGGGTACGCCGGTTTGCTGGGCGTGCGCGTGCAACACGCGCAGATCGAACTGCACGAGATTCCAGCCGATGATCGCGTCGGGATCGTGCTTCGCCATCCATGCGTTGAGGCGTTCGAGCATCTGCGCGCGGCTTGCGCAGTATTCGAAGTCGAAGTCGATCTGGCTCGCGTCGCCGTTTGCGGGACCGAGCATATAGACCTGGCGTTGTCCGCAGCCTTCGAGCGCAATGGAATAAAGCTCGCCCTGGGCGCTCGTTTCGATGTCGAGCGACACCAGTTTCAGCTGCGGGCGATAGCCGTTGGCGGGCTTCATCTCGCCGTCGAGCAGCACGCCGCTGTTATCCGGGCTACCCGCGTCGCCGCGAAACAGCACGGGCGCCGTGATGAAGCGCTCCATCATGTAGCGCTCGGGCGGCTGGATATCGGCTTCGTAGACGTCGACGCCCGCTTTGGCGAGGCGCTTTGCGTGCCCGGCCAGGGCGCGATATTGCGGCGAGTAGAGCCCCAGCGCCGGGCGGCGCTGGAAGTCGCACAGATTGAGCGGGCGTAGCTCGGCGCGTGCGTCGCCCTTCAGCGCGGCGCGGGCCGCGGCTTCCTGGGCGGCCGGCACGAATGCGACAGAGGGCTGGGGGCGCAGGCGCAGCTGGCGCGGCCCCGCGTCGGTCGCGAGCCAGAAGTCGACCTCGGTGTGTTCGCCCGTATCGCGCCAATGGCGGGTGAGAATAAAACCCGCTTCAAACTCAGACAAAGTGTGACTCCGCCGCCCATGTTTCCCGCTTGCGATTGTAGCGTTTGAACGTGGGAAGGGCGGCGGGTCGTCTTAATGTTGAAGCAAATGCGCGAACATCGGATACAGCGAAACGAGCAGCGATAGCGCCATGAAGACGTTGAAGGCACGCAGCCGGCGCGGATTCGACAGAAAGCGCCGCATGCTGGTGCCGAACGCGGCCCAGATACAGATGCAGGGCAGGCCGATCACATAGAACAGGAAGGCCATCGCCATCGTGTTGGTGCCGAAGTTCGTGGAAAGGCGGATCGTGGTGGCGGCCGTGAGCACCATCATCCACGCCTTGGGGTTGACCCACTGGAACGCGATGGCTTCGTGAAAGCGCATGGGCCGGTGCTCGCCGCTCTTCACCTTGATGTCGCCCGAGGTGCCGATTTTCCACGCGAGATACAGCAGGTACGCAATGCTCGCGACCTCCAGCACGGTATAGAGCGACGGGACGTGCCTGAACACCTGGCCAAGCCCGAAGCCCACCGAGAGCATGAGCACGACCACGCCCGCGCTGATGCCCAGAATGTGCGGCACCGTGCGACGAAAACCGAAGTTGACGCCGGACGCGAGCAACATCGTGTTATTGGGGCCGGGCGTGATAGTCGTGACCACGACGAAGAGCATGCCGGCGGGCAGCGCGCTGAGCATTTCGGGCAGCATGATGCGAGGGGCTCCGGAAAGAGAAAACAAAATCGACGGAACCAGTTTATCGATAGTGCTCGGTACAGTACCGGTACAGTTGTGCAGACGCTGAACGGTACGGATTGGGGGCGTGAAGGGGCTGAGTGGCATCGACGGAAGCGGCGCGCAGGCCGGAGCGGCGCGTCCCAACGTGCCGGACTGAACAGCGCCCGGACCCTATTGACGAATGACCTGAATGCGTCCCGCCTTGACTGCCGCTTTCAATACCGCCCAGTCTCTCTCGTTCTGTTCTGCGTAGGCGAGCGAGAATCGCACGATGGCTTCGTCGAACACCTCCGACTTGCCCGCATAGCCGCTGAGCAGCGCGGGATCGCCTGCCTTCGCCATCGAATGGGCCAACGCGTGGGCGCAGGAGACCGCATACTCGCCGAGATCTTCGACGTCGAAGGTCGTGAAGTCGAAGGCGCCCTTCATGTCGCGCAATTGCCTCACGTAGAAGTCGTTGCCGGTGTGGCGCATCTTCGACCACCCGAGGAAGATGTCACTGGCAGACTGCAGCAGACGCTGCCCGTTGACCACCCGTTGACCATGATTGGGATAGCGGCTCGGCGGCAGGTAGTCCTCCAGCACGGAAGCGCGCGCCTCCTTGAGCTGAAGGAAAAGCGGGCAATCGCCGTCGGCCATGAAAAGCGCCTCATAGCAACGCGTTCCGACCGAGCCGATGCCCACCACGCGAATGGCGACATCCACCAGTTCATATCGGTCGAACAGGGCGCGCCTGTCGTCGGGAAGCGTCAGCCGGTAGTCGGCGAAGAAGCGCCGTACCATCGCGTTGTACTGCTTGCTGTCACTCGCGCTCTCCAGCGGTACGTGATACACGAGCGGCGGGACATCCTTGATCCGCAGCTTGCCGTTGATGACCTCGGTTGCATGAGTCAGCACGGTACGCGACGACTGTTGTCTTGCCTTTTCGATGACGGCCAGTTCCTTGTTCCTTTCTTCGACGGAATCGGCAATGGCCAGCATGCTCGCCGCCTTGAACTGGCAGTACCAGACGTCGAGCGTGTCCATGCGGCTGAAGTCGGCGAGCCGTAGGCGGAAGGTTGCGCACAACCGGCGCACGATGCGTTGCTGGTCACGCAAGGCAAAGCCGCGCTCGCGCGCAGCGATCACGAACGATGTCGCCAGTCTGCGTACGTCCCAGTCGAATGGTCCAGGCAGCGTCTCGTCGAAGTCGTTGGGGCCGAACACAACGCGCCGCTCGGGGCTCGCGAACAGACCGAAGTTAGCCAGGTGTGCATCGCCACCCAGTTGCACGATCACGTTGGAATGCGGCAGCTTCGACAGATCGTGCGCCATGAGCGGCGCCGCACCGCGATAGAACGCGAACGGACTCGCGACCATGCGTCCATAACGGATGGGTATCAGTTCGACTACCCGCCCCACATTGGAAGCGTCGAGGAGTGCGATGGGATCGCGATCTGCAATCCGGCATTCGGCGAGCTTCTCGCGCGGCACTTCCTTGCGAGCCGTCTTGCCCCGTCTGACGCGATCGGCCAGCGAGCCACGCCCCGCAAAGAGTGTGGATGGGTCTTCCTGCAGCGCCGGCGTACCCGGGTCAGCGAGATCTGCGCCGGGGGCGGCGCGCTTTGTTTTAGCGGAATCAGGCACGAGCACTCCTTTTGTCGATTCAAGACCGGATCGGACCTGTGTCATATCAGTCGCTTCATTGCGGCCTGGCGTCTTGAGAAGTCGAGGACGTAGACGGCGAAATGTCACGCAGTGCCTCGATTGCGGCGTCGACGGTTGCAAAGACCTCGCGATGCACGCCGCTCACACGCAATGCCTTGTACCGCTCGATTTCGTGTCGGACGCCCGAGGGGAGGGCGACCGCGGCTATGCCCACACCGTGCTTGTCGAGTTCGCCGCCTAGCTGGATCAAGGTCTTGCCTGCCGTGTAGTCGATGTTGCTGATCTCCGATGCGTCGATCACCACCCAGCGCAGCCCCGGACTCGCTTCGTTGACGAGCTTGAGCACCTCTTCCGTGAAGCGGCCGGTGTTCGCATAGAACAGGTCGGCTTCGAAACGGTAGACGACGATCCCAGGTGCGGCGAGCAGATCGGGCTCGACGTGTCGCGCGATCCAGCTGTCGCCGGGGCCTCGCGTCAGCACCCGGGTCCGCAGGCGGTAGCTGTGGCGTGCATGCGCGATCAGTGAAAGCACGACGGCAGCAAGAATGCCGTGCATCACGTCGACGAATACGACGACGCCCGTAGTCAGCAACGCCACGACGAGCTCGTCCTTCTGCATGCGATACAGTTCGATCATGCCTTTCACGTCGATCAGCTTTACGCCGATCATGAAGACGATGGCCGACAACACGGCAGCAGGGAGCAGACTCAGCGGTTTCGTGAGAAATAGCAGCACCAGCAGCACGATGGCGGCGGTCGTGAGGTGGGCGACCTGGGTGCGGCCGCCCGCGTCGTCGAGCATCTCGGTCTTGGTCGGGCTGCCGTTCACGACGAAGGTTCCCGTGAAAGCCGCTGCCGCGTTGGCGGCCGCGAGCCCGATGATATCGGCGTTGTCGTCGCCCCTTTCGTTATAGCGATTGGCGTACGCGCGTGCCGTTGCTGCGCTCTGGGCAATGATGACGATGAAGCACGAGGCGGCCGTGACCAGTACCTGATTGATCGCGCCCATATGCAACGGTGGAAGGAACAATGACGGGAGTCCACCCGGCACTTCGCCCGTGACCGCGATGCCATGTCCGGCGAAATTGAACACGCCGCTTGCCACGATGGAGCCGATCACGGCGATCAGCGCACCCGGTGCGCGCGGCACGAAGCGCTTGCAGCCGATGATCACCACGAGCACGGCGATCGAGAGCATCGTGGTCGGATAGTTGGCCTGGGCCACGCGTTGCAACGCGGACGCGATCTGCATCAACGGCCCATGCCCTTGCTTGGCGAGTCCGATCAGGCCGGTAAGCTCGCCTGCCGCGACCTGGATGCCGACGCCGGTCAGGAAGCCGATCAACGCGCTGCGGGAAAGAAAGTCGGCCAGAAAACCCAGACGAAAAACACGCGCGATCACCAGCATCACCGAGACCGTCAAGGCGACGGTGCTCGTGAGGCCGACATAGTCCTTGCTGCCGAGCGCGGCGACGGCCGTCAAGGTACCCGCGAGAATGGCGGCCGTGGCCGAGTCGGCGGCGACGACCAGTTGTCGCGACGCACCAAAGAGCGCGAATGCCACGAGCGGCAGCAGGATCGTATAGAGGCCCGTCACGGTGGGCGTGCCGGCAATTTTCGTGTATCCCATCACTTCGGGAATGCCGAGTGCGGCCAGCGTGATCCCGGCGATGATGTCGTGCGGCAGTTGCGCGGGATTGAAGGGCAGCAGTCCCTGCAGGAAAGGCAGGTGAGGCAGGCGGTGCGGTGTAGGAGCGGCGGGCTTCATCGTGCGGCCTCCGCTGCAGTCGTAATCCTGGCGACCAGTGCTTTGGCGATGATGTCGTCGGCAATGACGACGTTGGTCGCGCCAGCGTTCTCCAGCAGCCCTTTTCGCAGGGGGTTTTCGCCAGGTACGGCAATGGGGAGCGACGGGTTGAGCGTATGGGCCAGCAGGGTGATCGCCAGATTGTTATTGCTGTCGGGTGTCGTGACGAACATGGCTTTCGCGCTATCGAGTCGCGCACGCTTGAGCACGTCGTCGAAGGCGTCCGGCGAGCCGAGTACGACGAGATGCCCGCAATCCGTTGCCCGGTTGGCCTGATCCTGATCGCCCACGAGTACGAGCACGGTGTTGCCCGCTTCATGCAGGTAGTTTGCAACCCGTTCTCCGAGAGAATGGAATCCCACGACCACGACGTGATTGGCGAGTTGCTCGAACTTGCGTTCCATGATTCTGTTCTCCCGATAAGCCATCACGTCATCGCCCGATAGCATGCCTGTGAGTCGCGAAACGGCGAACCCGCCGATCAGCAGTGTCGCGACCATGGCCAGAAGCATGAAGGCCTTTTGAGGCGGACTGAATTCGCTGAAGGCGCCGAGTGTCGTAATGAGATTGACTCCGTTCCAAAGAGCCGTAAACAGTTTGTCGGAGAAAGAGTGGCTGGTCTGATCGAGGGCGATCAGGCCGATGGTGGCACCGCCCAGCAGCATGACCAGAAGGCCGATTGTGTGATGTGCGCGACGGCGCCATTCTCGAATACGGATGACCCCAAGACGAGGTTCATCGACACGGAAGATCCACATGGTTACCTCGGATTGTTGGTCTGATCGAGACAACAGCGAACCTGATGCCAAGGGGATACGCTCTCCCTTTTTGCGCCCGTAGTCAATAGTAAATAATCAGGAGCCCAATGTATTAACCGGGTGAGCGACGACGCAATGCGGCAACTTGTTTCAGACGATAAAACAGATCGGAAGGAAAAAGAAAACCTTATAGCCGCTGACGCATGTCGTAGTAGTTAGCCGATTAAGAACCAGGAAGGCCTGCGACTGCAGACAAACTCGCCTTGACAAATTCGTTGCTGCTCGACCGCGAGCTTTCCAGGTGACGCATCGTGCCGGACATAGCCCGATCAATATGGGGCGCAATCTGGACGCGTTCGAAATTCGTCGCGAGAGATAAGAGACGTTGCCGAAGCAGATGGATAAAAAATGCGCGCCACATTGAATCGCTGAACCATTTTCGAAACGAATGCCACGTTGAAAACGTCATGTGCGAATCGTATTCCATAATGTTCGCCAGGTATTCGGAGGGTGGATGGAAAAAGACCATTCTCCGCGTACGCATTGGCTGAATGTTCGCTAATGATTATGCGTGGAATCGTTAGCAAACAGGCCGAATGAATTAGCGAATCTGCAATGCGCCGCATTAAGGGGGGAATGTCATGCGATATCTCGCTGCAACACTTCTTGGCTCCGTGGCTGTCTCGGTGGCGCTGACCGGTTGCGAGGCGCCGACTTCCGGCTCGGTCTTCACGCCGGCGCAGGCTCAGCAGGTGTTCGTGATCGAACTGGGTACCGTCGAAACCGTGCGGCCCGTCACGATTCAGCCGGGCCCAACGGGCATCGGCGCGATCACTGGCGGCGCGCTTGGCGGCATCGCGGCTGGCAGCAACATCGGGCGCGGCACAGGCGCCGTTGCAGCGGGCATCGGCGGCGCGGTGCTGGGCGGCGCGGCAGGCAACGCCGTGGAGCAGCGCGTCACGCAGCGGCAAGGCCTTGAAATCGTCGTGCGTCTGGATTCGGGACAACTGATGTCGGTGGTGCAGGACGCGGATCAGCAGTTCGTCCCCGGTGATCGTGTGCGTGTGCTGATGGGCAACAACTCGGTACGCGTGACCCGATGAAGTGAGCGCAGGTGTCGTTGATCTCTCGAGGATGGATACCCCCGGCACGCCCGGCGGGGCTGCTACAGGGCGCGAAGCCATTTCACGGTGGACACGGGCAACCTGTCCAAGGATCCAGAGGAATACGCCAGTGTTTGCGAATCATGCTGCAGGTCGAATGGTTTCCCTGCATTTGGCCGTGACGCTGTGTGCGCTGTGTGTAACGGCGGCGGGCGGACTGTTGGCGGGCTGCCGTAAGGGCGAAGAGGCGCCGGTGACGGAAGTGCGCCCGGTACGCGTCGTCAGGATAGAAAAGCAGGAGGCCGGAGCGACCATCGCCTTGACCGGAAGATTGCAGGCGCAGGCCGAGATCAATCAATCGTTCCGTATCGACGGAAGAATGACGTCCCGCAACGTCGATGTCGGGGACCGTGTCAGGGCGGGCCAGGTGCTGGCGCGGCTTGACCGGATGAACGAGGAAAGCAGCCTGCAGTCCGCTCGGGCCCAGTTGGCCGCCGCGCAGGCACAAGCCCTGGAAGCGCGCACCATGTTCACCCGCATGCGCGATCTGCTTGCGGAGCATGCCGTGTCGCGTGCTTCGTTCGAACAGTCGGAAGCGATGGCAAAGATCACCCAGTCGCAAGTCGATTCGGCGCAGTCGCTGGTCAACATCGCGCAGAACCGGCTGAGCTATACCGACCTCGTTTCCGACGTAGCCGGCGTGGTGACGGCGCGTGGAGCGGAGCCGGGCGAGGTGGTTCCGGCTGGCCGCATGATTGTGCAGATCGCTCGCGAGGGCGCGGTGGATGCCGTATTCGATGTGCCCGCCGCGATCAAGGACGTCGCGCCGGCCAGTCCCGACATCGTCATCGCGCTTGCCAGCAACCCCGATGTCACCGCCGTTGGTAAGGTGCGCGAAGTATCGCCCCGCGCCGATCCGGTGACCGGAACCTTTGCGGTCCGGGTTCAAGTTCTCGATCCGCCTGCAGCCATGCGCCTTGGCAGTACGGTCATTGGCCACATGAAGCTCCCGCGCGCCGCGGCCATCGAAATTCCTTCGAGCGCCCTGATCCAGCCAGGAGGAAAGCCGGCGGTCTGGGTGGTCGATACGAAGACAGGGACGGTTTCGGTGCGTGAGGTCGAGCTTCAGGCGTATGGCGAGGACCGCGTTGAGGTGTCGCAAGGTCTCAACACAGGCGACGTGGTCGTGACTGCCGGCGTGCAGGCATTGCGGCCGGGACAGAAAATTAACTGGACCGAGGCAGTCAGGTGATTGGCCCGAATCTATCCGAGTGGGCGCTTTCGAAGCGCCCCCTGGTGGTGTTCCTGATGATCGCCGCACTCGTTGCGGGAACCCTGTCATTCTTGCGGTTGGGGCGCGCCGAAGATCCGGCCTTTACATTCCGCACCATGGTGGTGGCCGCCGCGTGGCCGGGGGCCACCGTCGACGACACGCTCTCGCAGGTGACCGAGCGGCTCGAACGCACGTTGCAGGAGACCCGTCACCTGGATCGCATACGCAGCTATACCACAGCGGGTCAGACGACAATCTTCGTCGATCTTCTGCAGTCCACGCCACCCTCCGAAGTCCAGGACGTCTGGTATCAGGTTCGCAAAAACGTGGACGATATGCGACAGACGCTCCCGGCGGGAACGCTCGGGCCGTTCTTCAACGATGACTTCGGCGACACCTACGGCATCATCTACGGCTTCACCGCCGACGGCTACAACATGCGCGAGTTGCGCGATCGCGTTGAGGCGATTCGCTCGCGCCTGCTGCTGGTGCCGGACGTCTCGAAGATCGAGGTCCTGGGCGCTCAGGACGAACAGATCTACATCGAATTCTCGACCACCCGTCTAGCGGGCTTGCGTCTGGACTACCCGACCATCGTCGCCGCATTGAGAGCGCAAAATCTCATCAGGCCGACCGGCGTCCTGCAAACCGGGCAGGAGCGGGTGTTCTTCAGGGTGACGGGCGCCTTCGATTCCGAACGCGACATCGAGAGTGTCAACCTCGTGCTGGGAGGGCGCATCGTACGCCTCGGCGACATCGCCACCGTGAGACGCGGCTTCGCCGACCCTCCGCAGCCAATGTTCCGCGTCAACGGCAAGCCCGCCATCGGCCTCGCGATCGCCATGCGCGATTCGGGCGACATACTCGCGCTCGGTCGCAACCTGAAGGCCGAGATGGCCGACGCCACCGCGAACCTGCCTGCTGGCATCGAGCCGTTCCTGGTCGCCAATCAGTCAGATACCGTCGACGTGGCGATCAACGACTTCATGGCGTCGCTCTGGCAGGCGATCATCATCATCCTGGTGTGCAGCTTCGTGAGTCTGGGCATACGGCCGGGGACGGTAGTGGCATTGTCTATCCCGCTGACGCTGGCGATTGTCTTCGGGATCATGGACGTCGTGCACATCGACCTGCACCGGGTCTCGCTGGGCGCGCTGATCATCGCGCTGACCTTGCTGGTCGACGACGCCATGACCACTGTCGACGCCATGATCAACCGCCTCGCCGCCGGTGACAGCAAGGATCAGGCGGCGACGTTCGCGTACCGTACGCTGGCCGCGCCAATGCTGATCGGCACGCTCGTGTCGATTTCCAGTTTCGTGCCGATTGGCTTCGCAAAAAGTTCGGCCGGCGAATATACGTTTTCTATTTTTGCGGTAGTCGCCATCGCACTGCTCGCGTCGTGGTTCGGTGCGGTGATTTTCTCGCCGCTGGTCGGTGTGGCAATCCTGAAAGCGCCCAAGGCCGAAAAGGAGCCGCGCAAGCCCGGCAAGATGCTGATGGCCTATGACCGCTTCCTGCGCGGCGCGCTGCGGCTCAGGTGGTTGACGATTGCCGTCACGCTCGCGGCGTTCGTGCTGTCGATCTTCCTCGTCCGGTTCGTGCCGCGGCAGTTCTTTCCCGCCTCGGACCGGCCGGAGCTGACGGTGGATCTGACCTTGCGCCAGAACGCGTCCATCCACGCGACCGCGGACCAGGTCGCGCGACTCGAAGCCATTCTGAAAAGCGATCCCGATGTCGATCACTTCAGCAGCTATGTGGGCCGCGGCGCAGTGCGCTTCATTCTTACCCTCAATGTTCAGTTGCCCAATCCGTTTTTCGCACAGGTCATCGTGGTCGCGAAAAGTCTCGAGGCGCGCGACCGGCTGCAATTGAAACTGGAGAAGACACTGAGCGAACAGTTCCCCGGTATCGTCGCCCGCGTGTCGCCGCTGGAACTGGGACCGCCGGTGGGGTGGCCGCTGCAGTATCGCGTCTCGGGCCCCGACCCGGCGCAGGTGCGCAGGGCCGCACTCGATCTGGCCGGTATCGTGGGTTCCGACGAGCGAACGCGCCACATCAATTTCGACTGGATGGAGCCGGCCCGGCAGATCCGCATCCACATCAACCAGGATGAAGCGCGTCAACTCGGCGTGAGTTCCGCCGCGCTGGCCGCCATCATGAACACCGTCATTACCGGAACACCACTCACGCAGATACGCGACGACATCTATCTGGTCAACGTCGTGGCGCGCGCGCAGGAAGAGCAGCCGCTGACGGTGCAGTCACTGAGTACGCTGCAGGTGCCCACGCCGAGCGGGCGCATGGTTCCACTCAGTCAGTTCGCGACGTTCACCGAGGAACAGGAGTCGCCGCTGATATGGCGGCGAAACCGCGTACCGACGCTCACGGTGCGCGCCGACGTGATGCATGGCGAGCTGCCCGACGAAGTCGTCGCAACGCTCGCGCCGAAGATCGATGCGTTCAATGCGAAGCTGCCCAAGGGTTACCACGTCGCGACTGGCGGCATCTTCGAGGAAAGCGCGATTTCGCAAGCCTCGGTATTTGCCGTGGTCCCGGTGATGATCGTGCTGATGCTGACGAGCATGATGCTGCTGCTGGTGAGCTTCAAGCGCCTGGCCATGGTGGTCTCGGTGATGCCATTGGGCCTGATCGGCGTGGTGCTCGCGCTGCTGGTTTTCAACCGGCCGCTTGGTTTCGTCGCCATTCTGGGCATTCTCGCGTTGATCGGCATGATCGCCAAGAACGGCCTGATCCTGATCGTGCAGATCGAGACTTTTCGACACGAGGGCATGGGCGTGCTGGAGGCCGTTGTCGCTTCGGGCACTTCGCGCATACGGCCAATGATGTTGACCTCGATCTCGACCGTGCTTGGCCTGATCCCGATCGCGCCTACGGTGTTCTGGGGCGCCATGGCCTTCGCGATCATGGGCGGCTTGCTGGTGGCGACGCTGCTGACCCTGGTGTTCCTGCCGGCCCTGTACATGGTGGTGTTTGGCAAAACAGACCGGCCGCCGCCGCAGTCTTCGGGGATGGCGAACGGGGCGACGTGAGCCGCCGGGGCCCGACTCCATCCGGCAGACGCCCGCCGTTTTCGCGCTCGCTGATTTTTTTCGATAGGGGAGGCGCATCTTCCATGAGCTCACCAACACTTCGTGCTTTCCTGCTCGACTGGCGTTCGCACTGGCGCGTCGCGCTGACACGCGCGGTTTGCTTTCTCGCGCTATGGATCATCCTGATGCCGAGCGTGAAGCCGGCCGATCTCGTCTGCGGCCTGATCGCGACGCTCGTCGCAACGCAGATGAGCCTGCGTCTCCTGCCTCCCGCCGCGGGAAGGGTACGGCTCGGCGCCTTACTCGTATTCGTTCCGCATTTCCTCTTGCAGTCCCTGCTCGCGGGCATCGACGTGGCGCGCCGCGCGTTGGACCCGCGCCTGCCTTTGCGGCCCGGTATCGTGGTCTATCGTGTCGGTTTTCCGCCGGGAACGGCGCGCAATGGTTTCGCCATCATCACGAGCCTCTTGCCGGGGTCGCTGCCGGTAGATGAGACCGCGGACGGGCTCGTCTACCACTGCCTCGACACCTCGCAGCGGGCTGACGAACAACTGGCGGACGAAGAACGGCGCCTCGCGGGCGCGCTGGTCAGCGGTGAACGTCATGGCTGACGTGCTCATCGCCGTTTGCGCGCTGGTGCTGCTGATGGTGGCCGTGGGCCTGCTGTCGGTGCTGCGCGGGCCCACGCGCGCCGACCGCATGATGGCCGCGCAACTGTTCGGCACGGGAGGGATCGCGGCGTTGCTGCTGGTCGGCACGGCAAGCGGCGTCGAGGCTGTCGTGGATGTGGCGTTGACGCTCGCCGTGCTGGCGGCGTTCGCGTCGGTCGCCTTCGTCAAGGCCGATCGTCAGGCAGAGGGCGATATCGTGAAAGAGGACCGGAAATGAAAGCCGTAGCCGATATTTTCACGATCATTGCCATGCTGGCCGGCATTGTCTTCTTCGTGGCCGGTACTGTCGGGCTGTTGCGGTTCCCGGACACGTACACGCGGCTGCACGCGTTGACCAAGGCCGACAACCTGGGCTTGGGCATGGTGGTGCTGGGGCTGTTGCCACAGACCGGTCATATCGTGATCGCCCTCAAGCTGATCGTGGTCTGGCTGCTGGTGATGCTGACGTCATCCGATGTGTCGCAGCTCATCGCGCGCGCCGCGCGCCGGCAGGAGGAGCGTGCATGATCGCCGCCATCTCCGTCGGTATCGGCATCCTGTTGCTGGGGCTTGCGCTCTGGACGGTCGTCGTGCGCGATACGTTCGCCGCGGTCGCCGGATTCATTCCTTACGGCCTGCTGCTTACGCTGGCCTGGCTAGTGCTTCGTGCTGTCGACGTCGCGTTGACCGAAGCGGCGATCGGCGCGGGCCTGACCGGCGCGCTGCTGATCCGCGCGGCGTCGCGGCTCGAGGCAACTGAAGCGGCGGCCCAGGCCGAAACGCCGGGCCTCGCGATGCGTGTCGCGGCAGGCGTGGCCGCCACGGCGGTCGCCGTCGTGATTGCCGTTAGCCTGTTGAGCTTGCCGGACCCCGCGCCGACCCTGGCGCCCGAGGTGGCGCGGCACATTCAGGCGACTGGCGTCGGCAACCCGATCACGGCCGTCCTGCTGTCATTTCGCGCGATCGACACGCTGCTGGAAGCCATCGTGTTGCTGTTCGGCGTGGTCGGCGTCTGGTCGCTGGCGCCGGACCGCTGCTGGGGCGGCAGGCCGGGACTGGCGCAGGTGGTGAGTCCCAACGACATTCTGGTGTATCTCGCGCGTGTATTGCCGCCGATAGGCGTCGTGATAGGCATCTACATTTTCTGGGTCGGCGCCGATCATCCGGGCGGCAAATTCCAGGGCGCCACGGTGATTGCCGCCATGTGGCTGCTCGTCATGATGTCCGGTTTGCGCGATGCGCCGCCGGTCAGCCGGCGCTGGCTGCGCGCCGTGCTGATCCTCGGGCCGGCGCTGTTCATCGCGCTTGGCCTGCTCGGCGCCGTCGTGGCGGGAGCGTTTCTCGCGTACCCCGATGGCTGGGCGAAGCTGTGGATCATCATCATTGAAGCCGCGCTGCTGCCTTCGCTTGCCGTGACCCTGGTCCTCCTGCTGGTCGGGCCACCGCAGCGGCCGGAGGTGAGCCCATGAACGTCTCGCAGTTGTTCGGCTTGACCGCTGCTGCCCTCGTGGGTCTCGGCCTCTATGGCCTGATCGTCAACCCGCAGCCCTTGCGCAAGGTGCTGGCCTTCAACCTGACGGGCAATGGCGTCTTTCTGGCTTGTGCCGTGATCGCGCATCGAGGCGCTGGCGCCGGCATGTCCGGCGATCCGGTGCCGCAGGCGCTATTGATCACGGCGATTGTCGTGTCGTTCGCCGCTTCCGCGCTCGCAGTCGGACTCATGCTGCGCAGGTTCGCGGAAACGGGCTCGAATTCTCTGTCGGCGGACGGTGATGCGGCGTCGGGCGGGGCGCGCGCCAATACGGAGGCGAGGTGACGACGCTGGCGCTCACGGGGCAATCGACGCCGGGCGGCCTGCTGCTGACGCTCGTCGTGTTGTTGCCTTTTGCCGGGATGCTGGCGGGGTTGGCGCTCGGCGGACGCCACGCGCAACGCGTGGCCTGGGTGACGATCGCCTTCGGTTTCGGCATCGTGCTGGAGATTGCGGCGAGGCTGCTGGTTTCGGGCGACGCATTGCGCTACCTGCTGGGCGGCTGGGCGCCGCCGCTCGGCGTCATGCTCCGCGCCGACGGCCTCTCGGTGTGCATGATGCTGGTGGTTGCCGTGGTGGTGGGGGCGGTGGCGATTTACGCCAATGGCGACTTCGGCACGCCGTCCGGCACGAACGAGGCTCGCGCGCCGCTGGCGTTCTGGCTGATGCTGCTGGCGGTATGGGGAGCGCTCAATCTGGTGTTTGTGAGCGGAGATATTTTCACGCTCTACGTCGCGCTCGAACTGCTGACTTTTGCGGGTGTTCCTCTCGTGTCTCTCGATGGCCGCGCCGAAACACTGCAGGCAGCGTTGCGTTATCTGTTGTACGCGCTGATCGGCTCGATGCTTTATTTGCTGGGGGTTTTTCTGCTCTATGGCGCCTATGGCACGCTGGACATTGCGCTGCTTGCCGCGAGGATCGGGGCGCAGCCGCTAGCCTGGACCGCGCTGGCGTTGATGACGGCCGGCATGCTTGCCAAAACCGCGCTGTTCCCGCTGCATCTGTGGTTGCCGCCTGCGCACGCGGGCGCACCCGCCGCCGCGAGCGCGCTGCTGTCGGCATTGGTCATCAAGGGATCGTGGTTCGTGGTGGTGCGGTTGTGGGTCGACGTCTTCGCCGGCATCGCAAGCGGATCCTGCTCGCAACTGCTTGCAGGCCTGGGGGCGCTCGCGATCCTCTTCGGTAATGTGGTGGCGCTGCGCCAGGTGCGGCTGAAGCTCTTGATCGCTTACTCGACGGTCGCCCAGATCGGCTATCTGTTCCTGCTGTTCCCGCTTGCCGTGCAGCACGAAAGCGCTCGAGCCGTCACGGGGGGCCTGTTGCAGGCCGTATCGCACGCGAGCGCAAAAGCGGCCATGTTCCTCGCGGCCGGTCTGATCTATAGCACGCTGGGGCATGACCGTCTGGCCGACCTGCGCGGTGCAGGGCGCGCCCTGCCCATGACGCTGACGGCTTTCGCGCTGGCCGGCGCCACGTTGATCGGCTTGCCGCCTTCCGGGGGCTTTCTGGCCAAGTGGCTGCTGATGTCGGCGGCACTCGCGACGGGGCAATGGTGGTGGGCGGTCGTGATGCTGGTCGGCGGCCTGCTCACGAGCGTCTACGTTTTCATGGTGGTGGTGCGCGCGATGGAGCCCGCTGCGCCCGGCTGGTCGCCGCAAAAGCAGGTGCCTCGTTTCCAGCAGTTCGCCGTGCTTGGCCTCGCAACGTGTTCTTTCCTGCTTGGCCTCGCCGTGCTGCTGCCGGTCGACGTGGCCCAGATTGGCCGCACAGTGATGCCGCCAGCGGGGCTGCCATGAACGTCTCCCAAGCTCTGCTCGTCGCAGCCGTCGGGTTGCCATTGCTGATGCTGCTGCTCTGTGCGTCGGCGCCTGTTCGCAGGCGCCTGCCGTCATGGTTCGCTGTCGCTGCGCTGCCCGCGCTGGCCGCGGCCGTCGGCGCCAGCCAGAGCGAAACCCTGATGCTCGGCCACAGCCGGTTCGCCCTCAGTTTCGCGCTCGATACGCCAGGCGCGGTGTTGCTCGGCACGGCGGCGCTGTTGTGGCTCTTCGTCGGAATCTATGCCGCACGATATGTACGCGGTCGCGAAGACATCGATGGGTTCGTCGTCTGCTGGCTCATGGCCTTGACCGGCAGCGTGGGCGTGTTTCTGACGGCCGATCTGATTGGCTTCTATCTGATGCTGGCGGTGTTGAGTGTCGGCGCCAGCGGGCTGGTGCTCCAGGGCGACGGGCCCGAAGCCCGATACGCGGGCGCGCTTTATCTTGGTGTTGCTTTACTGGCCGAGGCTTTCGTGCTGGGAGGATTCGTCCTGCTCGCACAGGCCACGCCTGGCGGCAGCCTGCTGATTCGCGATGCGGCTGCAGCCTTGCCGGGCTCCCCCTGGCGCAACGCCACGCTGCTATTGCTCCTGGTTGGCCTCGGCATGAAGGCCGGGATGGTGCCGCTGCATTTCTGGATGCCGCACGCCTATCGCGCGGCGCCTGTTCCGGCGGCGGCGGTGCTCAGCGGCGCGGTGGTCAAGGCGAGCGTGATCGCCTTGGTTCGTTTTCTGCCATTTACTTTCAACGACGCATGGCCGCACTTTGGCATTCCTTTCGCGGCGCTGGGCATGTTCGGCGCGTTCTACGGCGTAGCGATCGGTATCACCCAGTCCCAGCCGAAAGTCGTGCTTGCGTACTCGAGCGTCAGCCAGATGGGCTTCCTGATGGCCGTGATCGGCATGGGGCTAGCCGCAGGCGACCCCGCTACCGTCGTGGCAGCCGCCTACTATGCCGCGCACCATCTGCTCGTCAAAGGCACTTTGTTTCTGGGCGTGGGCGTGGTCGCGTTGATGGGTGCCGGATCGTTGCGATGGGTGCTGCTGCCCACGGCGGTCATCGCGCTTGGACTGGGCGGATTGCCGTTGACGGGCGGCGCACTGGCCAAGTACGCGGCCAAGGACCTGCTGGGCGGCGATCTCGCCGCGTCGTTGGCTGCGGCGTCTTCAGCCGCGACCACGTTGCTGATGCTTCATTTCGTGCGGCGTCTGGGTGCAGTGGCCACGACCGATTCCAACGCGCGCGCTCCGGGGCCGTTCAGGGGAGCATGGCTGGCAATGGTAGTGGTCTCGCTCGCCGTTCCGTGGGTGTTGTATCTGCGTATCCCGGCAGGCTCGCTACCCGAGGCCCTGGCTCCCGCGGCGTTGTGGTCGGCACTCTGGCCGGTACTCGTTGGCGCGGCGCTCGCGATTGGCTGGAACCGATGGGGCAAGACGGTGCCGTCCGTGCCTGTGGGAGATGTAGGTGGCCTCCTGCGCGGACTGCAACGAGGCAGCACGGGGGCTGCACGAATTGCCGTGTGTACGGATGCGTTCGTGCGCGGATGGGCCGTGTCCTGTCTGACGCTGTTGCTCGCGGCGCTGCTGTTCGGCGGCCTGCTCGCGGTGGCGGCATGATGTGTGTGGCGCAACCGACCGCACCGCCTGCGCATACGGGACGCGGTCGCAGCAGAACCTGGAGTACGTCATGAGAACGCTGACGCGTGCTGCGATATTTGCCGCCGCTACCAGTTGCCTGGCCGGCTGCATTAGCGTGGGGCCCGATTACAGTCGCCCCGAGGTGGCGGTGCCCGCAACGTGGCGGGTCGATTTGCCCGCGGCTGAAGAAGTCGTGGACACGGCGTGGTGGGAGCAATTCGACGATCCGGTGTTGAACGACCTGATTCAAACCGCACTGCAGGGCAATCTGGACGTGCGTATCGCAGCGGCGCGTATCGACCAGTTTATCGGCTTGTTGCGCGCTGCGCGCTCGCAGGGTCTCCCGCAGATCGGCTATGGCGCCAACGTGAGCCGCAACCGGACCAGCGAGGTCGGGATGCCGCCGCTTTCCCCCTTGCTCGATCCCGTCTTCAATCTCTATCAGGGCATGCTGTCCGCTTCCTGGCAAATCGACCTGTTCGGCCGGGTAAGACGCCTGACCGAAGCCGCGCAGGCGCAGGTCTATGCCAGCGAACAGGCCCAGCGGGGCGTCGTGCTTTCGCTGGTGACAGGCGTGGCGACCAGCTACATCACGCTGCGCGGGCTCGACCGGCAACTCGAAGTCGCACGGGCCACGGCGAGTAACTTCGGCGAAACATTACGCATATTCGAGTTGCGCTATCGCGACGGCCTGGTTTCCCAGACGGAGCTTTCCCAGGTGCGCTCGCAGTACAAGCTGGCTCAATCCGCGATACCGGCCATCAAACAGCAGATCGCCATCGTGGAAAACGGCATCTCCATTCTGCTGGGACGTAATCCCGGGCCCATTGCGCGAGGCAAGTCGGTGAGCGAGCTGGTGCTTCCTGTCATTCCGGCGGATCTGCCTTCGACATTGCTCGAGCGGCGGCCCGATATTTTGCAGGCCGAACAGAATCTGGTCGCGGCCAATGCGAATGTCGGCGCCACGCGTGCGCTTTACTATCCCACCCTCTCGCTGACGGGGGCGCTGGGTTCGGTCAGTACTGCGTTCGGCGACTTCCTTTCCGGGCCCGCCTCGCTCTGGTCGGTCGCAGCAGGACTGACCGGGCCGATCTTCACGTCGGGTGCGATTGGTGGCCAGGTGCAGTCAGCCGAGGCACAAAAGCGCCAGGCCGAACTGGTCTACAGGCAGACGGTGCTGGGCGCGTTCAACGACACCAATAATGCGCTCGTCAGCTCACAAATGACCATCGAGCAGACCGCGCTTCAGCAGCAGCGCGTCGATGCGTTGCGCGAATATGCGAGGTTCTCGCGGCTCAAGTTCGAAGACGGGTTGATCGGCTATCTCGAAGTGCTGATATCCGAAAACGACCTGTTCTCCGCCGAGCTTGCCCTCGCCAGCTTGCAGGCCTCGCGCTATAACCAGGTGATCAGCGTGTATCAGGCCATGGGCGGTGGCTGGGTCGATATCGCCGATTCGCATACGCCCGTGTCCCTGAGCGCCGACCGAAAGGGCAATGCCTCGCAGGGCAGGTGACACAGGCTTTAAAGACATAGGACCATGTATCACGCAGCATCCGGTCGAATGGATACGCAGCAGAAGAAGTTCAAGGTCACTCTGTGTTTTGAAGTTGCTTCCAAGAGAAAAGCCATGCTACGCACGTCGCTGAAGGTAATAAAAATATGCGTGTCGATACTGGTCGTGCTCGCGTTACTCGCATTGGGTTTGCGGGCATGGTCTTCGCTGCGCGGCCCGGAACTATCCGCCTGGCACACCTACGTGCCGCGGGAGATGACCGTCGAAGAAATAGACGCCGGCGACTGGCGTGCGTACATGCGGGAGGAGTCGCGGCTTTTCGAGGATGTGCGCGTCAACGTCGTCGAAAAGATCGACGCATCCGAGCGTGTCCCGTCGAACCGATACTACGAAGGCTCACCGATCTATCCGGAGCACTTCGCTCAGGACTGGAACCGCTCGTACATACTGGAACCTCCCGGACCGCCGGTTGGAGCGGTGGTGCTGCTGCATGGCATGACGGACTCGCCCTACAGTTTGCGGCACATCGCGCGCAACTATCGTGACCGGGGCTTTGTCGCGATCGCCATCCGTTTGCCTGGACACGGTACCGTGCCAGCGGGACTGACCCATGTCACATGGCAAGAATGGGCCGCAGCAACGCGACTCGCGGTTCGCGAAGCGCGCCGGCGCGTGGGCCCGGACAAACCGCTCGAACTGATAGGCTTCTCGAACGGCGGCGCGCTTGCCCTGCAATATGCGATGGACGCCATCGAGAACCCCGCGCTCACGCGTCCCACCCGGCTCGTGCTCATTTCGCCGATGATCGGAGTCACTCGTTACGCGCGGTTTGCGGGCCTCGTGGGACTACCCGCGATGTTGCCCGCGTTCGCGCGGGCCGCCTGGCTCGGCATCGTGCCGGAATTCAACCCCTTCAAATACAACTCGTTCCCGGTAAACGCAGCGCGTCAGTCCTGGCTGCTTACCAGCGCCATCCAGGAGCAGATGACGAGGCTCGAGCGTGAGAATCGGTTGAATTCGCTCCCTCCCGTGCTGACGTTCCAGTCGGTTACCGATTTCACGGTCAGCACCCCTGCTGTCATGTCGTCGCTGTATGACAAGCTTCCCGCAAACGGCAGTGAAATCGTGTTGTTCGATGTGAACCGCAGCGTGAGTTTCAGAACCTTCCTGCGCGTCGCGTCCTACTCGGCGCTCACACGGCTGCTGCGCATCGGGCCGCAGAACTATCGCACCACGGTCGTTGCCAATGCCTCACAGGATTCGGCTCATACGGTCGAACGCAGTGTCGATGCCGGCAGTGTGGCAACTCACGTTCGTCCTTTGGAGATTGACTATCCTCCGGACATTTTTTCGTTATCGCATGTTGCGATTCCATTTCCCGTGACGGACGCACTCTACGGCATCGAGCCGGGCGACGATGAGAACTTCAATGTCAACCTTGGTACGCTCGCGCCGCGCGGAGAACGCGGCACGTTGATTCTGACGCTCGACTCGATGTTCCGGATTGCATCGAATCCGTTCTTCCCGTATCTCCTGCAACGCATCGACGAGGGCATCGGCAAGATGCCTCCTCCCGTTGTCGATTCACCGAGGCGCACTCATGAGACCGCTGCCGGGAAGCCGGAGGATCCCGCAGAAGCGTTGAGGGAACTGGAGCGGGCCGGCGATGATTACGACGAGCCGTAAGCCGACGGCTGCAACAGCAACTCGACTGGAAGACTCGACAGCATCCGGACACCGAACCAACCTTGTTACCGAGCCTGGTTTGTCCGATGATACGGGCAGGGTGCGCAAGCTCGCATGGGGCCGCCGCGGCCACCTGCCGGCCAGATGTACCTGTGCAGCACCAGCGCCTGTTGAGTGTTGCGTCATACCCGGAGACGAGCACCGTGAACATGACCCGATTGCTGCTTGGCAGCATCATGCTCTTCGTGGTGGGCACGGTGTTGCAGCTGTTATGGCCGCTGGCGCAGCCGGCGTCGTATCACCACTTCGCGGACCAACGCGCGCTGGGCTTGATACCGCATGCCGCGGACGTGCTGTCGAATCTCGTCATTCTGGCGGTAGGGATCGCCTGCCTCGGTTGGGCGAAACGAAATGCGTCGCGGCAGCCGCCAAAATTCCCCGGCATGGTAGTCGCCGGATTCGGGCTCGTGCTAACCGCAATCGGGTCGGCCTACTATCACTGGGCACCTTCCGACGCGACGCTCGTCTGGGACCGCCTGCCGATGACGATCGTCTTCGCCGGCATACTGGCGATGCTCTGGACGTCGCACACCGGGCAGCGCGTGGGCTGGGTACCGTTGCTAATCCTGGTTGCCGTATCGCTAGGCACGATCGAGTACTGGCTCGCCCTCAACAGCCTGTGGCCGTACGCGATCCTGCAGTTCGGCGGGCTCATGTTCATCGTCGGCTTGACGCTCACACGCAAGGTGGACAGCGTATTCGGCTGGACGATGGTGATCGTTTTCTACGGGGTGGCCAAGCTCTTCGAGAGCCTTGACTGGCAGGTGTGGGAACTCACTCGCCACGTGATCGCGGGGCATGCGCTGAAGCACGTATCGAGCGGCCTGGCCGGTGCCGCCCTGATTCTGGTGGCGAACGCGGCACCGCGCTTTGCTGTCGGCACGGTTCCAACGCAGCCGGGAGCGATCGACCATTCCCGGTCGCCGCGCTGACGTGTTCGGATGACAAAGTCTCCGGTGGCCGCCAGGATGGAGCCGGACACGCCACGGAATACTCGCCTTCTTCGAGCGCGCTCTGGCGAGGCGCGCGTTATCCAGGCTGGCGTCCGTCTTCCCAGCGCGGGTCCGCGGTAATCTGCACAACGAGCCGGTTTTCCAGCGGATTCGCGCTGAGCGTTTCCCAGATGCGTTCGCGCAATTCGTCCTGCGAGGCGAGATCGCTTAGCGTGGACGTAGCGCCGACGAGCACGCTGACTTCGACAAAATTGCGCCGGCCCGCCTGGATGACGTGTGTGTGATGGCGCAGGATGCCAAGTTCGCGTTCGAGCTTCGAAAGCGCCATCTGGATCTCCGAACGCGGATTGTTCTCGGCGGGGCTCATGTGCAGCAATTCAGCAAAGCTCGTGCTCACGATCTTCACTGGCGCGGAGAGAAATATCAGTGAGAGCCCCGCGGTCATTGCACTGTCGACATAGCGCGCCCATAGATAGTGAAGGCTTTCGGGCAATATCGAATACACGAAAAAGCCGAGTAGTGTGGCTGCGCTGAACGAGAATTTCATGATCCATTTCCAGCCGTCGGTTTTGAGCAGCTTGGAATTGATCTGCGCGGCCGCGCGCTTTTTATAGACCACCATGGCAAAGCTGATCACGCAACTCGCGGCGCTGATCAGCATGACGCCTTGCGCATTCACCACGTGGCCGCCCGAACGAATCCCCTCAATCCCGTTCACGAAGCCATAAACGCAAACGAGCAGCATCATGAGCCCGTTTATGCCGTTCACGAGCGGCTCGAGGAACCAATACCCATATTCGAAGCGAGTCGTCGCGGGCCGGCTCACCACGGTGGCCACGAGCAATCCAAGCGCGGAACTCACGAGATTGAGCAGATAGAAAATGGCGGTGAGCAGCAGCGTATCGGATTGCACGAAGAAGCCATAGCCGACGTTGGCCGCGAAACCGAGGCACACGACGTAAATGGAAACCTTCATCGTGCGTTGCTCGACCGCTGCGAGCCGCGCCTTGCGGAGCGCGTAGCTGATAGGCATGGTTCCTCGCTGTCGAACTTTGGAACGTTTGGATGGCGGCGAGCGCAGTCACGAGGCCGATGGATGCGGGCAGGCGCAGTGGCGCGCGGCTAACGCCACGCCGAGGTGCTCAGCCCGACGATCGCGACGAGTCCGCCGCTCATCACCACGAGAAACGCGCACCACTCGGGCCGGGAAAAAAACGCCTCGCCACGCTCGCGGCGCGCCCACAAGTACAGCAGGCTGCCGGGTCCATAGAGCAGCGCGGACATGACCAGCAGTTCCAGTCCGCAAGCGTAAAGCAGGAACAGTGTATAAATCGTGGCGATGCCCGCCGTGGCATAGCGCAGCGTGCGCGTTCGCGCGCTCATGGCCGATTGCGGCAGGGCGCGGATGGCCTTGAGCCCGAAGGTCGCCACGAAAAAGTAGGGGATGAGCGCCATGGCGCTCGTGAGGCGCAGCATGAGCGAGAAGGCGTCGGTGGACCAGTAGGTGCTGATGACGAAGGCCTGTACCACGCCGCTCGTGAGCCAGATCGCGGCGGTGGGAAGCTGCCGCGCATTGCGGCGCGCGAAAATGGCTGGCATGGCGTCCGCCTTCGCGCTGGCATACAGCACTTCCGCGCAGATCAGCGACCATGCGAGGTAGGCGCCGAGCACGGAGACGATGAGCGCACCGCCGATGAACACGACGCCAGGCGAGCCGATCACGGCGCCAAGCACCGACGCCATTGAGGGTTGCCGCATGACGGCGATATCCACGCGCGAGAGATGCGCGTAGGGCAGCAGCGTCACGAGCACGAGCAGCAACAGCACGAAGGCGAAGCCGAGTATCGTGGCGGCGCCCACGTGCGAGCGCTTTTTCGCGTAGCGCGAATAGACGCTTGCGCCTTCAATGCCGAGAAACACGAATACCGTCACGAGCATGGTCCCTTTGACCTGCGGGGCAAGCCCTCGAGCGCTTTCCGCGAGATTGTCCGTGAATGGCTCCGCGCTCGCATAGACGCTCAAAATGCCGATAAAAACGAAAATGGGCAGAATCTTGACGACAGTAAGAATCGCATTGATGAGCGTGGCCTGCTGAATGCCGCGCAGCAGCATCCAGTGAAATGCCCATATGCCGACCGACGAAACTGCAATGGCAATCGGCGTATTGCCGTTTCCAAATGCCGGCACGAATGCGCCTAGCGTGGATTTGATCAGCACCCAATAAGAGACATTGCCGAAGCAACCGGCCATCCAGTAGCCGAACGCGGAGAGAAAGCCGGCGTAGCCGCCGAAGCCGTCACGTGCATAGGCAAAGATGCCGGAGTCGAGGTCGGGCCGGATTTCGGCGAGCAGCTGGAAGACGCGGGCCAGCATATACATGCCGCCTCCCGCAATGCACCATGAGATGATGGCGGCCGCGGGGCCTGCTTCGAGCGCGAAGTTGCGCGGCAGCGAATAGATGCCGGCGCCGACCATGGAGCCCACGACCATGGCCGTCAGGACCGGCAGCGACAATTTCTGGTCATCCGTCGATTTCATGTTCGAGCCTTTTTCTGATCTTTGACCGGTCGTAATGCGAGCGCGGGAAATCGCGGATAAAAATGCGCGCCACATTGAATTGCTGAACGATTCTCGAACGAATGCCACGTTGAATACATCATGTGCGAATCGTATTCCATAATGTTCGTCAGGTGTCCGGAGGATGGATGGAAAAAGGCAATTCACCGGGTACATTTTGGCTAAATGTTCGCTAATGACTTTACGTGGAATCGTTAGCAAACAGGCCGAATGAATTGGCGAATCCGCAATGCGCCGCATTAAGGGGGGAATGTCATGCGATATCTCGCTGCAACACTTCTTGGCTCCGTGGCTGTCTCGGTTGCGCTTAGCGGTTGCGAGGCGCCGACTTCCGGCTCGGTCTTCACGCCGGCGCAGGCTCAGCAGGTGTTCGTGATCGAACTGGGTACCGTCGAAACCGTGCGGCCCGTCACGATTCAGCCGGGCCCAACGGGCATCGGCGCGATCACCGGTGGCGCGCTTGGCGGCATCGCGGCTGGCAGCAATATCGGGCGCGGCACGGGCGCCGTTGCAGCGGGCATCGGCGGCGCGGTGCTGGGCGGCGCGGCAGGCAATGCCGTGGAGCAGCGCGTCACGCAGCGGCAAGGCCTTGAAATCGTCGTGCGTCTGGATTCGGGACAACTGATGTCGGTGGTGCAGGACGCGGATCAGCAGTTCGTCCCCGGTGATCGTGTGCGTGTGCTGATGGGCAACAACTCGGTACGCGTGACCCGATGAAGTGAACGCAGGTGTGGCTGGTCTGTCGATAAAGCGAAGTCCCGAACAAAAAGCGAGGAAACCGATGGCCGATACCGAGCAGAAGATGAGTCGCGTGCAGTTGACCGCGATGGTAGTCGGGGGCATGGTGGGCGCCGGGATCTTTTCTCTGCCGCGGACCTTCGCCAATGCAACGGGGCCGGTCGGTGCGGCGATTGCGTGGCTCGTGGCGGGCGTAGGCATGTACACGCTCGCGCGCGTGTTTCAGGCGCTCGCGGAGCGCAAGCCGAAACTCGACGCCGGTGTGTTCGTCTATGCCAAAGAGGGCTTTGGCGACTACCCCGGCTTCCTCTCGGCGTTCGGTTACTGGATCGGCAGTTGCATCGGCAACGTTTCGTACTGGGTGCTGATCAAGTCCACACTGGGCGCATTTTTCCCGATTTTCGGCGACGGCAATACGGTCACGGCCATCGTCGTCGCGTCGATCGGCATCTGGCTGTTTCATTTTCTCATTCTGCGCGGCGTGAAGCAGGCCGCGTTCATCAACACCATCGTGACCTTCGCCAAGGTCATACCGATCGTGGTGTTCATCGTCATCCTCCTTTTCGTCTTCAAATACGGGACCTTCCACCTGAACATCCAGTCCGCGGCGCAGGAGGGCGGCCTCATCCAGCAGATTCGCGCGACGATGTTCGTCACCGTGTTCGTGTTCATCGGCATCGAAGGGGCGAGCGTGTATTCGCGCTACGCGAAGGAGCGCACGGACGTGGGGCGTGCAACGATCTTCGGCTTCGCCGGCGTGACCACGCTCATGGTGCTCGTTTCCATGCTGCCTTTCGCCGTACTGCCGCGCGGGGACGTGGCGGGCATGCGCCAGCCCTCCATGGCGGCCGTGCTCGAAAGCGTGGTCGGTCCGTGGGGAGGGATCTTCGTGAGCATCGGCCTGATCGTTTCCGTGCTGGGCGCGTATCTGGCGTGGTCGCTGATCTGCGCCGAGGTGATGTTCGCGGCGGCACGCAATCAGGACATGCCGGCCATTTTCGCGCGCGAGAACGCCAACAACGTGCCGGCCAACGCGCTCTGGATCACCAACATCGTCGTGCAGTTGCTGGTCGCGAGCACGTATTTTTCGCGCGATGCGTTCTCGCTGATGCTCAACCTCACGAGTTCGATGTCGCTGATTCCGTACCTGTTCGTCGCCGCCTACGGGTTCATGGTCTCGAACCGCGGCGAGAGCTACGAGGTAAGGCCAGAAGAGCGCAAGCGCGATCTCGTGCTGGCCTCGGTCGCCGTGATCTACACGTTGTTCATGATCGTTGCCGGCGGTCTCAAGTTCATCCTGCTGTCGGCGATTCTTTACGCACCGGGCACGGTGCTGTATTTCCTCGCGCGGCGCGAGCGCAAGCTGAAGGTTTTCCAGCGTACGAGCGACTGGGTCATTTTCATCGTGGCGGCCGTCGCGGCCATCGTAGGCGTCGTTGCGCTAGCCACGGGCACCATGGCGGTCTAACGAGAACGAGCGGAGATCGATATGTCCAAGGCGAAGGGCGGTGGCAAGAGTGACAAGGGCGCAAAGGCAGAGAAGGTAGAGAAGGCAGAAAAGGCAGAAAAGGCGGAGAAAGCCGCGAAGGGCGGCAAGACAAAGGCGAAGGACGAGCGCCCGCTCGGCGTGTACTCGGAGGTCGGGCAACTGCGCAAGGTGATGGTGTGTGCGCCCGGCATGGCGCACTCGCGTCTCACGCCGAGCAATTGCGACGAGCTGCTGTTCGACGACGTGCTGTGGGTCGACAACGCGAAGCGCGACCATTTCGACTTCGTCACGAAGATGCGCGACCGCGGCGTCGAGGTCGTGGAAATGCACAACCTGCTCGCCGAAACCGTTGCCGTGCCAGAAGGCAAGAAGTGGATTCTCGACAACCAGATCGTGCCGAACCAGGTCGGGCTGGGGTTCATCGACGAACTGCGCAGCTATCTGGAAGGGCTCGACGATCGCAAGCTGGCCGAGACCTTGCTCGGCGGCCTCTCGATCCACGATTTCCCCGAATCGCATGGCGGCGCGGCGCTCAAGGTCGTGCGCGAAGCGGCCGGGTCCACCGAATATCTGCTGCCGCCGCTGCCGAACACGATCTACACGCGCGACACCACCTGCTGGATTTACGGCGGCGTGACGCTCAATCCGCTGTACTGGCCCGCGCGGCACGAGGAAACGATTCTAGCCGCGGCGATTTACCAGTTTCATCCGGATTTCGCGGGCAAGGTCAACGTGTGGTGGGGCGACCCCACGGAAGACCACGGCATGGCGACGCTCGAAGGCGGCGATGTCATGCCCATCGGCAACAAGACCGTGCTGATCGGCATGAGCGAGCGCACTTCGCGCCAGGCGATCAGCCAGCTCGCCGCCACGCTCTTCAAGAAGGGTGCCGCCGAGCAGGTGATCGTGGCGGCGATGCCGAAAATTCGCGCGGCCATGCACCTCGATACGGTCTTCACGTTTGCCGATCGCGACTGCGTGCTGATCGCGCCGGATTTCCTCGCGCAGACCCGCACCTTCACGTACCGGCCCAGCGATCAACCGGCGGGCGTGGAGCTGCGTCAGGAGAAAAAGTCCTTTGTCGAGGTGGTGAGCGCGGCGCTCGGCATCAAGAAAATGCGCGTGGTGGAAGCGGGCGGCAACGACTACCAGCGCGAACGCACGCAGTGGGACAGCGGCGCGAACCTCGTGTGCACCTCGCCCGGCGTGGTGTTCGCTTACGACCGCAACACCTATACGAACACGCTGCTGCGCAAGGCCGGCATCGAGGTCGTGACCATCGTGGGCGCGGAGCTCGGGCGCGGGCGCGGCGGCGGCCATTGCATGACGTGCCCGATCATTCGCGATGCGGTGGACTTCTAGCGTCGCAGGGCGAGGAGATCGTTGCGGGCGCAAGCAATGGCGGCCTGGTCGCGCCGCAATGGTGCCGGATCGATAAGGGTTGCGAAGCCGAGGCTTTCAAAGCTTACGGGCATGCAGACTGCTGCCGGGTCCTATGGGGTGCGCCATGCGCGCACCTCGCCCCCATCGCAACCATCTGATCCCCGATCATGGACGATTTCCTCAACCGCCTTTTCCATCTGCAGCCCTCGCTGCTCGCCACGATGACGCACGACGTCATGAATGTGATCGTCGCCGTGCTGATACTGGTGGTCGGCTGGTGGGTTTCCAATCGCGTGGCGCACGTGTTCGCGAGCATGCTGGCGCACTCGCACGCCGATCCCACGCTCGCGCCGATGCTCGCGGGCATGGCGGCGTGGACCGTGCGCGTGATTGCGCTCGTCGCCGCGCTCAGCGAGGTGGGCATCGCCACGGCTAGCGTCCTCGCCGCGCTGGGCGCCGCCGGTCTCGCCATCGGCCTGGCACTGCAAGGCACGCTGCAAAACATCGCCGCCGGCATCATGCTGCTGATGCTGCGCCCGTTTCGCGCGGGCGACGTGATCGAAGGCAGCGGCGCGGCGGCGGGCATCGTGTGCGAGGTGGGGCTGTTCACCACGCGCATCGAGCGCGGCGACGGCAATGTCGTCTTCGTGCCGAACAGCCAGATCTGGAGCAATCCCGTCATCAACTACAGCAGCGGCGGCACGCAGCGTATCGACGTCACGGTCGATCTCGCGCGGCGCGACCAGGTGGACGCGGCGATCGGCAAGCTCAAGGAGATGGTGAGCGCCGAACCGCGCGTGCAGAACGGCGCGACGCTCGCGCCGACGGTCGCCGTGGACTGCTACCCGTCCGGCGGCGGCGCGCGCCTGCTGGTGCGCGCATGGGTGCGCAACGCCGATGCGCAATATGCCGTCGACGATATACGCGGGCATGCGCGCGAAACGCTCGCCACAGCGGGACTCGCCGTCGCGGGCAGCGCGCGCATGACGGGCGATCATGCGGCGCTCACGCGCTCGTGAGCCGTGGTTTGAACACCGCGTTAAAGCACGTTGAGCATGGCGAGCGCGCTTTCCTGCAGATGCGGCAGGACGCGCTGGAGAGCGGCCTCGGGGCTTTCTTCGCCCATCGGCATGTTGGTGCTGAGTGCGGCGACCACCTCGCCGTTGCGATTCCTGAGCGGCACGGCAATGCCGCGCACGCCCACCTGCAACTGCTGCTCGATGAGCGCATAGCCGTCCACACGGGCGCGCCCGATTTTCTCGCGCAGGCGCGCGCCGCTCGTGATGGTATGCGGCGTGAAGGGCGACAGCTCGACCGTATCGAGCCACGCTGACACCGCGTCCTGATCGGCCTCGTGCGCGAGCAGCACCACGCCCGGCGAGATGAGCGGCGCGGGCACGCGCGCGCCTAGCACGAAACCCGTCGTCATCACGCGCGACACGCCATTGCGCGCGATCACGACGAGGTCCCAGCCGTCCAGCACGCTCACATAAGCCGATTCGTTGAGCGTCGCGCTCAGTTGCTGCAGATAAGGCTGTACGGTGCGCGGCAGGCGCGCCGAATCGAAGTAGGACCAGCCCACGCGCAGCACACGCGGCGTGAGGCCGTACAGGCGGCCGTCCGTGTACACATAGCCCAGCGATTCGAGCGTGAGCAGATAACGGCGCGCGGCGGTGCGTGAGAGGCCCGTGCGCTCGGCCGCCTGGGTGGGCGTCATGCGCGCGTGCTCGCTGTCGAAGGCTTCGAGAATCGCGAGGCCTTTTTCGAGCCCGGCGATCCAGTCGCGCCGGTCCAGTGGCGGTTTCTTCATCGGCGTGCAAGACCCTGTGCTGCACGGTGGCCAAAACAATGGAAAAAGCCGCAGGCACCAAACGCCTGCGGCTTGCGAGCGAGCGATCGGCTCCTGCTCACTCCGGTTTCATGCGCGCCGCCACGATCAGCGAGATCAGGCAGCCAATCGCGAGGTACGCGGCGACGAGGTGCCACGAACCGCCGCCGACGCCCACCAGCGCCACGGCGATGAACGGTGTGAAGCCGCCGCCCACCACGCTCGCGAACTGGTAGCCCACGCCCGCGCCGCTGTAGCGGTACTCGGCGCCGAACAACTCGGTGAAGAGCGGCTGCTGCACGCTCACGACCATGTCGTGGGCGATGTTCGCGAGCATCACGGAGAAGATCACGATCCAGACCGTGGCGCGTGCTTCGAGCGCGAGGAAGAACGGCACGGCGCTCAAGAGGCCGATGAACGCGCCGATCAGATAGATGCGGCGCAGGCCGAGGCGATCGGCGAGCCACGCGAAGCAGGGGATCGTCACGCAGGACAGCGCGCCCACGAACAGGCCGATGCCGAGAAACAGATCGCGCGACATGCCGAGATTGCTGGTCGAATAGCTCAGCGCGAAGGCGGTCACGATATACATCGTGAAGAGTTCGGCCAGGCGCAGTGCGACGATATACAGGAAGGCTTTCGGGTGGCGCGTGAGCGCTTCGAGCACCGGCATCTTGAGCTTGCGATGGCCGTGCTCGACCTTCTCGACGAACTCGCGCGACTCGTCCATGCTCGAGCGTACCCACAGGCCCACGAGCACGAGCACGACGCTGAAGAGGAACGGCAGACGCCAGCCCCACGAGCGGAACGCCGCGTCGCCGAGCAGGTGGCTCAGGAGCGCCACGAGGCCGGTGGCGAGCACGAGGCCCACGCCGTAGCCCACCTGCACGCCGCTGCTATAGAACGCCTTCTTGCCGCGCGGCGCGCTTTCCACGGCCATCAGCGCGGCGCCGCCCCATTCGCCGCCCACGGCGAAGCCTTGCAGCGCGCGCATCGTGACGAGCAGCACGGGCGCCCACCAGCCGATGGTCGCAAAGGTCGGCAAGAGTCCGATGGCCACGGTGGACAGGCCCATCATCATGACGGTCAGCACGAGCATGCGCTTGCGGCCGAGCCGGTCGCCGAAGTGGCCGAACACGACGCCGCCGAGCGGCCGAAACAGGAAGCCCACGCCGAAGGTCGCGAACGCGGCGAGCGTGCCCATGGTCCTGCCGACCTGCGGAAAGAACGCCACGTTGAACACCAGCGCGGCGACGATGCCATAGAGCAGGAAGTCGTACCAGTCGACGACCGCGCCGACGAAGCTGCCCAGCGCCGCCTTGCGGGCCTGGCTGCGCGACGGCGCGAGAGGGGCGGCGTCGGGCGAGCCGGTGGTGTCGAGGCTTGGGGTCATCAGTTGTCTCCAGACTGTTGCGCATGTGCCATGCTGCGATATTCACGATATGCGCTAAACGTGAGACGCAGCATAGGGCGGCGCGCGCGGTCCGGCAATGCGTGGCGGCGCCGTTTTGCGCGATTATCGCCCAACGGCGTGCGATTATCGAACGCTTTGCGGGTTTGCACCGAGATGGCGCGTGGACCGCCCGCGCACGGCGGTCTTCGTCTAAATGAACGAACTGGTTAAAATCGGCCTGCCTCATTTGCCAGATTCGCGTCGCCGCAGTCTGCAACGGGGGCAGCGAAGTATCCGTTTCAGCGCTTGCGTCAGGAGCCCATTGCATGTCCAGCCCCGCTAATCCTCCGCCGCAGGCGGACAACCCGCTCGGCATGGCCGGCCTCGAGTTCGTCGAGTTCGCCGCGCCCGAGCCCGCCGACCTCGGCCGCCGTTTCGAGCAGTTCGGCTTCAAGGCGATCGCGCGCCACGTGAGCAAGGCGGTCACGCTCTACCGCCAGGGCGAGATGAACTTCCTGCTGAACGCCGAGCCCGACTCGTTCGCCGCGCGCTACGCGCAGGAGTACGGCATGGGCATCTGCGCGATCGGTGTGCGCGTCGACAATGCGAGGCGCGCCTTCGAGCACGCCATCTCGCTCGGCGCATGGGCGTTCGAAGGCGAGCGCCTCGGGCCTGCGGAGCTGCACATTCCGGCGATCCAGGGCATCGGCGATTCGCACCTCTATTTCATCGACCGCTGGCGCGGCCGTGGCGGCCAGCGCGGCGGCGTGGGCGACATCTCGATCTTCGACATCGACTTCCGGCCCATCGACGTCGCCACGGCGCATACCGATCTCGATCACGGCGGCACCGGTCTCACGCGCGTCGACCACCTCACGCAGACGGTGGGAGCGGGGCGCATTGCGGAATGGCTCGACTTCTATCGCGACCTGCTGCATTTCCGCGAGATCCACGAGATCAACGCGAACTGGCACGTGTCCGAGGAGTCCCGCGTGATGGTGTCGCCCGATGGCGAACTGCGCATTCCTGTTTATGAAGAAGGCACGCGGCGCACGCAGCTATTGCACGACTATCTGCCCGAGCATCCCGGCGAAGGCGTGCAGCACATCGCGCTTGCGAGCAACGACATCCTCGCGAGCGTCGATGCGCTCAAGGCCAATGGCGTGGAGTTCGTCGAACCGCCGCCCGCCTACTACGAGACCGTGGATGCGCGTTTGCCCGGCCACGGCGTGGACCTCGAAGCGCTGCGCAAGCGCCATGTGCTGATCGACGGCGAGATTGGCGACGACGGCGTGCCGCGGCTCTTTTTCCAGACCTTCGTCAAACGCCATCCCGGCGAGATCTTTTTCGAAGTCGTGCAGCGCAGCGGCCACCACGGTTTCGGCGAGGGCAATCTCGACGTGCTCGCGCGGGCGCGCGAGGCGGGCGCGAAGCCGGGCAAAGCGTAGAGCAACGCGAAGGCTAAATCCCGCAGTCCGCGACGTCAGCGTTCCACACGCGACTTCGCGGCTGCGCCCGTTGTCTTGCGTAACGCGGCGAGGAAAGGAGCGCGGTACCCCCGGGGTTAGGTCGAGACTTTGCCGACCAGATGAAAACGTGAAGAGGGATGCCAGAGCTCCACGGCGGTCGCCACGGCGCTGCCGACCCACGTACGCCGCCACATCAGCAGGCAGGGCTCGCCAATATTCATCGAAAGATGGCGTCGTATGTCCGCATCCGGTTTTTGCGCGTAGATGCGGAACTCCGCCCGTTGAACCGGCGCGAGCCGCATCATGTAGTGATTCGGTGTTTCCCGTGTGAAGTCCTGCTCGAGATAACCCGGAAACACATGGGGGTTCACGTAGCGGTCCTCGTACAGAATCGCTTCGTCTTCCTCGTAGTGGACGATACGCGAATGGAACACGGAACCGCAGCCGAGCTCGAGTGCGGCCATCGCCTGATCGTTCGAGCTGGTGCCGAGCGTCAGCACTCGCGCGCTGTGCCGGTGACCCCGCGCGGCGATTTCGTCGGCAATGTTGCGAACCTCGAGGACGGTCGATTCGACGTCGCGCGAGGCGACGAACGTTCCCGCGCCCTGAACGCGTCTGAGCACATGCTCGGCCGACAGTTCGCGCAGCGCGCGCGACACGGTCATGCGCGCGACGCCGAATTCCTTGACGAGCTCCGTCTCCGACGGAATGGCCTCACCCGGCTTCCAGGTCCCGTCCGTGATTCGATCGAGCACGTAGCGCTTGATCTGCTCATACGCTGGAGCGACCTTGTGCGCTGTCGCGGATTGCGTCGAGTTGTCGATCAGCGAAGATGGCGCGTTCATCCCTGACCTCGCTTCAGACGCCGACAGTGCCGGGAACCGCGCGGCTCGCCGGGGCCGCCATATTGCGCGCGATTGGCGGCATGTCTGGCTCCGTTTCCCGCGAGACGGTCCCGGCGCCGTCACATGCCGGGCCGGGAAGCGGCGGCGGGGCGGCGTCGGCAACGAGGCGAAACGCGAAAGTCATGTCGTCGGAGAGCGGGCGGTCGTCGCGATAGGTCGGCAGCGTGGCGCGCACGCTGGCGTAGAGCGCGTCCGTATAGGGCGCGCGCGCCGCGTCGAGCGGCTGCAGATCGTAGGCTTGTGCCGCAGCGAGCAGTTCGATGCCGAGAATGCGGTTGCTGTTCTCGATGACCGCGAGCGCCTTCAGCGCGGCCGGCGTCGCATGGCACAAATGGTCTTCCTGCAGCCCCGATGTCACGCCGCCGTCGAGACTCGCGGGAGCGGCTTCACGGCGGTTCTGCGCGACCAGCGACGCGGCCGTGTACTGCGCAATCATGAAGCCCGAACGCGTGCCGCATGCGTGCGCGAGGAAGGCGGGCAGGCCGCTCACGAGCGGGTTGACCAGACGGTCGAGGCGGCGTTCGGCCATCGCCGCGACCTGGGCAATCGCGGTGGCGAGACTGTCCATGGCGAGCGCGATCGAGGCGCCGACCGCATGCGCCTGCGAGTACACCCGCGGCGACTCCGGCGTGCCGGCCACGATCGGATTGTCGGTCACCGAGGCCAGCTCGCGGTTCACGACTTCGGCCGTTGCCGCGAACGTGTCTCGCGCGGCGCCATGCACGTGCGGAATCGTGCGGACGCTGAGCGGGTCCTGGGTGCGCCGCCCGAGCGAGATCTCGAGCAGCGCGCTGCCGGCGAGCGCCGCGCGCAGACGCTCGCCCACGCAGGCGAGGCCCGGCGACACACGAAACGCGAGCGAACGGGTGTCGAACGCCGCGATCTGGCCGCCCAGATTCTCGAAGCTCATTGCGGCCACGACGTCCGCCCAGTCGAGCAGGCGCTCCGCGCGGTGAAGCGCGAGCGCCGCGAGCCCGGTCACGCACGGCGTGCCATTCACGAGGCTCAAGCCCTCCTTCGCGCCGAGCGACAGGGGCTGCAGGCCGAGCCGCTGCAGGGCTTGCGCGCCGCTGAGGCGCTCGCCGTTCCAGCGCACATGGCCCGCGCCCACACAAACGAGCGCGATGTGCGCCATATGGCTCAGATAGCCGACGGAACCGAACGCGGGCACCTCCGGCAGGCAATTCGCCTCCAGCAGCGTGGCAAGACGCTCGACGACTTCGAGGCGCACCCCCGAGTGGCCATGCGCGAAGTTGTTGATGGCCGCAGCCATGATCGCGCGCGTCTCGTCTGCGCCTAGCGGCTCGCCCACGCCCACTGCGTGGCTCATGAGGATGTTGTGCGACAGGTCGTGCTGTTCGTCTTGCGAGACGATCACATCGCACAGCGCGCCCACGCCCGTGTTCACGCCATACGCACGGATGCTGCGCGCGACGATCTGTTCGACGAGCACACGGGCGCTGCGAATGTTCGCCTGCGCATCGGCGCCGAGGATCAGCGGCTGGCCTGCGGCGACGCTAGCGATCGCGCGCCAGTCGAGTGGATGCTGGGTACGGGTGATGGCCATGGGAGTGCGTGGTGCGGGTTTAGTGAGCGTTGCGATCCTGGTGGCTCGACACGAACTGGCGGAAGCGGTCCGACTTCAGTTCGCCGAATACCTCGTCTGGCGTGCCATCCGAATCCACCTGGCCCTGGTGCAGGAACATCACGCGATTCGAAACGTGGCGCGCGAAGCCCATCTCGTGCGTGACCACGAGCATCGTGCGGCCTTCGTCGGCGAGCGTGCGCATCACGCGCAGCACTTCGCCGACCAGCTCGGGGTCGAGCGCCGAGGTCGGCTCGTCGAACAGCATCACCTTCGGATGCATCGCGAGCGCGCGCGCAATCGCCACGCGCTGCTGCTGGCCGCCCGACAGGTGTGCGGGGTAGTGGCCGCGCTTGTCGGCAAGGCCGACCTTGGCGAGCAGCGCCTCGGCTTCTTCGACCGACTCGGCGCGGCTGCGCTTGAGCACGCGCATGGGGCCTTCGATCAGGTTCTCCAGCACGGTCATGTGCGACCACAGGTTGAAGTTCTGAAACACCATGCCGAGCTGCGAGCGCACGCGGTCGACCTGACGGCGGTCGCCCGGTTGCAGCTTGCCGTCGCTGCGGCGCTTCATCCTGAGTTCCTCGCCTGCGAGCGCGACCGAGCCGTCGTCCGGCGTCTCCAGCAGATTCAGGCAGCGCAGGAACGTGCTCTTGCCCGAGCCGCTCGCGCCGAGAATCGAAATGACGTCGCCCTCGTGAGCGTCGAGCGAAATGCCCTTGAGCACGTGATGGTCACCGAACGATTTGTGGATGTTGCGCACCGACAGCGCAATGGGTGCTGACGTATTCATCAATCTCTCCAGGTAGGGCGGCGGGTCACGACGCGGCACGCGTGGCTTCGAGCGGCGCGGCGGGTTTGCGCGGGGCGGGCGGCGCCGCGCGCAGGTGGCGCGACAGCCGTTGCTCGACGAAGCCGATCAGGCGCACGACCACGAAGTTCAGGAACAGGTAGATCAGCGCGGCGCACGTAAACACCTCGGTGGTGCGATAGGTCTGCTGAATGATCTGCTGGGCAACCCCCGTCACTTCCCAAACCGTGACGAGGCTAGCCAGCGCCGTCGACTTGACGAGCAACACGGCTTCGGTCGAATACGCGGGCAGGCACTGACGCAGCGCGATCGGGCCGATCACCCGGCGCAGCAGGGCGAAGCCGGAAAGGCCGATCGAGTAGCCGGCTTCAATTTGCCCGACGGGCACCGCCATGAGGCCGCCGCGGATGATCTCGGCCGTGTATCCCGCCGTGCACAACGCGAGCGACAGGACCGCGCAGACGTAGGGTTCGCGCAACACGGGCCACAGAAAGCTTTCGCGAATCACGCCGAACTGCCCGAGGCCGTAATAGACGAGGAACATCTGGATCAGCAGCGGCGAGCCGCGAAATACGAGAATGTAGGCGCGCGCAAAACGGTTCGGCAGCCAGTGCGGCGAGACGCGCATCGTGACGATCACGAGCGAGAGCAGGCCGCCCAGCACGAGCGACGCGAAGAAAAGGCCGAGCGTGGTCGGCACGGCGCCGATGAGCTGGCGCATCGTGTCGAGCAGGAACGCGAAATCGATATTCATGAGTGTGCGCTCCCCGATCAGTTGCGCGCAAAGTTGCGCTTGAACGAGCGGCCGACGACCGCTTCGGCGCGACCGAAGACACGGTTCGACACACCCGTCATGGCGAGATAGAGCACACCGCCGACGACGAAGAAGAGGAAGTACTGGTGCGTCGAGCCCGCTGCGATCTGGCTCGCCCGCAGCAACTCGGCGAGCCCGGTGACCGAAATCAGCGCGGAGTCCTTGAGGCTCAGCTGCCAGACATTGCCGATGCCGGGCAGCGCGTAGCGCAGCACCTGCGGGATCAGAATGCGGCGAAACAGCGTGAGCGTCGGCATGCCGATCGCACGAGCGGCTTCGAGTTCGCCGCGTGCAACGGCGAGCACGGCGGCGCGATAGACCTCGGCCTGATACGCGCCCGAAATCATGCCGACCGCGAACGCGCCGACGGCGAAGGGCGGCACGCCGACGAATCCTTCGGCGCCGAACCACTGACCGACGGTGGTGACCAGAGAAGAGCCGCCGAAATAGAACAGATAGATGACGAGCAATTCGGGCACGCCGCGAAAGACGGTCGTGTAGCAGTCGCCGACCACGCGCAGTACGCGCAGGCGCGAGAGTTTTGCGGCGGCGATGAGTGCACCGAACACGGCGCCGATTGCCAATGCGGCAAGCGTGAGCACGACCGTCATCAACGCGCCGAGGAGCAGAACGCTACCCCAGCCGTCCGGCCCGAGGCCGAGTGTGTTGAATAGCGATAACAGAGACATGGCAGGGATCCACGCGGGTGGGGAAGCGAGGGCGCGCGTCAGGCGCGTCGCGCGCGGCCAGGATGCGGCGCTTAGGGCGTCACGTCGGTCTTGAACCACTTCAGCGCGAGTTTCTTCACGGTGCCGTCGGCAAGTGCCGCCGTGATCGCGCTGTCGAACTTCGCCTTCAGGTCGGCGTCCTGTTTGCGGAACGCGAGACCTTCGCCCGGTCCCCAGATCGGACCGGAAATCATCGTGCCGGCGATCACCACGGGCGACTTGTCGGCGTTGGCGGTGTAGTAGGTCACGTCGTCGAAGGTGGCGTCGATGCGGCCGTTCGTGAGATCGAGATCGCGCTCGGGCGCGGTCTTGTACACGCGCACCGACGCGACGTCCTTGAAGTTGGCGTTGATGAAGCCGGTGTAGACCGTGCCCGACTGGATGCCGATCGTCTTGCCCTTCAGCGCCTTGCGCATCGACTCGATGGCGGGCGCGTTGCTGCGCGAGTCGGCGTCGAGCTTCAGAGGCGTCGTGTTCGGGCCGCCCTTGGGAAGGATCTTCGGATCGGACACGGCGAAGGTGGCCGGGGTGGCCGCATAGGGCTTCGAGAACGCAATGATTTTCTCGCGCTCGGGCGTGATCGAGATCGCATCCATCAGGACATCGAACTTGCCCGCCTGCAGGCCCGGAATCATGCCGTCCCAGTCCTGGGCGACGAGCTTGCACTGGATTTGTGCACGCGCGCACAGGTTTTCGACGAGTTCGGGTTCGAAGCCGCCAAGCTTGCCGCCGGGCAGTGTCAGGTTCCACGGCGCATAGCTGCCGTCGAGCGCGATCGTCACGCTTTTCCATTCCTTCGCGCCGGCACTGCCGCTTCCAAGCAGCGTGACGCCGAGTGCTGCGCCAATCAGCGCTTTTGCCAGCCGGGTGTACTTCGCCTGCATGACCATGCTCCTTTGTCGGTGGGTACCGTGGACCCGTGGGGACGTTCTTGCGTTCGTGCGACTTGCATAGACAAGCATGGAGAGAAAAGAATTTGAGCGCAAGAGAATTTCATAAATCCCGACTCATGGAAAACCCTGTAAAGAGGCGTGAATTGGCGATGAATTCATGCCTGTGGCAAGTCGTGACGTCGTTGCGGCATGCACGGTCGTAGTGATTGTTGTACCTCTTTAATTTGTCTAGTCATGTCGAGGGCTATGAATCGCCATGGATGGTGGCGGGCACGCTGTGCATCTCGCTCGCGCCCACCTATGCGCAGGCCGGCGTGCTGGGCTCGCTCGTGATTCTCGCGGGGCGGCTCCATCATGCAGGCGCCCAAGGGCTTGAACGGCAGCGAGGACTTCGCCTGGATGCTCAATGCGGCGCCCGGTTGCTACCTGCTGCTCGGCAACGGTGAAGGGGAGTTCGGCGGCTGCATGGTGCACAACCCCGGCTACGACTTCAACGACCAGGTGCTGCCGCTCGGCGCGGCGTGCTGGGTGCGCCTCGCGCAGCGGTTTCTCGTCGCGTGACGAGGTGCAATTCGTTAGTCGTTCGAATCATCTGCGTGGGCGGCCAGCAGTTCGGGCGTCAGGCCCAGCCGCTCGCGCAGATCGACCCAGCCGCGCGGCGTGACCTGCACCGCGCGCGACGCACGCGTGCGCCGCATCCAGCCGCGTTCGCACAGCAGCGCGAGCAAGGCCACGCCGAGCGGCCCGGCCAGATGATGCTGGCGCTCGGTCCAGTCGAGGCATTGGCGTGCAATGCCGTGGCGCCCCGGTTTCAGCGCGGCGACGTCGAGCCCGAGTTCGCCGAACCACGTCTCGCCCGCGGGCGTCACCGCGAAGCGTTTGTCCGCTTGCGCCGTGATGAGCCCCGCATCCGTGAGGCGCTCCGTGATCGCCACGCCGACCTGGCCTGCGAGGTGGTCGTAGCAGCAGCGCGCGAAGCGCAGGTCCCGCGCCTCGCGGCCCAGCGGCTTGCGGCGCACCGGCGCGCGCGCGCCGACCGTCGCGAGGTTTTCGAGCAAGCTGGCGACCTGGGCGTCCGCTAGCCGGTAGTAGCGGTGGCGGCCTTCCTTTTCCACGGCGAGCAGCCCGCCGTCCAGCAGCTTCGCCAGATGGCTGCTCGCAGTTTGCGCGGTCACGCCGGCCGCGTAAGCCAGTTCGCCGGCGGGCAGCGCACGGCCGTCGGCGAGCGCCATCAGCATCGCGGCGCGCGCGGGGTCGGCGATCAGGAAGGCCGTGGCGGACACCCTCGGGTGCGTGTTCGTGCCATTCATGCGTTTCTCCAAAACATAGGCATAGCGTAACGCGCGAGCAGGATCGCATGTTTCGACACGCATCGAAGCATCGGCACTGCCCTGCGACCGATACTGGGCTCGTGACCGGCGCCCAACGTGCGCCGGCGTAGCGGGAGAGCCTATGCAAATGCACGAGACGCACGAGATACACGACACGCACGAGACGCACCGCCGCGCACAGCAACGCCGGGTGCTCTGGGCCACGAGCATCAGTTATGTCGTGGTGATCCTCGACACCTCGATCGTCAATGTCGCGCTGGAGCGCATCGGTGCGAGTCTTGCGGGCGGCGTGGCCGGCCTGCAATGGGTCGTGAACGCCTATACGCTCACGTTCGCGAGCCTGCTGCTTTCGGGCGGCACGCTCGGCGACCGGCTCGGCGCGCGCCAGGTCTATATGGCCGGGCTCGCGGTGTTTACCGCGGCCTCGGCGTTGTGCGGCGCCGCGCCGAGCCTCGCGCTGCTCACGCTCGGACGGGTGCTGCAGGGCATGGGCGCGGCCCTGCTCGTGCCCGCCTCGATGGCGCTCATCAACGGCGCATGCGCCAACGCGCGCGAGCGCGCGGCCGCCTTCGGCGTGTGGGCCGGGCTCGGCGGCGTCGCGATGGCGGCGGGCCCGTTGCTGGGCGGCGTGCTGATCGGGCTCGTCGGCTGGCGCAGCATCTTTCTGCTCAACGTGCCGGTGTGCCTCGCGGGCATCGCCATGGCCGCGCGCGTGGCGCCGCAGCCGCGCCCGGGCGCGCCGCGCCGGCTCGATCTGGCGGGCCAGGCCGCGGCCATCGCGGCGCTGGCGCTGCTCAATGCCGCCATCATCGAGGCGCCCGGGCACGGCTGGTGTGCGCCGCTCGTCGTGGGCGGTCTCGTGCTGGCGGGTGGGGCGGCGATCGTCTTCGTCGCGCTAGAAAAGCATCGCGCGCAGCCTATGCTGCCGCTCGGCTTCTTCCGCGAGCGCGTGTTCAGCGCGGCCGTGCTGGTCTCGATGATTTCGGCGTTCACGTTCTACGGTCTGCTGTTCGGGCTCAGCCTTTATCTCCAGCAGGAGCGCGGCTACGCGCCGCTGCGCGCGGGCCTCGCCTTCCTGCCGCTCACCGTGGTGGTGCCGCTCGGCAGTCTGCTGTCGCGGCGCGCCGTGGCGTGGCTCGGACCGCGCGCGCTCGTCGCGCTCGCCTGCCTGCTCGCGGCGGCGGGCTATCTCGGCGCGGCGGTTTGCGGCACGACGGCGCGCTACGACTTGCTGGCCTTGCCGCTGCCGGCCATCGGTTTCGCCGCGAGCCTGATTACGCCGGCGGCCACGGCGGCGCTCATGGCGACGGTCGATCAGGGCCGCGCGGGCATCGCCGCTGGCGTACTGAACGCCGCCCGGCAGACCGGCGCGGCGCTCGGCGTGGCCGTGGCGGGCGCCATGATCGCGGGGCGCGCATCGATCGGCGCGGGCATGCGTGTGAATCTGCTGATTGACGCCGTGCTCTCGGCAGGCGCGGCATGGGCGTGGTGGCGTGCGTGGTCGCACCAGGCGGCGCACGGCGCCCGGTCGCATGGCGCGAAGAAGACGCGTGCCGGCAAGCCGTGCGCCTGACGCCTGCCCGCGTGCGCCCTGGATCATCCGCCGTGCATTCTGGGATAAAGTGCCGTTGCATGCATCGCGCATTCGCGCGGGCCGTGCGCCATAGGAGGAGTCTGTCATGGCCGAATACGGGCAACATCCCTCGTCCGTGCTGGCGCTCAAGAGCGCCCACGACTTCGACACGACGATCGCGCGCCTGAAGACCGCGCTGGCCAAGGCGGGTGCGGATATCTTCGCCGACGTCGACCAGCGCGAAGCCGCCGAGACCGCCGGGCTCAGCCTGCGCCGCACGCGCCTCATCCTGTTCGGCAATCCGAAGGCGGGGACGCCCGTCATGGCGGCCAACCCGCACGCGGCGGTGGAGTTGCCGCTGCGCATGGTGATCTGGGAAGACAACGAAGGGCATACGCGGCTCGACTATCGCGACGTCTCGCAGACGCTCGGCCCGCTCTATGGCATCGACGCCGAAGTGCTCGTGCCGCTGCAGCGCGTCGTGGGGCTGCTGCAGACGGCGGTGCAATAAGCGGCAAACGAACGGCGCGCCTCTTGCCAGTCCCTTCGGCCGGCCGGCGCCTGAGCGCCCATCTTCGGCGGACGCTTAAAAAATTGACACGCGCGGCGCGCTTCGCTTAACGTAGGTGCCTTGCGACTTCGCCCGGCAAGCGGGTGAAGCGCGTCGCCCGCCGCTGCCTCGATCCGCCGATGACCTCCCGCGCAGAAGACCCCGACGATCCGCCACGCGATCGCGCCGGGGCGTCCGACTCGACTTCCACTGCTTCATCCACGGCTTCGTCTGCCGCTTCCGGCACGCAGCAACCACCACCCCAAAACCCGCACGACGCCGAAGTCGAGCAACACTGGCGGCGCAATCTCGCGGTCTGCGTGGTGGGTTCGTTCACGACGCTCGTCGCCATGACGCTGATGCTGCCGTTCCTGCCGCTCTACGTGGAGGAACTGGGCGTGCGCGGCCACGCGGCGATCGTGCAGTGGTCGGGCATTGCGTACAGCGCGACGTTCTTCACGGCGGCGCTCGTCGCTCCCCTGTGGGGGCGCCTCGGCGACCGCTACGGCCGCAAGCCCATGCTCGTGCGTGCGAGCCTCGGCATGGCGGTCACGATGTCGCTCATCGGCATGTCGCGCAATATCTGGCAGCTCGTCGCGCTGCGTTTGCTCGCGGGTTTCGCGGGCGGCTATTCGTCGGGCTCGACCATCCTCGTCGCCACGCAAACGCCGCGTCACCGCTCGGCGTGGGCGCTCGGCGTGCTGTCGTCGGGAATCATGGCCGGCAATCTGATCGGACCGCTGCTGGGTGGCACGCTGCCGCCGCTCATCGGCCTGCGCGCCACGTTCTGGGTGGCGGGCGCAACGATCTTCGCGGCCTTCATCGCGACCTGCGTGTTCGTGAAGGAAGCGCCGCGCCCCGCGCGCGTAGCGCATGCGGCGCACAAGGGCGGCTGGTCGGCGCTGCCCGACAAGCGCCCGATCGTCGCCATGCTCGTGACGGGCATGCTGCTGATGCTCGCCAACATGTCGATCGAACCCATCATCACCGTGTACGTGGCGACGCTCGTGCACGACCCCGCGCGCGTGACGTTCGTCGCGGGCCTCGCGATGTCGGCGGCGGCGCTCGGCAGCATCGTCGCCGCTTCGCGGCTTGGGCGCGTGGCGGACCGTGCAGGGCACGCGAAAGTGATCGTCGTGGCGCTGGCGGCCTCGGCGGTACTGCTCGTACCGCAGGCGTTCGTCACGGCGGGCTGGCAACTCGTCGTGCTGCGCTTTCTCATGGGCGTGTCGCTCGCGGCGCTGCTGCCGTGCATCGCGACGGTGATTCGTCACAACGCGCCGGATCTTGCCGCGGGCAGCGTGCTCGGCTATTCGGTCTCGGCGCAATTCGCGGGGCAGGTGCTCGGGCCGCTGATCGGCGGCTTCGTCGGCGGGCATCTGGGCATGCGCGCCGTGTTCCTCGGCACGAGCCTGCTGATGCTGGCGGGGGCGCTGTTTACGTGGCGCGCGGTGGGTTTCGCCCGGCGCGCATAAAGCGGCAACCCGCCCGCGCGCAGGCGTTGAAAGTGTGAGAGGCGAGGGCGGCGGATCTTGCGCGCCGCCGCCTCGGGCTCATCGGCGCTCGTTCAGCGGGCGCGTTTCAGTGACCAAAAAACACGTCGCAGTCGGGACGCGGCCAGCACATCTTGCCCGTGCGATGGCCCGAGGCGCTGTGCGTATCGGGCGTGCCGCCATACGACATGTCGGTGCTGGCCTGAGCCGAAGCATCGGCATCGTCGGTCATCGTCTGATGCGCGCGCTGCTCCGAAACGGGTTCGTCCTTCGCGCGCGCCGTGCCGGGCGCAACGGCTGCCACGGCCGCTACGCATGTGGCGATCAATGCCAGGCGTAATGTCATATCAACCTCCTTTCTCGAGTTCGTGAGTGCGCCTTCGCGGCAACGACGAAGTCACTGCGGGATAACGGCGGAGTGACGCCGCGGCGAAGGTGCGCGCGAGCAAAAGGCAAAGCCTGAAGCCGCACACTCATTCTGGAAAGTCGGGATGCCTGCGCGCAGCGCACGGCTGCCGAACGTCTTAGCTCACTGCTCACGAAGGAAGCGCGCCCACGCATTCGGGGGCGGCACAGCGCGGCGCGGCGCAAGAAGAAGGGGCGAGCGGGCGCGCAGAGAACATCCGCACTGTGTTTTCAGTTATAGCTCGCGCCGCACGGAGTGCAATGGGCTCAATCCCGGCCCCCGTGCGTGGACCGTATCCGGGGCCGTATCCAGAACCTAGTCCACACGGCCCCTCCAGAGATTCTTTCGAGTTTGAAAATCATTGAAAGTATTCGGAAATTAAACGGTCGCCGTGTAGTCATCTTGCGATGTTGTAATGCGCTCGCTTCTCGGCGATGCAACATGTAATTGCGCCTTACATCAGACGCCGGACGTCGATCAGATCGACGGCGCGGAGCTCAACTGCTCGCGGCGTTCGGCTTTTCCTTTTCGTGGTAGTACGCAAAGAAAGATCGCATCATGTCCGAGCTTTCCACTTCGCCGACACCGTCTTCACCCAAACCGCGCAGCGCGGCGAGCCCCGCGCGGATCGTCCTGCGCGCCGCCGCCGCCGTGATCGCGGTCGGCGCACTGGGTTTCTGCGCCTACGCCGTGGCGTTCCCGGCCGACGTGCCCGATGCCGTGGGCGAGGTCGTCGAGAACCTGACGGGCGCGAATCCACACCCCGTGGTGCTGCAGCGCCCGCCAGTCGCACCGCTTTCGGCGATGGCGCAGCTCGGCAAGCAGCTCTTTTTCGATCCGGCGCTCTCGGGCTCCGGTCAGCAGTCCTGTTCTTCGTGCCATAGCCCCGGCCGTTCCTACGGGCCTCCCAACGGGCACGACGTGCAGATGGGCGGCCTCGCGATGAACCAGCAGGGTTATCGCCCGCCGCCTTCGCTCATGTATCTGTACCGTCAACCGAACTTCAGCATCGGTCCCGACCAGGGTGAAGCCGACGACGCGCCGACGGTCGTCCAGCAGGCCAGCGCCGCCGCCGACGTCGTGAAGTCGCAGAAGGTGGCGGGCGGCGCATCGACCTCCGTGGAGATGGTGCCGCAGGGCGGCCTGTTCTGGGACGGCCGCGCCGACACGCTGCAGCAGCAAGCGTATGGCCCGCTGCTCAACCCTGTGGAAATGGCGAACACGAGCATCGAGCAGGTGGCGACGAAGCTCGCAAAAGCGCCGTATGCGAAGCACTTCGCGGAACTGTTCGGCGAGCGGATCTTCAGCGACCCGAAGCTGGCGGTGGCGGAGGCGATGTTCGCGATCTCGCGCTACCAGGTGGAAGATCAGTCGTTCCACCCGTATAACAGTAAGTACGATCGCTGGCTCGAAGGCCATGCGCGCCTCTCGCAAGCGGAACTGCGCGGCCTGCGCCTCTTCAACGACCCGAACAAGGCGAACTGCGCGGGCTGCCATCTCTCGAAGCCCGGCAAGGACGGCCTGCCGCCCATGTTCACGGACTACCAGTACGAGGCGCTGGGCGTGCCGCGCAACAACAAGCTCGCGCAGAACAAGGACCCGCACTTCTTCGATATGGGCGTATGCGGCCCGTTCCGTTCGGACTTCAAGGACCAGACGCAGTACTGCGGCATGTTCCTCACGCCCACGCTGCGCAATTCGGCCACGCGCACGGTGTTTTTCCATAACGGCGTGTATCACAACCTCGACGACGTGATGGCGTTCTACAACGATCGCAATACCGACCCGGGCAAGTTCTATCCGCGCGGCCCCGACGGCAAGATCGACAAGTACGACGATATTCCGCCGCAGTTCCAGAAGAACGTGGACGTGACCGATGCGCCGTTCGACCGCAAGTTCGGCGACAAGCCCGCGATGACGCAAAGCGACATTCAGGACATCATCGCGTTCCTCAAGACGCTCAACGACGAGCCGTTGCCGTCGAAGCCATGAGCGGGGCGGGGCAGCCCGTCTTGGGCAAGTAAAAGGGCGTGTCCGGTATTCGCCGGGACACGCCCTTTTTTTGTGGTGGATGCCGCGCTAGCCCTACTTGTCCCCATGGGCAAGATGAATCGTGACGATCACGGAGGCATCGTCGAGCGCTTCCAGCGCGTGCGTTTCGCCGCCGCCGAGCAGCAGCATGTCGCCGGCGTGCATGGTGCGCGGGTCGCCGTTCACGAAGAAGCGGATCACGCCTTCCACGCACTGCACCGTGATCTCGCCGGGCACGCTGTGCTCGGGCAGGCGCTTGCCCGCGGGCAGCACGATGCGCATGACTTCGAGTTGCTGCGCGCGGATCAGGGTGGTCGACTTCGTGTTCTTGAGCGCGCCGCCCAGCGGACGCACGTCGAAGACCTCACCCGGCGCGGCATGGGGGATGGCCATGACAGCCTCTCAAACGAGCTTCGCGTTGAGCGTGATCTTCGCGTTGTTGGCGAAGAGCTTCGACACCGGGCAGTTTTCCTTGGCGCCCTTCGAGAGCTCGTCGAACTTCGCTTGATCGATGCCCGGAATCTTCGCGGTCATGTCGAGCTGGCAGCTCGTGATGGCGAAGCCTTCGCCCACCTTGTCGAGCGTGACGGTCGATTTCGTCTCGATGCTCTCGGCCGTGAAGCCCGCCTGGGTGAGAAAGAGCGAGAACGCCATCGTGAAGCAGCCCGCGTGGGCCGCGCCGATCAGCTCCTCGGGGTTGGTGCCGGGACCGCCTTCGAAGCGCGAGGCGAAGCCGTACGGCGCTTCCTTGAGCACGCCGGTTTGCGTCGAGATCGTGCCTTGTCCGTCCTTGATGCCGCCGTGCCATTTTGCCGATGCCGTCTTTTGCATGATGTCGCTCCGCGAGTTTGGATGAAGGACGTGCAGGGCGCGCAATTTGCGTACCGCCGCAAGTCCCGCAGGGGTGGGTTCAGGGTTGCTTCGGCGGCGTTTCGCCCGCGTACCAGGCGGCGGCCGCGTCGATTTCCTCGGGCGTCATGTTGCGCGCGATATTGCGCATCTGCTCGGAAATGTCGTTGTGGCGCGTGCCGTTCGCGAACGCGAGCAACTGCGCCTTGGTGTACGCGGCCGGCAGGCCGTCGAGCCACGGGCTGCCGATCTTGCTGTCCACGCCGCCATGGCAGGACGCGCACGCGGGAATATTGCGCAGCGGCGCGCCGTGCGCCACGATGGCGGGCGCGCCGCCATGCAGGTGCGCGATCGGCTGCAGCGAGGCGTAGTAGGCGGCGAGGTCGCGCATGTCCTCGTCGGACAGATCGCGCGCCATGGGCGACATCACCGCGTTCTGGCGGGCGCCGGTCTGGAAGTCGTGCAGTTCCTTGAACACCACGATGGCGAACTGGCCCGCCAGATTCGGCGAATTGGCCATGCTGATGCCGCGCGGGCCATGGCACATCGTGCAACGCAAGGCGAGCGTCGCGCCGCGGCCAACCGAGAGCGTCGTCGCCCCATCGAGCATGTGCGGCGTCAGTTCGACCTGGCTCAGCTTGTAGCCCGGCGGCACCGCCGATCCGACCGGGTGCCAGTCGCGCGGCACGCCGGCCGCGCTGCAGATCGCCGTCCAGATGCCCTGAAAATACGGGTCGCTCTTGGCGGAAGGCAGCCAGATGAAGCCGATCAGCACGGAGACGACGAACACGACGATGGCCGTGCCGACGCTCGCGCGAAACCACACATTGCGAAACGAGAACAGGCGTTCGTCGCTCATCGCTGTGCTCCAATCGGGATCGCGGGCACGGCCGTTTCGGGCGTCGCCAGCAGTTGCGCGATCGGGTAGCCGTAATTGGTGATCGTGAGGGCGACCATCAGCACGACCCACAGCCCGAAGCTATTGAGCGCCACCGGCAGCGTGGCCGACTCGTGCACCGGCTTGCTGAAGCGATATTCCTCGGGCGCGGCCGCCTCGCTGCGATGCCCCTGCAGCAGCACGGTAAAGAACAGCACCGCCGAGACCACGAGGATCAGTCCGCCAATGGCCGAGAGCACCACGAGCGCGCCCTGGCCCGCGAGCGCCGGGTCGCTGTAGTCGTAGTAGGCCATGCGGCGCGGCATGCCCATGAGGCCGACCAGGTGCCACGGGAAGGTCGTCACGATCATGCCGATGAACCACAGCCACAGCTGCCAGCGCATGAGGCGCCAGTTGTTGAGCGCGCGGCCCGTGATCTGCGGCCACAGGTCGTAGGCGATGGCGAAGTACATGATGACGATCGCGCCGCCGTAGATCAGGTGAAAGTGGCCCGTGATCCACTGCGTGTTGTGCACGGACTGGTCGAGCTGGTAGCTCATGTTGATGAGGCCGCCCGCGCCGCCGAAGCCGAGCATGACGAACGAGAACGCCACGGCCAGCATTTGCGGGTTCTGCCACGGCAGCTTCGCGATCCAGCCGAACGGGCCCTTGCCGCCGCGCAGGCGCCCGGCGATCTCGACCGACGCGCAGATCGTGAACACGGTGAGGAGCGTGGGCACCGAGACGAGCGCCGTGAACACCGACTGCACGAACTTGAAGCCCGAGCCCACCTGCGGATCGGCGAACAGGTGGTGAATCCCGATCGGCATGGCCACCACGAGGAACAGGATGAACGAGATGCGTGCCATCACGTCGCTGTAGAGCCGGCCGCCGATCGCGCGCGGGACGATCGTGTAGTACGCGATATAGGCGGGCACGAGCCAGAAGTAGACGATGGCGTGCAGGGTCCAGGAGAAGAACACGCGCGCGAGGCCCGCGTCGATCGTATTGCGCCAGCCGAAGGCCACGGGCAGGATCTGGAACAGCACTTCGATGGCCGCGCCCACCGCGGTCCAGCCCCACAGATAGGCGCCCGCCGTGGTTGCGAACATGGCGAGCGGCAGCGGTTTGCCGCGGTTCTCGCGCTTCCACTTTGCGGTGTTGATGCCCATCAGCGCGACCCAGACCCACGAGCCCACCACGACGAGCACGACGCCGAGGTAATAGAACACGTTGCCGATCATCGGCGGGTAGAACGTATAGAGCACGGAGGCGAGGCCGAGCGCCACTGGCACCGAGGCCGTGACGGCGCCGAGCGCGAGCAGGATGAAGCCGAGCCAGGCCCACTTCACGCCCACGAGCGGGCGCTTGAGCGCCAGTTCGCTGACCGCGTAGCCGAAGCCCATCGCGATGAGCGTGGGAAACACGTAACCCATCACGGTGCCGTGCTCCGTGACCGAGCGGTAGTACAGCTCGGGGTCGTTGAGCCACGGATGCAGCGGGCTGCGTACGAACATCTGCCACGCGCCGAGCAGCAGCGCCACGCCGAAGACGATGAACGCGAGCCAGAAGTGGGCGAGTACGAGTCGCTTGTTATTTAACACAGCTGAGTCTCCGCGCTGAATTGCCTGGCTGGTTCGCCATCTGCATGAAGGCATCGCGGTCGATGACCTTCACGTGGGCCCACATGCCCTGGTGGCCCGTGCCGCAGTATTCGTGGCACGGCATGAGGTGGTCGGAGGGTTTGTCGAAGGTCGTGCGGAACGTCGAGATGTAGCCCGGCTCGACCATCGAGTTCAGGTTGGTGTCCGTGACGAGAAAGCCGTGCACGACATCGGCGCTCGTCGCGCGGAAGGTAACGGGCGTGTTCGCCGGGACGAGGATGCATTGCGGCGTGAACGAGTACTGCTGCGCGAGGATGCGCACCGTCACGGAGCCGTCGGTCTCCACGGCGCTGCCGAGGTTCGACTCGACGAATTCGCCGGACACGTGCAGCGTTTGCGGATTGACGAGCTCCACGCGCGAAGGCGGCATCATGGCCCAGTGCAGGCCCGTGAACACCACCACGGCGACGAGCAGGGAGACGAACGCCACCATGAGCGTCGCCCAGCGGCGCTCGACGCGCGCGGCGACTTCGGCACTGGCATGGTTATCGAGCGGATTCGACATGAGGCCGGCCTTTTCTTGTCTGTCTGAGCTATTGGATGACGCCGCGCGGCAGGAACACGACGAAGTAGAAGATGAACCAGAGCGCGGCGACGATCGCCGTGGCGATGCCCGCCAGGGCGAGCGCGCCGCCCGGGCCGGTGGCCACGATCTCGTCGACCTGTTCGTGTTGCGGGCGCTCGCCCGGTTGTTCGGGTACGGGAGTTTCGATCATCGCAGCCTCAGAAAAGCGGCGCGGAACGCAGCGCGTTCACTTCGTGTTCGGAAACCGGCGTGCCGTGATTGCCCCACGCCGTGCGGATATACGTGACCACGGCCGCCACTTCTTCATCGGAGAGCGACTGCGCGAAGGGCGGCATGCCATAGGGCATGGGGTTCTTGTGCGTGCCTGGCGCATAGCCGCCGTTGAGCACCATGCGGATGGGATTCACGGCCGAGTTCATCTGGATCGACTGGTTGTCGGCGAGCGGCGGGAAATGCGGGGGCTTGCCCTGGCCTTCGGTGGCGTGGCAGACCGCGCACTGCGACTCGTAGATCTTCCTGCCGAGCGGCACGAGGCGGGCGGCTTCCTCCGTCACGAAGGTGCTCTTGGGCGACTTGTCGACCTCGTTGTTGCGGCCCGGCAGCGACTTCAGATAGACGGCCACGGCGCGCACGTCGTCTTCGGTGAGGTACTGGAAGCTGTCGTAGACCACTTCGGCCATCGGCCCGTACACGGCGCCGCGCTTCGACACGCCCGCGTGCAGCAGATCGACGATGTCCTCGATGCTCCAGTCGCCGAGGCCCGCTTCCTTGTTCGAGGTGAGCGAAGGCGCGTACCAGTTCTGCACGGGAATCAGACCGCCCTCGAACGCCTTCGAGGGCGAGTTGCCGCCCAGCGCGTTGATGGCCGTATGGCACATCGTGCAGTGGCCGAGGCCTTCCACGAGATAGGCGCCGCGATTCCATTCGGCGGACTGCTTCGGGTCGGGCTTGAACTCGCCCTGGCGGAAGAACAGCGTGCGCCAGCCGAGCAGCAGCGCGCGCTTGTTATACGGGAAGCGCAGGTCGTGCGGGCGGTTCTCCTTGTGCACGGGCTGCGTGGAGAGCAGGTACGCGAAGATGGCGTCCGAGTCCGCGCGCGTGACCTTGGTGTACGACGCGAACGGCATGGCCGGATAGAGCAGCGTGCCGTCGCGCGACTTGCCCTCGTGCAGCATGCGGTAGAACTCGTCGGCGGTCCACGCGCCGATGCCGAAGGTCTTGTCCGACGAGATGTTCGGCGTGTAGAGCGTGCCGAACGGCGTTTCCATCGGGCGGCCGCCGCCAAACATCTGCTCGGAAGGCACCGTGTGGCATGCAATGCAGTCGCCGGCGCGCGCGAGGTATTCGCCGCGCGCGATCAGTTCGGCGTTGTGCGCGAGCGGCTTCGCGTTGGCCGCGGCTGCCGCCGCGGCGGCGCTCGCCGCGTCCGCCGCGTTCGCGCTGGGCGCGGCCGTTTGCGCGAGCGCGACCGCGGCGCCCATGCAGAGCGTGGCGGCCGCGAGCGAGAGGCGCGTCGCGAGCGGCTTTGACGACGACGGGAGAAGGGATCGAAGTCTGCGCACGTCGAGGCCCCGGCTAGTTGTGGACGCTGCCGCACGCGAGCGGCAGCGGCGAGGCCGCCGCCGGCGTCGTATCGGCGGGCGCGGGTTGCGACGAGAGCCAGGCCGCGATCGCGGTGATGTCGCGGTCGGCGAGACGGGTGGCAATGTCGTGCATGCAGTCGGGCGCGGCGGCTCGGCGCGTGCCGTAGCGGAACGCGCCGAGCTGTGCGCTGATGTAGTTCGCATGCAGGCCCACGAGGCCCGGGATGGCCGGCTGCATCCCCGTGAGCGAGGCGCCGTGGCAGCCTGCGCAGGCCGGGACGTTGCGCTTGCTATCGCCGTTCATGACGAGCGTTTTACCGAGCGCGAGCGTGGCTGCATCGACCGTGGGTTTGGCGGGCAGCGGATAGGGCGGGTGCTGCTGCGAGAAGAATTCCGCGATCTGCTTGAGGTAGGCGTCGGGCAGATACGCCAGCAGATAGTTCATGGGCGGGTAGCTGCGGCCGCCGTCGCGGAAGGCGACGAGCTGGTTGAACAGATACCCCGCCGGCTTGCCCGCGAGACGCGGGAAGTAGTCGTTGTCGGTGCCTTCGCCGTGTGCGCCGTGACAGGCCGCGCAACCCATCACGCGGGCCTGCATCGTGTCAGGCGCGGGCTCGGCGGGCGGCGCCGCGAGGAGCGGCGCCCATGGCAGCGCGAGCGCAAGGATGATCAGGACGATGCGGGTTCTCAATGATTCCCTCGTTGCGGATGGTAACGACACAAACGCGTTGCGATTCGATATCAGTTGAGGCGTCGTCCGTGGGGGATTCTCATTGTGCAAGACGGCCGGGCGCGCACCTTTTCGAGGAGATTATCGGAGAACGACGACTTGTGCAGCCAGGATGTGCAAATAAATCTGCCGGATTATTGCAGCGAGACATGTTTGCTAACACAACGATATGCGTTCCCCGCCGCGGCTCGGAACGGCGCGAATTGCATCGGAATGCGAAATAAAATGAGGATCGTTTGCGGCGCGGTTTCGTGGGGTGTCCGGGCCTGCCTGGATGGCGCCCATCATGCAGTCGTAGGATGTCCTCAGTCGCATGCTCGCGCGCTTTTCCGGCGGTTGTCCGACAACGTATAATGGAACGACTTACGCACGCATATCGAGCCAAGGAGATCCACATGGCGGAGTCGCTTGCCACGCCCATCGCCGCGCGTAGCCGCAATCTCGCCGAGCAGGTCGTCAACTTCATCAGCGAGCAGATCGCCACGCGCGCGCTCAAGCCCGGCGACAAACTGCCCACCGAAAGCAACCTCATGACGCAACTGGGCGTGAGCCGCACGGTGGTGCGCGAGGCGATCTCGCGTCTGCAAGCCATGTCGGTGATCGAAACGCGTCACGGCATCGGCAGCTTCGTGCTGGAGCCGCGCCGCGAGCCGCTCGATCTCGACGTCGTCCCGGCCAGCACGCTGGACGATGTGCTGTCCGTGCTGGAGCTGCGCATCAGCCTCGAAACGGAGGCCGCGGGCCTCGCCGCCCAGCGTGCGAGCGAGCGCGACCTCGCGGGCATGCGCGCCGCGCTCGACACACTCGACGTCGTCATCCGCACGGGCGGCGACAGCTCGGGCGCCGACCTCGAATTCCACATCTCGGTGGCGCGCGCCACGGGCAACCGCTATTTCGTCGACATCCTCACGCAGATGGGCGCGGCGCTGATACCGCGCCGGCGCGTCGATTCGGCCGGCATCGCGCATCGCGATCCGCAGGCTTACGCCGAGCTGGTGAACCGCGAGCACGAGAGCATTTTCGACGCTATCGCCCGGCACGATCCGGATGGCGCACGCGCGGCCATGCGCATGCATCTGTCGAGCAGCCGCGAGCGGCTGCGCCGCGCGGCGGCGGAGTCCGGCGAAAAGGCGTAGCGCGTTCCAGCGTCGCCTCCATGGAAAAACAGCGGCCAACAGCCGCTGTTTTCATTTGCGATGCGCGAAAGGCGCCGATGAGGCAACTCAGCTTCGCACCAGCTCGCCGTTTTTGCGCCGCCAGAGGTCGAGCGGATTGGCGTCCGCCAGTGCCTGCGGCAGCAGCTCGGCCGGGAAGTCCTGATAACACACCGGCCGCAGGAAGCGCTCCATCGCGCTCGTGCCCACCGAGGTCGCGCGGCTATCGGAGGTGGCCGGAAACGGGCCGCCGTGCACCATCGCGTGCGTGACTTCCACGCCGGTCGGGAAGCCGTTCACGAGCAGGCGGCCGGCCTTGCGTTCGAGAATCGGCACGAGGCGCATCGCGGCGGGCACGTCGGTGCGGTCCATCTGGATCGTCGCGGTGAGCTGGCCCGCGAAGTGCTCGGCCACGGCGAGCAGTTCGGCTTCGTCCTTGCAGCGCACGAGCGTCGAGGCCGGGCCGAACACTTCGTCTTCGAGGGCGGGCTGCGCGAGGAAGGTTTGCGCGTCGGTCATGAAGAGGGCGGCAAACGCCTGGTTCGGGCCGCTCGCGCTCTGGCCTTGCGCGAGGGCGCTCACGCCCTGGGTTTCGGCGAGGCGCCGCGCGCCTTCTTCATACGCCGCATGAATGCCCTCTGTGAGCATGGTCTGCGCGGGCTTGATGCCCAGCGCCTGGGCAGCCGCCTGTGCGAACTGGTCGAGCGCCGGGCCCTCGATGCCGATCGCCAGACCCGGATTCGTGCAGAACTGACCCGCGCCGAGCACGAGCGAATCGACGAAGCCCTGTGCGATGGCCGCGCCACGCGCCGCGAGCGCCTCGGGCAGCAGGAACACGGGATTGATGCTGCTCATTTCCGCGTAGACGGGAATGGGTTCGGGCCGGTTCGCGGCGATGCGCATGAGCGCCGTGCCGCCCGCGCGCGAGCCGGTGAAGCCGACGGCCTTGATGGCCGGATGCGCGACGAGCGCCTCGCCCACGGTGCGCCCCGCGCCGACGATGAGCGAGAACACGCCCTCGGGCAGCCCCATCTCCTGCACGGCCTGCTGGATCACGCGGCCGACCATCTCCGAAGTACCGAGGTGCGCGCCGTGCGCCTTGACGATGACCGGGCAGCCCGCCGCCAGCGCCGCGGCCGTGTCGCCGCCCGCCACAGAGAACGCGAGCGGGAAGTTGCTCGCGCCGAACACGGCGACCGGGCCGAGCGCGATTTTCTGCAGACGCAGGTCGGCGCGCGGCAGCGGCTTGCGCTCGGGCAGGGCGGCGTCGAGCGTGGGCGTGAGCCACAGTCCCTGGCGCACTTCCTGCGCGAACAACTTGAGTTGACCGACGGTGCGGCCGCGCTCGCCTTCGAGGCGCGCCTTGGGCAGGCCGGTTTCCGCGTGGGCGCGTTCGGTGAGCATGTCGCCGAGCGCGGCGATGCCGTCGGCGATGCGTTCGAGGAACGCCGCGCGCACAGCGAGCGGTAGCGTGCGGTACGCGTCGAACGCCGCGGCGGCGAGCTGGCAGGCGGCGTCGACGTCGGCGGCCGTGCCGCTGCCGAAGGCCGGTGCGGGGATCGCTTCGCCCGTGGCGGGATTGAAAGCCGCGAGCGGCTTTTCCGAGCCGCGCACCGCGCGGCCTCCAATGAGCATGTCGCCAGTGATTTGCATATCGTCTCCGAGTCTCGTTGCAGTGAGTTAAGTCATCGTACAACTATCATACGCCAGATCGTCGCCAGCGCCCACCCGCGGCAGGCGGCTGCAGCAGCCCAGAACCGCTACAGGCGCGCAGATTCGAGCTTTATCGGTTATGATTCCGGTTCCGGAGCAGGGTAAACACGACGTTGGCTCCCTCGGTGCGCAAGCCTAGAATGTCATCAGACAACGTACCACGAAGCATCCAATCCGCGCGCTGCCTGCGCCTGAAGGAGACAACCCCGATGTCCGCCCCCGCCAACCGTTATGAGGACCTGCTGGAGTCAGCCAGCGCCAAGGTCCTGCGGCACGTGCTCCCGCTCTTCCTCATCATGTTCATCGCGAACTATATCGACCGTGTGAACGTCGGTTTCGCCGGCGCGCACATGCAAGCCGATATCGGCCTTTCGGCGGCGGCGTATGGGTTCGGCGCGGGGCTGTTCTTCGTGGGCTACGCGATCTTCGAGGTGCCGTCCAACATCCTCATGCAAAAGTATGGCGCACGCGCGTGGCTCACGCGCATCATGGGCACGTGGGGCGTGGTGGCCGCCGCCATGGCGTTCGTGCACAACGACACCTCGTTCTACGTGCTGCGGTTTCTGCTGGGCGTAGCCGAAGCCGGTTTCTTTCCCGGCGTGATCTATTACTTCGCGCAGTGGCTGCCGCAGAAGGAACGCGGCAAGGCGGCGGCCGTGTTTCTCGCGGGCTCGGCGTTCGCGTCGGTGCTCTCGGGCCCGATCACGGGCGCGCTGCTGTCGGTGCGCGGCCTCGGTCTCGCGGGCTGGCAGTGGATGTTCCTGATCGAAGGCGGCTTTTCCATCGTGCTGTGCGGCGTGAGCTGGGTGTTCCTGAAGTCGCGCATTCGCGATGCCCACTGGCTCACGAACGACGAACAGGGCGCGCTCGAGACCTACATGGTGCGCGAGCAGGCCGAGCGCGAAGCCGCCACGGGCGCGCACGTGCCGGTGCTGCGCCTCCTGAAGGACCCGCAGATCGTGCTGTTCTGCTTCCTCTACTTCGCCATTCAGCTCACGATCTACGCGGCCACGTTCTGGCTGCCCACGATCATCCGCAAGATGGGTGGCCTGACCGACTTCCAGGTGGGCCTCTACAACGCCATTCCGTGGATGATCGCGATCGTCGCGATGTACTGCTTCGCGCTGCTCTCGGCGAAGTACCGCTTTCAGCAGGCGTGGCTCGCCGTCGCACTCGTGATCGCGGCCTGTGGCCTGTTCGCTTCGACCTCGTCGGACCCGGTGTTCTCGTTCGTGGCGATCTGCTTCTCGGCCATCGGCTTCAAGGCGGCTTCGTCGCTGTTCTGGCCGATGCCGCAGGGCTATCTCGACACCCGCGTGGCCGCCGGCGTGATCGCGCTCATCAATTCGCTCGGCAACCTGGGCGGGTTCTTCGCGCCGGCCACCTTCGGCTATCTTCAACAGCATACGGGCTCGATTACGGGCGGCCTCTATGGCCTTGGCGTGACCTCGCTGATTGCCGCCGCCGCCGCGTTCCTTGCCCGTAACAAGCCGTCGCGCCGCGCTTTCGCCGACGATCCGGTCCGCAGCGGTGCGCACTGAGCCCGCGCGCAACCCTCAATCGAGAAGGAAACCCGCACCATGAGCCAGCCGAACCCCGAACGCTTCTTCGTCTACGTCGCGAATTCGAAAGACGGCGACATTGGCGTGTTTCATCTCGATGCGCGTAACGGCGCGCTCACGCCGCAAGCCCGCGTGGCCGCGCAGGACAACGTGATGCCGATGGCGCTCTCGCCCGATCGCCGCCGCCTTTACGCGGCCACGCGAGGCGCGGACAAGCGCATCAACGACTACGCCATCGACGCGCAAAGCGGCAGTCTCGCGCCGCGCGTGCAGACGCCGATCGAATCGAGCCTCGCATATCTGTGTGCCGAGCCGCAGGGGCGTTTCCTGCTGGGCGCCTCGTACGGCGAGCATCGCGTGAGCCTGTATGGCGCGAACGATCTCGAGAGCGGTAATGGCGCGCCGCTGCAGGTGATCGGCGAGATCGAGCACGCGCACGCGGTGATCGTTTCCGCCGACGGGCGCTTCGCGTATGCGTCGTCGCTCGGCAGCGACCGCGTGTTTGTGTTCGCGCTGGAAGACGCGGGGCGCCTCGTCGAGATCGGTGCGGTCGATCTCGGCGCGGGCTTCGGTCCGCGGCATCTGCGCTTTTCGCCCAGCGGCGACGTGTTGTACGTGCTGAGCGAATTCCGCGCGACGGTGGCGGTGCTCGCGCGCGACGCGGCCACGGGCAAGCTAACGGCGCTGCACGTCTCGCCGCGCGCGCCGGTGCTCGCGCATCTGAACGACGGCTTTGCGCGCCCGAGCCCCACGGACCCTGTGCAGCCCGATCCCGCCGTGCTCGCGAAGCTCGTCTGGGCCGCCGATATCCACGTCTCGCCCGATGGGCGCTTCGTCTATGTGTCCGAGCGCACGACGAGCCAGATTCTCACGCTGCAGGTCTCTCAAGACGGCGCGCTCGAATACGCGGGCGCGACCACGACCGAGACGCAGCCGCGCGGTTTTCGCATCGACCCGACGGGCCGTTTTCTCGTGGCGTGCGGAGAAAAATCGCAACACGTGTCGGTCTACGCGGTCGATGCGGCGAGCGGCGCGCTCACAGCCGTCTCGCGTGGCGAGGGCGGCCACGGCGCGAACTGGGTGGAGATCGTCGCCGCCAACGCTTGACCGCATCAACCCAAGGTTTCGATTGTCAGGGCGCAGCGCGCCGCACTTTTACAGGTAATCCGTTCATGTCTACACAAACCGTTCAAGCGAACGCCACGCCCGTTGTGACCGAGTTGCGCGTCGTGCCTGTGGCGGGCCGCGACAGCATGCTCCTGAACCTCTCCGGCGCGCACGGTCCGTTCTTCACGCGCAACGTCGTGCTGCTGCGCGACAGCGCGGGCAACACCGGCATCGGCGAAGTGCCGGGCGGCGAGGCGATCCGCAAGACGCTCGACGACGCGCGCGCGTTCGTGGTCGGCCAGTCCATCGGCAACATGCAGTCGGTGCTCAACACCGTGCGCAAGCAGTTCGCCGATCGCGACTCGGGCGGCCGCGGCCTGCAGACCTTCGACCTGCGCACCACGATTCACGCGGTCACGGCGCTCGAAGCCGCGTTGCTCGACCTGCTCGGCCAGCATCTGAACGTGCCAGTCGCCGCGCTGCTCGGCGAAGGCCAGCAGCGCAGCGAAGTGGAGATGCTCGGCTACCTGTTCTTGATTGGCGATCGCAACAAGACCGATCTCGCCTACGCGAGCGGCGCCGATGGCCGCGACGACTGGGAGCGCCTGCGCACCGAAGAGGCGATGACGCCGGAGGCCGTCGTGCGTCTGGCCGAAGCCGCGCAAGCGCGTTACGGCTTCAACGACTTCAAGCTCAAGGGCGGCGTGCTGGCGGGCGACGCGGAAATGGAAGCGGTCACGGCGCTGGCCGAGCGCTTCCCCGAAGCGCGCGTGACGCTCGACCCGAACGGCGCGTGGTCGCTCGCGGAAGCCATCCGCCTGTGCCGCGACAAGCACGGCGTGCTCGCCTACGCGGAAGACCCGTGCGGCGCGGAGAACGGCTATTCGGGCCGCGAAGTCATGGCGGAATTCCGCCGCGCCACCGGCCTGCCCACGGCCACCAACATGATCGCGACCGACTGGCGCCAGATGGGCCACGCGATTCAGCTGCAGAGCGTGGACATTCCGCTCGCCGACCCGCACTTCTGGACCATGCAGGGCTCGGTGCGCGTGGCGCAGATGTGCAACGACTGGGGCCTCACGTGGGGCTCGCACTCGAACAACCACTTCGACATTTCGCTCGCGATGTTCACGCATGCAGCCGCCGCGGCGCCCGGCAAGATCACCGCGATCGACACGCACTGGATCTGGCAGGACGGCCAGCGCCTCACGCGCGAGCCGCTGCAGATCGTGGGCGGCAAGGTGCAGGTGCCGCACAAGCCGGGCCTCGGCATCGAGATCGACATGGACGAGCTGGAAAAGGCCCACGCGCTCTACCAGGAGCACGGCCTCGGCGCGCGCGACGACGCGATCGCCATGCAATACCTCATTCCCAACTGGAAATTCGACAACAAGCGTCCGTGCCTCGTGCGCTGAACGCCGTCTTCGACTGAACACCTTTACTGACTTCGCAACAGGATCAAGACCATGACCACGCCGCAAGAACTCAAGCAAATCGTCTCCGAAGGCCTGCTTTCGTTCCCCGTGACCGACTTCGACGCGCAAGGCAACTTCCGCGCGAGCACCTACGCCGAGCGCCTCGAATGGCTGGCCCCGTACGGCGCGAGCGCGCTGTTCGCGGCGGGCGGCACGGGCGAATTCTTCTCGCTCACGAAGAGCGAATACTCGCAGGTCATCAAGACGGCCACCGAAACCTGCAAGGGCAAGGTGCCGATTCTCGCGGGCGCGGGCGGCGCGACGCGCGTGGCCATCGAGTACGCGCAGGAAGCCGGGCGCAACGGCGCGCAAGGCATTCTGCTGATGCCGCACTACCTCACGGAAGCGTCGCAGGAAGGCATTGCCGCGCACGTGGAGCAGGTTTGCAAGGCGGTGCCGAAGATGGGCGTGATCGTCTACAACCGCGCCAATTCGAAGCTGAACGCCGACATGCTCGAGCAGCTCGCGGACCGCTGCGAGAACCTCATCGGCTTCAAGGACGGCGTGGGCGAGATCGAGGCGATGGTGACGATCCGCCGTCGTCTGGGCGACCGCTTCTCGTACCTGGGCGGCCTGCCCACGGCCGAAGTCTACGCGGCGGCGTACAAGGCGCTGGGCGTGCCCGTGTATTCGTCGGCGGTGTTCAACTTCATTCCGAAGACGGCCATGCAGTTCTACCGCGCGATTGCCGCCGACGACCACGCGACGGTGGGCAAGCTCATCGACGAATTCTTCCTGCCGTACCTCGCCATTCGCAATCGCCGCGCGGGCTACGCGGTGAGCATCGTGAAGGCGGGCGCGAAGCTCGTGGGCCGCGACGCGGGCCCGGTGCGCGCGCCGCTCACCGACCTCACGCAGGAGGAGGTGGCGCAGCTCGACGTGCTGATCAAGAAGCTCGGCGCGCAGTAACGCGTTCGGTGTTCACGCCATGCTCGCGCCCGCCGGCGTGCGCGAGCATGGCTGCTTGCGACAGGGCCCTTGCGGCCCTGTTTGCTTATGAAGGGCGTGGGTGGCCGGTCAGGCGTTGTCGCCGAACAGGTCCAGATTGGCGCGCTCGCGCTTTTTGCCTTCATTGCCTTCGGCCTTGCGGGCGCGGCGCGCAGTCTTTTCGCGGCGCGGCTTGCCGAACACCTCGTCGGGCGTGAAGCCGAATTCGGCGATTGCCGCGCGCACGTTGGCCAGTGCCTCGTGCGCCGCTTCGGCGCGCGCCGCTTCAATGCGCTCGTCGAGTTCGCGCTTCTGGGCGAGCAATTCGCGGTAGGTAGCCATCGATGATTCTTGTCGAGTGAAAACGAGGCGCTGATTTTACGCGTTGTGCGGGCTTCGCGTGCGCTTTACACCGCAATTTCCGGCATCGGAGTCAGAGATACGCGGCGAGCAGCGCCACCACGACGCCCGATAACCCCATCAGCAAGGCCGCGAGCCACAGCGACCCGCGCGCGGGCGCGCGCACCGAGGCAGGCAGGCGCTTTTTGCCGCTCACCATCGGGCCGACCAGATTGTGGCCTTTGACGAGCGCATAGACGGCAATCGCGCACACATGCAGCACGACCGCGGCCGCGAGCAGATCCCAGCCCCACGCGTGCAGGCCGGCGATCGCATTGGCGATTTTGGCGGGCACGATTTCGCTGAGCGGGCCTTCGTCGGCGATGTCGTTGTTGTCGTAGAGACCGGTAAGCGTTTCGACCAGCAGCAGCGCGAGCAGCAGCAGAACCATCCAGCCGCCGGCCGCGTTGTGGCCCACCTGGACGTCGGGCTCGCGCCGCAGCAGATGGCGCAGATGCTCGACGGCCTTGCGCGGCGAAGCGACGAAGCGCGAGAAGCGCGCGGTCTCGCTGCCGAAGCAGCCCCACAGGATGCGAAACAGCACGAGCGCGAGCAGCGTCTCGCCGAGGCGCACGTGCATCTGCATCCAGTTCATGCGCTGCGTGACGTAAGCAGCCGCCACGAGCACGACGGTCAGCCAGTGAAAGAGACGCGTGGGCAGGTCCCAGACGGGCACGCGGCGCTCGGGTTGCTCGGGGCGGTGGCGGGTTGCGGAGGTCGTGGAGTTCATGATTCGAGGCGGGCGGCCGGGCGTGGCGCTCAAGGCCATCATAGGCCAGGAACGCGCACGCCATGTGTGGCGCAATATACGCACCTGCGCCGCCCCAGCGCCTGCGTGGCGTCGCGCGGCGACTTCGGCGATACTTGCCGCTCGCCTTACATCCCTTGCAAGCCGATTCCGCAGATGGAAAAGAACCGACTCGAAGCATTCAGCGATGGCGTGCTCGCCATCATCATCACCATCATGGTGCTGGAACTCAAGGTGCCGCACGGCGACGATCTCGCTGCGCTCGCGCCGCTGTGGCCGGTCTATCTGAGCTACGTGTTGAGCTTCATCTACGTGGGGATCTACTGGAACAACCATCACCACATGCTGCAGGTGGCGCGCCACGTGAACGGCGCGGTGCTCTGGGCCAACCTGCATCTGCTGTTCTGGCTTTCGTTGCTGCCGTTCACCACGGGCTGGATGGGCGAGAACGAGTTCGGGCGCTGGCCGACCGCGCTCTACGGCGTCAACCTGCTGCTCTGCGCGCTGGCTTACGTCGTGCTGCAATTCACGCTGGTGCGCTATCACGGCACGCAAAGCCCGCTGGCCATCGCGCTGGGCAATGACGTGAAGGGCAAGATTTCGCCGCCGCTGTATCTGGCGGGGTTTGCGCTCGCGGCGTTCGACTATCCTCGCATTGGCGCGATCTTCTACTTCGGCGTGGCGTTGCTCTGGCTCGTGCCCGATCGACGCATGGAGCGGCTCGCCCTCGCGGCCGGCGAGAAGAAGGACGAGTAAGCAGCAGCAGGGCCGGCGCGCATGCGGCCGGCCCCTTCGCACATCACATCGTCATCAGCCTGCCAGGTGCTTGCGCTTGGCGAGTTCCTGAGCCTTGGCGTAGTCGGCCTGGATCACGGGCAGACCTTCCGTGGCGGCCTTCTTGAGGCCCGCGTCGCGGCCCGAGGCGATTTCCGCCTGGAATGCCGAGAGCGTCTTCTGCTGGCCGGCCAGCGCGACCTGCTCGATATACGTCTTGTCGAAGTCCGCGCCGCGCAGGTTATTGATGCTGCTGATCACGGCCGCATCCGGGTCGTTGCGCGGCACGTCCACGCCGCGCGGGCTCGCCGCGCGCATCGAGTCGGACAGCTTCGAATAGTCGGCCACCAGTTTTTCGGCGAAAGCCTTCACTTCGCGGTCGGTCGAGCGCGAGTCGGCAATGCGCGCGGCATCGCGCTGCGTGGCGACGGTTTGTGTGCCGTCCGCGATGAAGGCCTTGTCGGCTTCGTGCAGCTTGCCGGGTGCGGCCGAAGTCGAGGCAGAAGCCGCGGTGGGCGCGGGGGTCTGCGCATGGGCGCTCAGCGTAACGGCGCAAAGGCTGGCGGCCGAAGCCGCGATGAGCGAGGCAAGCGAGAGGCGAGTCATGTGAACTCCTTTCTGCGTAGTTGGTATCGATTGCACGCGCAGGGCCTGGTGTCATGCGGCTTTCCGTGCGGCTCTGCGCGGGACCGTTGTGGCGTGGCGCCTTGTTGCTCAACGGTCCGAGGAATTCTATGAAGTCGCTCGCCGTTCAGGTGAAACGATTGCTTCGCTTGTGTAACGGTTGGTAAGAGAGCATGCGGCAGAGATAACGATCCGCGTATTCACATCGACGTCATGCGTTTATGCAAATACGGCGTTTTCCATTCGCGCCAACCGGCGCACAATGTCCCTCGCGCGTGTCGTTGCTGCTACAGCGAAAAGTCCCACGATCTGGGCACGAACGCGGTTTGAGTCTCACGAGCTTGCGCATCGGCGCACGCATAAGAACGTAGGCCAACGAGGAGGAGACAGGATGGACGACGAGCTGGTTGCAACCGCATCCACCACACAATCGACCGCCACAGCCGCCACCGCCGCGAATTTTCGCTGGCGCGTGCTGATCTGGCTGCTGTTCGGCGGCATCATCAACTACCTCGATCGCGCGAATCTCGCGATCGCCGCGCCCGGCATGATTCACGACCTCGGCCTCACGCGCACGCAGATCGGCCTGCTGGGCACCGTGTTCGCCTGGACCTACGCCGTGATGCAGCTGCCGGCGGGCTGGATCATCGACCGCTTCGGCGCGAAGCGCGCCTATGCAGTGGGCATGATCTGGTGGAGCGTGGCGACGTGGCTCACCGGCGTGGTCGGCTCGATCTCGGGCCTCATCGTCATGCGCGTGCTGCTCGCCGTGGGCGAGGCGCCATGCTGGCCCACCTCCGCGAAGATCACGGCGGCGTGGTTTCCCGCCAAGGAACGCGGCTTCGCTACTGGCATCTGGGATTCGTCGTCGAAGTGGGGGCCCGCGCTCGCGCCCGCCGTGCTCGTCGCGTTGATGATCGCCTTCGGCTGGCGCTCGCTCTTTCACGTGACGGGCGCCATCGGCATCGTCTTCGCCGTGCTGTTCCTGTTTCTCTATCGCAATCCCGTGCAAAGCAAGCGGCTCACGCGCGAGGAGTTCGCCTATATCGAAGCGGGCGGCGGCGGCCACGAGCGTTCGCTCACCACTGCCCCCATTCGCTGGCGCGCGCTGTTCGCCTCGCGCAGCGTGTGGGGCATGATCTTCGGCTACTTCTGCGCGATCTGGCTGTGGAATATCTTCCTCGTGTTCCTGCCGCTCTACCTGCTCGATCGCTTTCATATTTCGTTCGCACAACTGGGCATCTACGCGAGCATTCCGTGGTTCGGCGGCGCGGCGGGCGAGATCGCCGCGGGCTGGATCGCGAAGAAACTCGTGGATCGCCGCATGGCGTCGCCGATGGTCGCCAAGCGCTTGCTGATCGTGGTGGGTGCAATCGGCGCGGGCGTGTGCGCGGCGGCGCTGCCACTCGCGAGCACGATAGGCGCGAGCGTCGCGCTGATGACGTTGGGGCTGGCGTTCATCGCCGCCACCATCGGCAACGCGTGGGCGCTCGCGGCCGACATCGCCCCGTCTTCGATGGTCGCATCCGTGAGCGCGATCCAGAACTTCGGCGGCTATTTCGGCGGGGCGTTCTCGCCGGTCGTGGCGGGCTTTATCGTCGACCGTACGGGATCGTATTCGCTGGCGTTCATCATGGGCGGCGCGATCGCGGGCTGCGCGGCGCTGTTCTACTGGTTCATGGCGCGCAGTACGGTAGGCCAGCCGGCGGACGCGGCTTGAGGAGACGAACGTGAACGCCTGTGAACGCTTTCCCTGGCGCGCGCTATACGACACCGGCATCGAGCCGGATCCTCACCAGGACTATACGAACGGTCTCGACATGTTCGCGGCGGCGCTCGCTCGCGCGCCGCACGAAAGCGCGCTGCTCTACTTCGACGGCAGGCTCGACTGGCAGACGGTCGACGCGTGGAGCGACCGCATCGCCTGCTTGCTGCTGGACGAAGGCGTGCAGCGCGGCGACCGTGTGGCGCTCTATCTGCAGAACGTGCCGCAGTTCGTGATGGCCTTGCTTGGCATCTGGAAGGCGGGCGCCGTGATGGTGCCGGTCAATCCGATGAACCGCGCGCGCGAACTGAAACTGCTGCTCGACGATTCGCAAACGCGCGTGCTGATCTGCGACGCCGCGCTCGAAGGCGAAGTCGTTCGCGAAGTGATGGCGAGCATCGAAGCCGAAGGCAACGCTGCACCGCGCGTGTTCGCGACGCGCGCGCGTGCGCTGCAGACACGCGACGATCCACGCGTGTTCGGCGCACCGCGCGAGGAGAGCGGGGCAGGCGAGGGCGGCACACGCGATCTCTTGCAGGCGGCGCAGGCCATTGAACCAGGGCGCAAGCCGCCGCCGGTCGCGCCGGCGGCGAGCGATCCCGCCATGCTCGTCTACACCTCGGGCACGAGCGGCCGCCCGAAGGGCGCGATCTGCACGCACGGCAACTTCGCGTTCAATGCGCAGACGTACCGCGATTTCTGCGGCCTGCGCGAAGGCGGCCCGATACTCGGCGTGGCGCCGCTCTTTCACATTACCGGCCTGGTCGGCCACATCGGCGCGGCGTGGATTACGTGCGCGCCGCTCATCCTCACGCACCGCTTCGACCCGGCAGCCACACTCGACGCCATCGAGGAACACCGCGCGGAATTCACGATCGGTGCGATCACCGTGTTCATCGCGCTGCTGCATCACGCCGATGCGACCCGCGAGCCACTCGCGACGCTCACGAAGATCTATTCGGGCGGCGCGCCCATCGCCCCCAGCGTGGTGGAGGCGTTTCGCGCGAAGTTCGGCCACGTGATCCACGGCGCGTACGGGCTCACCGAAACCAATTCGCCCACGCATATGGTGCCGCTAGAGAGGACGGCGCCCGTCGATCCGCGCAGCGGCGCACTGGCCATGGGCGTGCCCGTGCCGGGCGCCGAAGCGGCGATCGTCGACGATGACGGTCACATGCTCGCTGCCGGCGAAACGGGCGAGATCGTCTGCCGCGGACCGATGGTCGTGCCCGGCTACTGGAACAACGCGGCGGCGACGGCCGATGCGTTTCGCGGCGGCTGGTTCCATACCGGCGACGTCGGCTTCATGGACGAAGCGGGCTGGTTCTATCTCGTCGACCGCAAGAAGGACATGATCAACGCAGCCGGATACAAGGTCTGGCCACGTGAAGTGGAAGACGTGCTGTACGGCCATCCTGCCGTGCGCGAAGCGGCCGTGGTAGGCGTGCCCGATCCGTATCGCGGCGAGACCGTGAAAGCCGTAGTGAGCCTGCGTGCGGGCGCGGTGGCCGACGCGGCGGAACTGATCGCGTTCTGCAAGGCGCGCATGGCTGCGTACAAGTACCCGCGCATCGTCGAGTTCCGCGACGAATTACCGAAGACAGCTACGGGGAAGATCTTGCGGCGCGAATTGCGATGATGGTTGCGCGAGCAACTTGACGAGTTCGAAAACTGAAGCGCCCCGAGACCGGCTCGGGGCGCTTCGGCGCCTTATTGCACCTGGCTGCGCAGCGTCCTGGCGGCAGCGACCATGTTGGTCAATGCCGGGATCACCTCGGCCCACTGACGCGTCTTCAGACCGCAATCCGGGTTGACCCACAGGCGTTCTGCCGGAATGCGCCCGGCGGCCTTCTGCATCAGTTGCACGATGTGCGCTTCGGTCGGGATGTTCGGCGAGTGAATGTCGTACACGCCGGGCCCGATTTCGTTCGGATACCTGAAGTCGTCGAACGCATCCAGAAGCTCCATGTCCGAGCGCGAGGTCTCGATCGTGATGACGTCCGCATCCATATCGGCGATCGACGCGATGATGTCGTTGAACTCCGAATAGCACATGTGCGTGTGGATCTGCGTTTCGTCTTCCACGCCGTTCGCCGTGATGCGGAACGACTCGACGGCCCAGCGCAGATACTCGCCCCATTGCGCACGGCGCAGCGGCAGACCTTCGCGCAGCGCGGCCTCGTCGATCTGGATCACGCCCACGCCGGCCTTCTCCAGGTCGAGCACTTCTTCGCGAATGGCGAGCGCGAGCTGGCAGCACGAGACCGAACGCGGCTGGTCGTCACGCACGAAGGACCAGTTGAGGATCGTCACCGGGCCCGTGAGCATGCCCTTCATGGGCTTGTTCGTGAGCGACTGCGCGTAGGTGATCCACTCCACCGTCATCGCCTTCGGGCGGCTGATGTCGCCGAACAGAATGGGCGGCTTCACGCAGCGCGAGCCGTACGACTGCACCCAGCCGAACTGGCTGAACGCGTAGCCGTCGAGCTGCTCGCCAAAGTATTCGACCATGTCGTTGCGCTCGGCTTCGCCGTGCACGAGCACGTCGAGACCCAGTTGCTCCTGCTCACGCACGCTGCGCTCGATTTCGGCGCGCATGATGGCCTGGTAGCCCGCGTCGTCGAGCGCGCCGCTCTTGAACTGGCTGCGCGCCTGGCGGATTTCCGCCGTTTGCGGGAACGAGCCGATCGTGGTGGTCGGGAAGGCGGGCAGCTTCAGGCGTGCGGCCTGCTTCGCGGCGCGCTCGGCGTAAGCGTGCTGACGATTGCCGAGCTGCGCGTCGATGCGGGCGATCGCGGCTTTCACGGCGGGGTTGTTCACGCGCGGCGACTGGCGGCGCGCCTGAACGGCGGCGGCGTTCGCCGCGAGTTCGGCCGCAACCTTGTCGCGGCCGGCATTCAGCGCCGTGGCGAGCACCTTCACTTCGTCGAGCTTTTGCAGCGCGAACGCGAGCCACGAACGGATTTCGGCGTCGAGCTTTTCTTCGCTCCCGAGATCCACCGGCACGTGCAGCAGCGAGCACGACGGCGCGATCCAGAGGCGCTCGCCCAGTTGCCTCGCGAGCGGCTCGAGCCAGTCGAGCGTGGCGTTCAGATCCGTCTTCCAGATGTTGCGGCCGTTGATCGCGCCCACCGAAAGCACGCTCTGTGCAGGCAGCTTTTGCGCGGCCAGCGCGACTTCGGCGCGGGCGTTGATCGCGTCGATATGCAGACCGTCGACGGGCAGCGAGCACGCGAGGTCGAGATTGTCATGCAGCTGACCGAAGTAGGTGGCCAGCAGCAGCTTGACGCTGCGCAGCTCGAAACCTTCATAGGCCGTCGCAAACGCGGCGCGCCAGGCCGGAACGAGTTCGGTCACGAGAATCGGCTCGTCGATCTGCACCCATTCGACGTCCATCACGCGGAAGTAGTCGAGCAGCGCGCGATACACGGGCATGATGCGCGGCAGCAGCGCCAGCTTGTCCGAGTCGTCCTTGGCCTTGCCGAGCCACAGGTACGTGAGCGGCCCGATGATCACCGGCTTGGCTTTCACGCCCAGTTCGCGGGCTTCGCGCAGTTGCTCGGAAAGACGCGAGGTGTCGAGGTTGAACTGCGTATCGGCCGTGAATTCGGGGACGATGTAGTGATAGTTCGTGTCGAACCACTTCGTCATTTCGCCGGCGGCGACGCCGCCGCAGCAAGCGGCATGGTCCTCGGCGCCCGCGGCCGAGCGGCCGCGCGCCACGCGGAAGGAGTTGTCGAGCTTGTCGCCGTGGAAGCCCTGCACGCGCTCGGGCACGTTGCCGAGCGTGAAGCTCATGTCGAGCACCTGGTCGTAGAACGCGAAGTCGCCGGCGGGCACGAGATCGAGGCCTTTCTGGTTGTCCCAGTGGCGCGCGCGCAGTTGCGCGCCGAGCGCCTTCAGTTCGTCGCGCGAGGATTCGCCCTTCCAGTAGCGTTCCAGACCGAATTTGAGTTCGCGTTTCGCGCCGATGCGCGGAAAGCCGAGATTGTGCGTGGTGACCATGTGCGGTGCCATCCGATATGAAAGTGCTGAAAACGATCCAGAGTGGCAGCGATGATAGAGGTATCCGAGGATGAAGAAAAATGGCATTATTTCATCCATCCATTAGTTTCTTTCATCTATCGCCAGCCTGGCGCGGGGTTGCCCTTTTCTATGCTCGAACGCGTTCACCTCGTCATCGTCCGCGAAGTCGCCCGCCAGGGCTCGCTTACCGCCGCGGCGGAAGCGCTTTTCCTCACGCAGTCGGCGTTGAGCCATACGGTCAAGAAGATCGAGCAGCAACTCGGCACGCAAATCTGGGACCGCGAGGGGCGCAGCCTGCGGCCGACGCAGGCCGGCCAATATCTGCTCTCGCTGGCCGAACGGCTCCTGCCCCAGTTCGAACTCGCGGAGGAGCGCATGAAGCAGTACGCCGCGGGCGAGCGCGGCACGCTGCGCATCGGCATGGAATGCGCTCCGTGCTACCAGTGGCTGCTCAAGGTGGTTTCGCCGTATCTGGCGCGCTGGCCCGACGTCGACGTGGACGTGAAGCAGCGTTTTCAGTTTGGCGGCATCGGCGCGTTGATCGGCTATGACATCGACGTGCTGGTCACGCCCGATCCGCTCAACCGGCCCGGGCTGCGTTTCGATCCGGTGTTCGACTACGAGCAGGTGCTGGTGGTCGCGGAAAGCCATCGGCTCGCGAACGCGCGCTACGTGAAGCCCGAGCAGCTGGTCGACGAAACGCTCATCACGTATCCCGTGGATACCGACCGGCTCGATATCTACAACCAGTTTCTGCGGCCCGCGAGCATCACGCCGCGCCGTCACAAGACGATCGAAACGACCGACATCATGCTGCAGATGGTCGCGAGCCATCGCGGCGTGGCCGCGTTGCCGCGCTGGCTCGCGGAAGAATACGCAGACCGCATGCCGCTCGCGATCGTGAAGCTCGGCAAGCAGGGCATCGCGAAGCAGATCTTTCTCGGCACGCGCGAAGGCGACGCCGTGGTCGACTACCTCAAATCGTTTGTCGAATTCGCACGCGACCCAGTCTGGCAACAGCCCCGTGTGCGCGGCTGACATCGCGCGGCGCACGCGAGGCCGCGGCAATGGATTGTGTTTTTAAAATGAAAGGAACGCCGCGCAAGTTCGTATATTGATCGTTCAATTAACTTAAAGCCGCTGTTCAGGGGGCTTCACAGGAATCGCTTGTCGCTTCTGCGCAATTGCTCGTCGCAATTGCTACGTTGGTCGGCTTTTTGCCGGACAACCATGTGTCATGAGCCTTCATGACCCTGCGACGCAGTTCGATTCCTGAGGAGATGACGATGTGCCGATTCCCCCTGCTTAAGACAGGCGCGCTCGCGTGCGCCGCCATCCTCTGCACCGGCGCCGACGCGGCCGATCCCGCCGCGTGCAAGGACGTGCGCTTCGCCGACGTGGGCTGGACCGATATCGCGGCGACCACGGGCGTGGCGTCGACGATCCTCGGCGCGCTCGGCTATACGCCGACCAAGACGATCGCCTCGGTGCCGATCACGTTCGCAGGGCTCAAGAGCAAGCAGATCGACGTGTTCCTCGGCTACTGGTCGCCGACCATGGACCCGATCATCGAGCCGTTCACGAAGTCGGGCTCGATCAAGGTGCTCTCGACGCCCAATCTCACGGGCGCGAAATATACGCTCGCCGTTCCCGATTACGTCTACCAGGGCGGCCTCAAATCGTTTCAGGACATCGCCAGATACGCGGACAAGCTCCAGGGCCGCATCTACGGCATCGAACCCGGCAACGACGGCAACGCGCTGATCCAGAAGATGATCGGCGCGAACCAGTACGGACTCGGCAAATTCAAGCTGGTCGAATCGAGCGAGGCGGGGATGCTCGTGCAGGTGAACCGCGCCGTGCGCGAGAAGCAATGGATCGTGTTCCTCGGCTGGGAGCCGCATCCCATGAACGTGCAGATGAAGATCGACTATCTCTCCGGCGGCGATGCGGTGTTCGGGCCTGACTACGGCGCGGCGCGCGTGCTGACGGCGGAACCGCCCGACTATGCCGCGCGCTGCCCGAACGTGGCGAAGTTCGTCTCCAACCTGCAGTTCACGACCGCCATCGAGAACCATTTGATGGTGCCGATCGCCAACAAGGAGGACCCCAACAAGGCCGCCGCCGACTGGCTGCGCAGCAACCCGCAGGTGCTCGACAACTGGCTCGCCGGCGTGACCACGCTCGACGGCAAGCCGGGCCTGCCTGCCGTGCGCGCCTCGCTGGGCGTGCACTGACGTGCCGTTGTCCGCGGCGAAAGCCGCGGACAACCCTGCGGTACATCCCTATTTGCGCGGCAATTTTGGTTGATTAGCGTTCAAAAGAGGAGGAGGCAGATGGAGCAAGCAGGAATCGGTACGCATGGCGCAGAGGAGAGCGCCGCACGAGGCGGTCATGGCCAGGGGCTGCAGCGCGGCCTTACATGGAAAGACGCGTTTTGGGTGACGAGCGGCGTGCCTGCGGGCGTGTTGTTCACGATTGGCGGTGTTTGCGCGACCATTGGCCAGCCGGCCTGGGCCATCTGGATCGCATCGATCACGATGGGCCTCGTGCAAAGCGCCACTTACGCCGAGATTTCAGGACTCTTTCCGCACAAGTCGGGCGGTGCTTCGGTGTACGGAGCAATCAGCTGGGTCCGCTACAGCAAGATGATCGCGCCGGTTTCCGTGTGGTGTAACTGGCTCGCGTGGTCGCCCATGCTGGCGCTGGGCTGCGGACTCGCCGCGAACTACGCGCTCGCCACGCTGTTCGCGCCCGAGGCGGCCATCCTGCAGTGGCACTGGACGCTTGCCAACCTGGACTTCATCAAGCCGGGTCTCACGCTGCGCATCAACGCGACCTTCCTGATCGCCGCAGCGTTCCTGCTCGTCACATTCCGGCTTCAGCACAGCGGCGCTTCGAAGGCCGCAAAAACGCAGAAGATTCTCGGCATCGCGTCGCTCACGCCGCTTTTGATCGTCGGGCTCGTACCCTTCGTCACGGGTGATGTTCCCGCGAAGCATCTCTTTCCGCTGCTGCCGCTCGGGCACGACGCCCACGGCAATCTCACCGCGGCGGTGTTCGGCACGTGGAACGGGCAGGGCGTGGTCATGGCGCTGGGCGCGATGTTCATGGCGGGTTGGGCATCGTACGGCTTCGAAACGGCGGTGTGCTATACGCGCGAGTTTCGCGACCCGCGGCGCGATACGGCGCGGGCGATCTTCTGGTCGGGCGCGCTTTGCCTCGTCGTGATGACGCTCGTTCCGCTCGCGTTTCAGGGCTCGCTGGGTACCGCGATGATGCTCGATCCGCGCATCGGCGACGGTACCGGGGTGGGCACCGCGATGGCCGCGATGGTAGGCGGCGGGGCCTGGATGGGCAACGCCGTGGTGGTGATGCTGATGCTCTCGATCCTGCTGATCGTGATGACGTCGATGATGGGTTCGTCGCGCACGCTCTATCAGGCATCGGTGGACGGCTGGCTGCCGCGCTACCTGTCGCGCGTGAACGAGCACGGCGCGCCGACGGCGGCGATGTGGACCGATCTGGGTTTCAATCTCGTCCTGCTCGCGATGTCTGACTATATGACGGTGCTGTCGATCTCGAACGTCTGCTACATGCTGTTCGTGTTCCTCAACCTGCAGTCGGGCTGGATTCACCGCATGGACCGCGGCGCGTGGGCGCGTCCGTTTCGTTGCCCGACGTGGCTGCTCGCGCTCGGTGCGCTGTGCGGCTACGCGAACCTCGTGTTCGTCGGCGCGGGCGCGAATCTGCAAGGCGAGGGGACGCTGCGCGATGGCCTCATTGCCATGCTGCTGATCGTGCCGGTGTTTGCTTTCCGCCATTACTGGCAGGATCGCGGCCGGTTTCCGGCGGGTAGTGCGCTCGATATGGAGGTGAGCGTACCGGTGCGCAGCCGGTGGCTGAATCTTGCGCCTTATGGCGCGCTCGTTGCGGCGGGGCTGACGATAGCCGTTTCGCATTGGCTGGCCGCGTCGGTCTGAGTTGACTTCAGTGTTGGCGGCATCGTGCGGGCCAGTCGCTCGCGTGGTGCCGCGTTTTTTTGCTGTGACTGTTGCTGTGCTTCTTGCTGGACTGATCACGCGCTGAATGCGCGACGAACCCAAAGAAAAAGCCAGGGTCGGCGCGCAACTCCTCGCGCGCCGACCCTGGCCCATCAGCGTTGCTTAAAGCGTCACGCTATGCGCGCGTATTTTCTTCCCATGCGACGTGCCGCCTGCCGCGGGTAAATCCGCTCCCCGCGCCGGTGCGCCGTTCGCCACGAAATACGGTGCATGCGATCGAGCAAGCGCTTCGCGCCCGCGGATGCGATCCGCGATCTTCTCCGCGATCATGATGGTCGGCGCGTTGAGGTTGCCGGTGGTGATGCGCGGCATGATCGACGCGTCCACCACGCGCAGGCCGTCGAGTCCATGCACACGGCCTTCGCCGTCCACCACGGCCATGTCGTCGTAGCCCATCGCACACGAACACGACGGGTGATAGGCGGTTTCGGCGCGGTTGCGCACGAACGCATCGATCTCGGCGTCGCTCTTGAGCGCCGCCCCGGGGTTCAGCTCGCGTCCGCGAAACCGGTCGAGCGCGGGCTGCGCAATGATTTCGCGGGTGATGCGAATCGCGTCGCGGAACTCACGCCAGTCGAGCGCCTCGGCCATGTAGTTGAAGAGAATCGACGGATGCTGGCGCGGGTCGCGCGAGCGCAGCTTCACGCGCCCGCGGCTCGGCGAGCGCATCGAGCCCACGTGCGCCTGGAAGCCATGCATCTTGATCGCATTGCTGCCGTTATAGTTGATCGCAACGGGCAGGAAGTGATACTGAAGGTTCGGCCACGGATCGTCGTCGCGCGTGCGGATGAAGCCGCCCGCCTCGAAATGATTGCTCGCGCCAATGCCGGTGCCGCGCAGCATCCATTCAAGGCCAATTGCCGGTTGATTGCGCATGAGGAGCGCAGGGTAAAGCGACACCGGCTCCTTGCACTCGTACTGCATGTACATTTCCAGGTGATCCTGAAGATTCTGTCCGACGCCCGGCAGATCGAGCACAACGGGAATGTCGAGTTCGCGCAGCCATGCACCGGGACCGACGCCCGAGCGCTGCAGGATCTGCGGCGAGGCGATCGCGCCCGCACACAGCAGCACTTCGCGGCGCGCGTAGCGGGTCACGCGCGCGGGCCCGTCGAGAAACACGACGCCGCACGCCCGCTTGCCGCTGAACAGAATGCGGTCCGTCACCGCGTGCGTGACGATGTCGATGTTGGGCCGATGCTTTGCCTGATCCAGATAGCCGCGCGCAGTGCTCGCGCGCCGGCCTTTTGCGGTCACGGTGCGGTCCATCGACCCGAAACCTTCCTGGCGGTAGCCGTTGAGGTCGTCGGTGCGCGCATAGCCCGCCTGCACGCCCGCCTCGATCATTGCCTCGAACAGCGGGTTCACGCCCGGCTTGCTCGTCGTCACGTGAACGGGACCTTCGCCGCCGTGATAGTCGTTCGCGCCGACGTCGCGCGTTTCGGCCTTGCGGAAATAGGGCAGGCAGTCCAGATAGTTCCAGTTCTCGAGCCCTTTGCGCTCGGCCCAGCCGTCGTAGTCGAGCGCATTGCCGCGGATATAGCACATGCCGTTGATGAGCGACGAGCCACCCAGCCCCTTGCCGCGCCCGCATTCCATGCGCCGGTTGTTCATGTGCGGCTCGGGATCGGTTTCGTAGGCCCAGTTGTAGCGGCGGCCCTGCAACGGGTAGGCGAGCGCCGCGGGCATCTGCGTGCGGAAATCGAAGCGGTAGTCGGGACCGCCCGCTTCGAGCAGCAGCACCGTCGCGTCGCGGTCCTCGGTGAGGCGCGCGGCAAGCACATTGCCCGCCGATCCCGCGCCGATGATGATGTAGTCGTACTCTTGCGCTGCCATGCAGGACTCCCTCAGAAAACGGGCTGATACGGTCCCAGTTCCACCTGGACGGATTTGAGGCGCGTGTAGTGCTCGAGCGTGGTGATGCCGTTTTCGCGGCCCACGCCCGACTGCTTGTAGCCGCCCACGGGCATTTCGGCGGGCGACTCGCCCCACGTGTTGATCCAGCAGATGCCGGCTTCGAGCCGATGAATCACGCGGTGCGCGCGCGCGAGGCTTTCGGTCACGACACCGGCGGCCAGGCCGTAAAGCGATTCGTTGGCGCGTGCGATCACTTCGGCTTCGTTGGCGAAGGCGAGAATGCTCATCACCGGCCCGAAGATTTCCTCCTGGACGATGTGCATGTCGTCACGGCAGCCGGAGAACACGGTGGGCTGCACGTACTGGCCGCGCGCGAAATCGCCCTGCGTGAGGCGCGCCCCGCCCGCGAGCAGCCGCGCGCCTTCGCGCTTGCCGCTCTCGATATAGCCGAGCACCTTGTCGAGTTGCGCGGCGCTCGCGAGCGGCCCGAAGTTGGTGGCCGGATCGGCGGGATTGCCCACGCGGATGCGTTTCACGCGTTCGAGCACGAGAGCCTCGAACGCGGCAATCACCGATTGATGGACGAACACGCGCGTGGCGTTGGTGCACACCTGGCCCGCGCTGAAGAAGTTGGCGGTCACGGCGATATCGGCGGCGCGCTCGAGGTCGGCGTCTTCGAAGACGATGAGCGGCGACTTGCCGCCCAGTTCCATCGTGACTTCCTTGAGCGTGGAGCCGCCCGCGGCCGCCATGACCTTCTTGCCCGTTTCGACGCCGCCGGTAAACGAAATCTTCTCGATGCCGGGATGCACGCTAAGCATGGCGCCCACGCGGCCGTCGCCATGGACCACGTTGAAGACGCCGGGCGGCACGCCGGCCTCGATATAGATCTCGGCGAGCTTCGAGGCCGAAAGCGGGGTGATCTCGCTCGGCTTGAAGATCATGGCGTTGCCGGCGGCGAGCGCGGGCGCCGATTTCCAGCAGGCGATCTGCAGCGGATAGTTCCATGCGCCGATGCCCGCCGTGACGCCCAGCGGCTCGCGCCGCGTGTAGACGAACGAGCTTTCGCGCAGCGGAATCTGCTGGCCTTCGAGCGCAGGCGCGAGGCCCGCGTAGTACTCGATTACGTCGGCGCCCGTGACGATGTCCACGCTGCGCGTTTCGGCGATCGGCTTGCCGGTGTCGCTGGTTTCGAGCGCCGCGAGTTCGTCGTTGCGTTCGCGCAGCAACTCGACCGCGCGCCGCAGCACGCGCGAGCGCTGCATGGCCGTCATCGCGGCCCAGACGCGCTGGCCGTTGCGGGCCGACTGCACGGCGCGGTCGATATCGGCGGCGCTCGCGTGCTGGACCGTTGCGAGCCTGGCGCAGGTGGCGGGATCGTAGGTGTCGAACGTTTCGCCGCTGGTGGCGTCGGTATAGGTGCCGTCGATGAAGAGGCGTTGCAGGGGAAAGAGGGACATCGATGGGCTCCGGGCCGGGTTATCTGGTCGACTTGCCTGAGCGCGGCTTGGCGCGCGCTTCGAGCAGCAGGTCGATGTAGTCGTTGGCCACGCGCAGCGCGGCCTTCGTGTCGAACGGTTCGCCCGTGAGCGCGCCGCGCAGCCAGAGGCCGTCGATCAAGGCGGCGAGTCCGCTTGCGGCGCGCCGGGCCGCGGCGCCCGGCAACACCTTCTCGAACTCCGCGCAGAGGTTCGAATGCAGCCGCCGCGTGTTGACGCGCTGCAGACGGCGCAGTGCGGGCTGATGCATGCTCTCGGCCCAGAACGCGAGCCACGTCTTCATGACGGGTGCGTTCACCTGCGAGACGTCGAAATTAGCCGCGACGATGGCGCGCAAACGCGCACGCGGTTCGTCTTTCGCGGCGAGGCGACGCCGCACCGTGGCCTCCCAAAGGTCGTGCAGCACGTGGCGCATGGTGGCTTCGAGCAGGCCGTCCTTGCCGCCGAAATAGTGACTGACGATGCCAGTCGAAATTTTCGCGTGCTGTGCGACGGTCGCCAGCGTCGTGCCGGAGAGACCCGACTCGTCGATCGATTGCAGGGTGGCGTCGATGAGTTGCGCGCGGCGCACGTCGCGCATTCCGATCTTGGGCATGGTGATTCCAGGCGATTCGGGGAGGTTTCCACTCTAGGTATTTTTTATTGAATGTTCAATCAATAAAAACGTAGAAATGGCGGGATCGGCGCATTTTACAAAGTCCGCGTCGGATTACCGATGATCGCGCTGCCGGAACCCCTCGAGAGGCCCGCCGGATAACGGATTGCGCCTGTTTTACGGGGGTTTTTCCGGCGCTGGCGTGTCGCGTTAGCGCCAGCGCGTGTCGTGTCTGCGCAAGTCGGGCGAGATTTGGACTTGTACGTTTTGATCCACCGCGCAAGCCGCCACGCGTTGCCGGCGCGGCCCGACAACCTGTATCGCCAGACCAGAGAGACCCGACACCATGAGAAAACTGAATGCGGTGGCACTGAGCGGCATCGCGGTGACATTGAGCGCTGTCTCGACCGCGAGCCATGCCCAAAGCAGCGTCACCCTGTACGGGATCATCGACGCGGGCGTGACCTACGTGAGCAATGCGGGCGGCTCGCATCAAGTGAAATTCGACGATGGCATTGCGCAGGCGAACCGCTGGGGCCTCAAGGGCACAGAGGATCTCGGCGGCGGCCTGAAGGCCGTGTTCCAGCTGGAGAGCGGCTTTCACCTCGGCAACGGGCAGATTGCCAACGGCGGCTCGCTTTTCGGCCGTCTGGCTTATGTCGGACTCCAGAACGATTGGGGCACGCTCACGTTCGGCAATCAGGCCGACATGACGCAGGAGTTCGTCTACCTCTACAACGTCACGGCGTGGGCGAGCGGCTACGCGATCAACCAGGGCGACTTCGACCGCATGAACGGCGACCATCTGCCGAACGCCGTGAAGTTCATGTCGAACACGTTCGGCGGCTTCCAGTTCGGCGGCATGTACTCGTTCAGCAACACGCCCGGCGACTTCCACACCGGCAGCGCCTGGAGCGTGGGCGCGCAGTACCAGAACGGCCCGTTCGCGATGGGTACCGCGTACACGCAGCTGAACAACCCATCGGGCATCTACGCGTTCGACCCGTACAACATGATCGGCGTGCGCACGTTCTTTGGCAGGCCGACCGTCAGCGTCGATCCCGCCACCGGCGCGGTGAGTTCGCTCTACTCGGAGACGCCGTTCCCCGTGGACAAGCAGGCCACCTTCGGCGCGGGCGCGAGCTACGCCATCGGCGACGTCACGCTCATGGGCGCTTTCACGTACACGCAGATCAAGGCATTCGGCGAGAGCGAGCACATGCAGGTGGGCGAGGGCGGCGCCAACTGGCAGGTGACGCCCGCGTTCAGCGTGGCGGGCGGCTACCAGTACACCCACTTCGACGGCCACCACTGGAACCAGCTTTCGGCGGGGATGCATTACCTGCTTTCGAAGCGCACGGACGTGTACATCTCGGGCGACTGGCTCAAGGCCTCGCAGGGTGTGGATGCGGTGATCGGCTATAGCTTCACACCGTCTTCCACCACCACCCAGGCCGACGTGCGCATTGGCTTGCGTCATCAGTTCTGAGCGGACAGGCGGGTGCTTTTCCGCCGCAAAACATCGGGAAAACCCGCAGTAAAACCCTCGCGAACCGTCCGCCAGCGTCGCCCGCAGCCCCGGCTGGCGAGGCCGTCCAACGGCGATGGCGTTTTTGTTCTATCGGCTGCCATGGCCTCTTTGGTCTACTTGCACCCAAGCTCATCCATGCGCTCAGCGCGAAGGGAAGTCAGATGAACGTCAGCGTTTTCGACCTGTTCAAGATCGGGATCGGTCCGTCCAGCTCGCATACGGTCGGCCCGATGGTCGCCGCGTGCCGCTTCGCGTCCCATGTCGAGGACGCCAATCTGCTCGCCTTTGTGCGCCGCGTCAAAGTCGAGCTGTACGGCTCGCTCGGCGCGACGGGCAAGGGCCACGGCACCGACAAGGCCGTGCTGCTCGGCCTCGAAGGCAACCTGCCCGACTCGATCGATCCCGACCAGATCGAGCCGCGCCTCGCTGCCATTCGGCGCGAGAAGACGCTCGTGCTGCTCGGCAAGCAGACCATCCGCTTCGACGAAAAGGAGTGCATCGGCTTCTTTCGCAAGACGATGGGCGGCGCGAACACGCTGCACTCGAACGGTATGCGTTTTCAGGCCTTCGACGAAAACGGGCAACTGCTCGTCGAAAAAGAGTACTACTCGGTGGGTGGCGGCTTTGTCGTGAACCGCGACGGCGATCGCGTGAACGGTGTGCGCAGCGGACGCGACGTGCCATATCCGTTCCGCACCGGTGACGACCTGCTGCGCGCGTGTAAGGAGAGCGGGCGCTCGATCGCCGAAGTCACGCTTGCGAACGAATGCGCGGCACGCTCGCCGGAAGACGTGCGCGAAGGGCTGCTCGTGATCTGGCGCGCGATGGCCGCCTGCGTGGAGCGCGGCTGCAAGATGCACGGCGAGCTGCCCGGCCCGATGCACGTGAAGCGCCGCGCCGCCGATCTCTCGGTGCATCTGCGTTCGCGCTCCGAGGAGTCGCTGCGCGATCCGCTTTCGATGCTCGACTGGGTCAATCTCTACGCCATGGCCGTGAACGAAGAGAACGCGGCGGGCGGCCGTGTCGTCACGGCGCCCACCAACGGCGCGGCGGGCGTGATTCCGGCGGTGCTGCACTACTACGTGAAGTTCGTGGCGGGCGCGAATGAAGACGGCATCGCCAACTTCCTGCTCACGGCCGCGGCCATCGGCATCATCTACAAGGAAACGGCGTCGATTTCGGGCGCGGAAGTGGGCTGTCAGGGCGAAGTGGGCGTGGCGTGCTCCATGGCCGCTGCCGCGCTCGCAGCCGTCATGGGCGGCACGCCGCGCCAGGTGGAGAACGCCGCCGAAATCGGCATGGAACACAACCTCGGCATGACCTGCGACCCCGTGGGCGGCCTCGTGCAGATTCCCTGCATCGAGCGCAACGCCATGGGCGCGATCAAGGCGATCAACGCCGCGCGCATGGCGCTCAAGGGCAACGGCGAGCATTACGTCTCGCTCGACAACGTCATCAAGACGATGCGCGAAACGGGTGCCGACATGAAGACGAAATACAAGGAGACGTCGCGCGGTGGTCTCGCCGTGAACGTCATCGAGTGCTAACTGAAGCTAATGGTAACGCGCAACAAGGGGTCCGCGAGATGAGCCGCTATTCGATATTCAGTCTGTTCCGCAACGGGTTGTCGTATCACGAGAACTGGGAGCGGCAGTGGAGAAGCCCGGAGCCGAAGAAGGAGTACGACGTCGTGATCGTCGGCGGCGGCGGGCATGGTCTCGCAACGGCCTATTACCTCGCGAAGGAGCACGGCGTGAAGAACGTCGCGATTCTGGAGAAAGGCTGGATCGGCGGCGGGAATACGGCGCGCAACACGACCATCGTGCGCTCGAACTATCTGTGGGACGAGTCGGCCGCGCTCTATGAGAAAGCGATGAAGCTCTGGGAAGGGCTCTCGCAGGACCTCAACTACAACGTGATGTTCAGCCAGCGCGGCGTGATGAATCTCGCGCATACGCTGCAGGACGTGCGCGATACCGAGCGCCGCGTGAATGCGAACCGCCTGAACGGCGTGGACGCCGAATTCCTCACGCCCGAGCAGATCAAGGAAATCGAGCCGACCATCAACCTGAACAGCCGCTACCCCGTGCTGGGCGCCTCGATCCAGCGCCGCGCGGGCGTGGCGCGCCACGACGCCGTGGCGTGGGGCTTCGCGCGCGGCGCGGACCAGCACGGCGTGGACATCATCCAGAACTGCCAGGTGACGGGCATTCGCCGCGACGGCGCGCGCGTGACCGGTGTGGATACGTCGAAGGGTTTCATCAAGGCGAAGAAGGTTGCCGTGGTGGCGGCGGGCAACACCACGACGCTCGCGGACATGGCCGGCGTGCGCCTGCCGCTGGAAAGCCACCCGCTGCAGGCGCTGGTGTCGGAGCCGATCAAGCCGGTCGTGAACACCGTGATCATGTCGAACGCGGTGCACGCCTATATCAGCCAGTCCGACAAGGGCGATCTCGTGATCGGCGCGGGCGTGGACCAGTACACCGGTTTTGGCCAGCGCGGCAGCTTCCACATCATCGAGGGCACGCTGCAGGCCATCGTCGAAATGTTCCCGGTGTTTTCGCGCGTGCGCATGAACCGGCAGTGGGGCGGCATTGTCGACGTTTCGCCGGACGCCTGCCCGATCATCAGCAAGACCGACGTGAAGGGTCTCTATTTCAACTGCGGCTGGGGCACCGGCGGCTTCAAGGCGACCCCGGGCTCGGGCTGGGTGTTCGCGCACACCATTGCGAAGGACGAACCGCATCCGCTCAACGCGCCGTTCTCGCTGGACCGCTTCTATACCGGCCATCTGATCGACGAACACGGCGCAGCCGCCGTCGCGCACTAGGCAACTTCGTTGCATGGGACCAGAGTAAGGCGCTGAAGCGCCAACTCTGGTCGACAGGAGATCCAAACATGTTGATCATTGAATGCCCGTGGTGCGGTCCCCGCGCCGAAGTCGAGTTCACATGCGGCGGCGAAGCCGACATCGCGCGTCCGCTCGAGACCGACAAGCTCACCGACGAGGAGTGGGGCGACTACCTCTTCATGCGTCACAACCCGCGCGGCGTGCACAAGGAGCAGTGGCTGCACGCGCAGGGCTGCCGCCGCTGGTTCAAGGCGACGCGCGACACTGTCACCTACGAGATTCAGAGTTACGAGACCTTCGGCGCGGCAAATGAAGCGCAAGGCGACAAGCAAGGGAGCACGCAGCGATGAGCCAGAAGAACCGCCTCGGCGCCGGTGGGCGCGTGAACCGCGCGATTCCGCTGAACTTCACGTTCAACGGCCGCACGTATCAGGGCTTCCAGGGCGACACGCTCGCCTCGGCGCTGCTCGCCAACGACGTGCATTTCGTCGCGCGCAGCTTCAAGTACCATCGCCCGCGCGGCATCATGACGGCCGACGTGGCCGAGCCGAACGCCATCGTGCAACTCGAGCGCGGCGCGTATACGGTGCCCAATGCGCGCGCGACCGAAGTCGAACTGTACCAGGGGCTCGTGGCGACGAGCGTGAACGCCGAGCCTAGCCTCGAGAACGATCGCATGGCGATCAACCAGAAGTTCTCGCGCTTTCTGCCGGCGGGCTTCTACTACAAGACCTTCATGTGGCCGCGCAAATGGTGGCCGAAGTACGAGGAAAAGATTCGCGACGCCGCCGGTCTCGGCAAGGCGCCCGAAGTGCGCGACGCCGATCGCTACGACAAATGCTTCGCGCATTGCGATGTGCTCGTGGTCGGCGGCGGCCCCGCCGGTCTCGCGGCGGCGCATACGGCGGGCGCAACCGGCGCACGCGTGATCCTGGTGGACGACCAACGCGAACTGGGCGGCAGCCTGCTGTCGTGCAAGGCCGATATCGATGGCCGTTCTGCGCTCCAGTGGGTCGAGAAGATCGAAGCCGAACTCAAGCAGATGCCCGACGTGAAGATCCTGTCGCGCAGCACGGCGTTCGGCTATCAGGATCACAATCTCGTGACCGTGACGCAGCGTTTGACGGAGCATCTGCCGGTGTCCACGCGCCAGGGTACGCGTGAGCTGTTGTGGAAAATCCGCGCCAAACGCGTGATTCTCGCGACGGGTGCGCACGAGCGTCCCATCGTGTTCGGCAACAACGATCTGCCGGGCATCATGCTGGCCTCGGCGGTATCGACGTATATCCATCGCTATGGCGTGCTGCCGGGGCGCAATGCGGTCGTGTTCACGAACAACGACGCGGGCTACCGTTGTGCGCTCGACCTGAAGGCATGCGGCGCGACCGTCACGGTCGTCGATGCGCGCGCCCAGGGCAACGGCGCGTTGCAGGCCGCCGCGCGCCGCCAGGGCGTGAAGGTGATGTACAACGCGGCCATCAACTGTGCGCATGGCAAGCAGCGTGTGAGTTCAGTCGACGTGGTGGGCTACTCGAACGGGCAAGCTGGCGCGCAGCAGGCCACGCTCCCATGCGATCTCGTCGCCGTGTCGGGCGGCTTCAGCCCGGTCCTGCACCTCTTCGCGCAGTCGGGCGGCAAGGCGCACTGGAGCGACGCGAAGGCGTGCTTCATGCCGGGCAAGCGCGTGCAGGAGGAAGTGAGCGTTGGCGCGGCGGTGGGCGAATTCGGCCTGGCCCGCGCGCTCACGCAGGGTGTGGACGGCGGCATCGACGCGGCGAAGTCGCTCGGCTTCCCGCTCAAGCGGCCCGCGGTGCCCAGGGCCGCCGAGGTCGAAGAAACGCCGCTGCAGGCGCTGTGGCTGGTGGGCAGCCGCAAGGATGCGGCGCGCGGGCCGAAGCAATTCGTCGACTTCCAGAACGACGTTTCGGCAGCGGACATTCTGCTCGCCGCGCGCGAAGGCTTCGAATCGGTCGAGCACGTGAAGCGCTACACGGCGATGGGCTTCGGCACCGACCAGGGCAAGCTCGGCAATATCAACGGCATGGCGATTCTCGCCAGCGCGCTCGGCAAGACGATTCCCGAAACGGGCACGACGACGTTCCGCCCGAACTACACGCCCGTCACGTTCGGCACGTTCGCGGGGCGCGAACTGGGCGACATGCTCGACCCGATCCGCAAGACCTGCATTCACGAGTGGCACGTGCAGCATGGCGCGGAGTTCGAGGACGTGGGCAACTGGAAGCGCCCGTGGTACTACCCGAAGAGCGGGGAGAATCTGCACGCGGCCGTGAAGCGTGAGTGTCTCGCGGTCCGCAACAGCGTCGGCATTCTCGATGCTTCCACGCTGGGCAAGATCGACATCCAGGGGCCCGACGCCGCGAAACTGCTCAACTGGGTCTACACGAACCCGTGGCTCAAGCTCGAAGTGGGCAAGTGCCGTTATGGCCTGATGCTCGACGAAAACGGCATGGTGTTCGACGACGGCGTGACGGTACGCCTCGGCGAGCAGCACTACATGATGACGACCACCACGGGCGGCGCGGCGCGCGTGCTCACGTGGCTCGAACGCTGGCTGCAGACCGAGTGGCCCGACATGAAGGTGCGTCTGGCTTCCGTCACCGACCACTGGGCGACGTTCGCCGTGGTCGGTCCGAAGAGCCGCAAGGTGCTGCAGAAGGTGTGCAAGGACATCGACTTCGACAACGCCGCGTTCCCGTTCATGTCGTATCGCAACGGCACGGTCGCGGGCGTGAAGTCGCGCGTCATGCGCATCAGCTTCTCGGGCGAGCTGGCCTATGAAGTGAACGTGCCGGCCAACGCAGGCCGCGCCGTCTGGGAAGCTCTGATGGAGGCCGGCGCCGAGTTCGACATCACGCCGTACGGCACGGAAACGATGCACGTGCTGCGCGCCGAGAAGGGCTACATCATCGTGGGCCAGGACACCGATGGCTCGGTCACGCCTTTCGACCTCGGCATGGGCGGTCTCGTCTCGCAGACGAAGGACTTCCTCGGCCGCCGCTCGCTCAAGCGCTCGGACACGGCGAAGGAAAACCGCAAGCAGTTCGTCGGACTGCTGACCGACGACGCGCAATACGTGCTGCCCGAAGGCGGCCAGATCATCGCGCCCGATGCGCAAGCGCGGTCCGACGGCACGACGCCGATGATCGGTCATGTGACGTCGAGCTATTACAGCCCGATCCTGCAGCGCTCCATCGCGCTCGCGGTCGTGAAGGGCGGCTTGAACAAGATGGGCGAGCGCGTGGTGATACCCATGGCCGATGGCCGGCGCGTGAGCGCGCAGATCGCGAGCCCGATTTTCTACGACACGGAAGGAGTGCGTCAGCATGTTGAATGAAACGAAAGACCCCCTGCCGGTCGCGGAGCGCGTCGTCGGCGTGCGCCTGGAGTCGCCGCTCGTAGGCGCAGCGGATCTGGTCAAGGCGCAGGAGGGACGCGCCTCGAAAGCGTTCGCCATGCGCGAGCTGCCGTTCCGCGACCTCGTGAACGTGCGCGGCGAATTGAGCGACCCGGCGTTCGTCGCGGCGTTCGCCAGCGTGGTGGGCTGCGAGCCGCCTGCAGCGCCGAACAGCATCGCGCGCAGCGAGCATTACGACGTGCTCTGGCTCGGACCCGACGAATGGCTCGTGCGCTCGCTCGCGCCTGTGCAAACCGGCATGCTCGAAGCGAAGCTGACCGCCGTGCTCGGCGACGTCTATGCGGCGGCCGTGGACATCGGCAGCGGCAACACGGTGATCGAGATCGAGGGCACGCGAGCGCGCGACGTGCTCTCGCGCGGCTGCCCGCTCGACCTGCATCCGCGTCTCTTCAAGCCGGGTCAATGCGCGCAGAGCGTGTATTTCAAGGCTTCGATCGTGCTGATTCCCACGGGCGACGACCGCTTCGAAATCGTCGTACGCCGCAGTTTCGCCGATTATTTCTGCCGCATGATGGTCGACGCCGCGGCGTCGGTCGCGCCATGAAGATCGTCGATGCCGCGTTCGAGCCGGCGCTCGGCGCGCTGGGTGCAATCGGTGCGCTCGGCGCGCACGACGAGCCGCGCGGGCGCGGCTGGAGTGTATTCGTGGAAGCGTTGAGTGTGCCGGCGCGCATCGGCATCTATCCGCACGAGCACGGTTCCCCGCAGCCGCTCGTGATCGACGCGCAGCTCGGCTATCGCTGCATGCCGCACGAAAAGAACGCGACGGGTGAAGCAGGGGACTGGATCGACTACGACGGCTATTGCACGCGCCTTGCCGACTTTCTCGGGCACAAGCCGCACACGCGGCTGCTCGAAACGCTGGTGGCGGACATGGCGGCGTTTTCGTTTCGCGAATGGCCCGCGCTGGAAACGCTCAGGCTCGCGGTGCACAAGCCGAAGATCCGGCCGGGCACGCGGCGCGTGGGCGTGGGGCTCGACTGGACGCGCGCCGACTATCGGCAATGGATACGGGCTGACGGGGGCGGGCGGCCGTAGCAGGCGAGACGCGTAGCCCGATGTCGGCGCAAAGCAAGGGCGCGTCGCTTTTTGCACATCGTCGTATGCGGCGGGCAGGCTACGCTCGAAGCATCGTTGGCTTGCGCGGAGTCCGCGCGAGGCAACGCCATCTAGTGAGCAGCGTTGCGAGCTGCATCGAACAGGAGACAGCGAGATGAGCGGTAATCGAGGCGTCGTGTATCAAGGGCCGGGCAAGGTCGAGGTGCAGAACATCGCGTATCCGAAGATGGTCGATCCGAGCGGACGCTCGATCGGCCATGGTGTCATTCTGAAGGTGGTCAGCACGAATATCTGCGGCTCGGACCAGCATATGGTGCGCGGGCGCACGACGGCGCCCGTCGGTCTCGTGCTGGGCCACGAGATCACCGGCGAAGTGGTGGAGGTGGGCAACGACGTCGAAACGCTGAAGATCGGCGACCTCGTTTCCGTGCCGTTCAATGTGGCGTGCGGGCGCTGTGCGATGTGCCGCGAGCAGCACACGGGCGTTTGCCTGAACGTGAATCCGTCGCGCGCGGGCGGTGCTTACGGCTATGTCGACATGGGCGGCTGGATTGGCGGCCAGGCCGAGTACGTCCTCGTGCCGTATGCCGATTTCAACCTGCTGAAGTTTCCGGACCGCGATCAGGCGATGTCGAAGATCCGCGATCTCACGTGCCTCTCCGATATTCTGCCCACGGGCTATCACGGCGCAGTCACGGCGGGCGTGAAGCCGGGCTCGACCGTTTATATTGCGGGCGCGGGTCCGGTGGGGATGGCGGCAGCAGCTTCGGCGCGTTTGCTCGGGGCGGCCTGCACGATCGTCGGCGACATCAATGCCGAACGGCTTGCGCATGCGAAGGCGATGGGTTTCGAAGTGGTCGATCTGTCGAAAGACGCGACGCTTGGCGAGCAGATCGAGCAGATTCTCGGCAAGCCGGAAATCGATTGCGCTGTGGATTGCGTGGGTTTTGAAGCCCACGGGCATGGCGCTTCCGGTCACTCGGAAGAGGCGCCGGCCACGGTGCTCAATTCGCTGATGGAAATCACGCGGCCCGCGGGGATGATCGGCATTCCTGGGCTGTACGTGACCGACGATCCAGGTGCACGCGATGTGGCCGCGCAGCATGGCAGCCTGAGCATCCGGTTCGGGCTTGGCTGGGCCAAGTCGCATACTTTCCATACGGGGCAAACGCCCGTGCTCAAGTACAACCGCAATCTCATGCAGGCGATTTTGTTTGATCGGTTGCCGATCGCCAAGATCGTTAATGTGTCGGTTATTTCGCTTGATGAAGCGCCTGCGGGGTATAAGAAGTTTGATGGGGGCGCGCCGCGGAAGTTTGTGATTGATCCGCATGGGTTGTTGGCGGCCTAGCTTTTGGTTTTGGCTTTTGGCCGTTTTCTTGTGGGTTTTCTTGTTTTCGCGTCGGTATGCAAGCGTTGCCCCTGTGCGGGGCGGCACCTACTTTCTTTGCAGCGGCAAAGAAAGTAGGCAAAGAAAGCCGCTCAAATCGCCAGCGCCTGCCACGGTTCACATCTCGCCGTAAATGGTGAATGGCTCCGGAGCGTCTGTCGCCTCGCACCACCCAGGTTAGTGACAAGGCGCTCATCCTTCCGGCGGCGCTGCGCGCGCCGAAGGGCATAGCTAAAACCCTGTGGTGCGCGTGCATTCTCGCGAAGCTTGAAATGCCTCGTGGTTTCCCATGCAGACCCAACCGCAGCGCGCGAAGCGAGCAGCGGGATGAATGAGCCCTTTGTCAATCACTTTGGTGGTGCAAGGTGACAGACGCTCCGGAGCCATTCGCCATTTACGGCGAGATGTGAACGGTGGCAGGCATTAGCGGTTTGAGCGGCTTTCTTTTGCCTACTTTTCTTTGCCGCTGCAAAGAAAAGTAGGTGCCGCCCCGCACAGGGGCAACGCTGGCATACCGCCGCGAAACCAAGTTTCAAACATGAACGACAGGCGCAGGTAAAACAGCGCCCGGGACAGGCGAATCCAACCCAGAAAGCGGTGCCACCCGCTTCCTCCGCTCCCCAGTAGGCGCACTCCCAAAAGCATCCCGATAGCTCTTGCTAAAGTGACAAGCCGACTGAAACCCGCAGGCCATCGTAATCTGCATAATCGACATATCGGTTTGCAGCAGCAGTTCACGCGCCCGCCGCAACCGCAGCGTCAAATAGTAATGCGTCGGCGTCATGCCAAGATGCTCATGAAAGAGCCGCTGCAACTGCCGCTGTGACATATTCGCAAGCCGCGCGAGCTCTTCACGCGAAAGCGGCTCCTCGATATTGTTCTCCATGAGAGAAATGACTTCGAAGAGCGACTTGTTCGCGGACCCGAGCCGCGCGACGAGCGGCATGCGCTGCTGGGCAGACGTATCGCGCACATGCTCGACTACGAACTGCTCGGCGATCTGCGTCACGCGCGCAGTCCCCACGCGCGCCGTGATGAGGTGCAGCATCATGTCGAGCGGCGCGACGCCGCCCGTGCAGGTCACGCGGTCGCGGTCGATGACGAAGAGCTCCTTGAGAAAACGCGTCGAAGGAAACTCCTCCTTCAGCGCCGACATGTTTTCCCAATGGATCGCGCAAGCATACCCCGCCAGCAACCCAGACTTCGCCAGCGCATAGGTCCCCGTGCACAGGCTGCCCAACGCCACACCCATGCGCGCGAAACGGCGCAGCGCAGCGAGATGGGCGGGCGTAGTGGCCCGCTGCACATCGATGCCCCCGCAGACGAACACGATATCGGGCTTCCCCACGCATTCGGCCGGGCCGGTGTCGATGGAAAGCCCGTTGCTCGACGCGACCGGGCCGCCCTCCGGGCTGATGATCGACCACCTGTAAAGCGGCTGCCCGCTCAGGTAGTTAGCCATACGAAGAACTTCGATGGCGTTCGTGAACGCGATCATCGTGAAGTCGGGCAGCGGCATGAACGCGAAGTGCGCTAACGACGCTGTGCGATCCGGCAGCATGGGGGACGATTCCTTGTGATCGGTAGCCTGATGCCCAATGGAGGCCCGGTGAGGCCGGGGGGCCGGCTACGCTACCGCAATTTTCGAATTTGGCGGGTCCAGTGTGCCATGCGGCAAAACCCTGAGTCATCTGGACAAAAAAGCCGGACGCGGGAAATAGGACGAGAGTGCGGGATTGGTGCACTGCGATGCACGATAAATAATTTGGATTGGGAAACATGGGGCACGGCGCACCGTTAGCGGGCGCCCTAACGAAGCCACTTGTGAAAAATGGACGCGGATGGCGGAAAAGGAAAAGAACGCGTCTGAATTTCGACGTTGAGCGCCAATTCGAACGACAAGAATAGAACCGTCGGTCCCCAGCCGGTCAAGCGGATTCAAAGCCGCTCTGAAGCCAGTCGCGACGGGGCCTCCAGCATTGCAGGAAGTCCTTCATTCATCGTCACGGAAGCCCTATGTCGAACACTCAACCTTTCTTTTCGCAAACGCTGGCGCAGCGCGATTCGGTAATCCGCAGCAGCATCCTGAAAGAACTCGAGCGGCAGCAGTCGCAGGTCGAAATGATCGCGTCGGAAAACATCGTGTCGCGCGCCGTGCTCGAGGCCCAGGGCTCGGTGCTGACCAACAAGTACGCGGAAGGTTATCCGGGCAAGCGCTATTACGGCGGCTGCGAATTCGCCGACGAGGTGGAAGCGCTTGCCATCAGCCGCATCAAGCAACTGTTCAACGCCGGCTTCGCCAACGTGCAGCCGCATTCGGGCGCACAGGCCAACGGCTCGGTCATGCTCGCGCTCGCCAAACCGGGCGACACGGTGCTCGGCATGTCGCTCGACGCGGGCGGCCACCTCACGCACGGCGCCAAGCCGGCGCTTTCGGGCAAATGGTTCAACGCCGTGCAGTACGGCGTGAACCGCGAAACCATGCTGATTGATTACGACCAGGTCGAAGAACTCGCGCAGCAGCACAAGCCCAGCCTCATCATCGCGGGCTTTTCCGCATATCCGCGCGCACTCGACTTCGCGCGCTTTCGCGCCATCGCCGACGCGGTCGGCGCGAAGCTGATGGTGGATATGGCGCATATCGCGGGCATCATCGCGGCAGGGCGTCATCAGAACCCCGTCGAGCACGCGCACGTCGTCACCTCCACCACGCACAAGACGCTGCGCGGCCCGCGCGGCGGCTTCGTGCTGACCAACGATGAGGAGATCGCGAAGAAGATCAACTCGGCCGTGTTCCCCGGCCTGCAGGGCGGCCCGCTCATGCATGTGATCGCGGGCAAGGCGGTCGCGTTCGGCGAAGCGCTCGAAGCCGGCTTCAAGACCTATATCGACAGCGTGCTCGCCAATGCGAAGGCGCTGGGCGAAGTGCTCAAGGCGGGCGGTGTCGATCTCGTGACGGGCGGCACCGACAACCATCTGCTGCTCGTCGATCTGCGGCCCAAGGGCCTGAAGGGCAATCAGGTCGAGCAGGCGCTGGAGCGCGCCGGCATCACCTGCAACAAGAACGGCATTCCGTTCGACGCCGAAAAGCCCACGGTCACCTCGGGCATTCGCCTCGGCACGCCGGCCGGTACGACGCGCGGCTTCGGCGTGGACGAATTCCGCGAGATCGGCCGCCTGATTCTCGAAGTGTTCGACGCGCTGGGCGTGCATCCCGAAGGCGACGCCGCCACCGAGCAGCGCGTGCGCCGCGAGATCTTCGCGCTGTGCGAGCGCTTCCCGATCTATACGCAAGCCTGATTCTTCACACCACCGACTTTCAATTTCATTCGCGAGTTTCGGAGCGGCTAATGAGCACTCTGCACGACAACAGCATCATCATCGACGGCCTGAACATTTCGAAGTTCGAGCGCTCGGTGTTCGAAGACATGCGCAAGGGCGGCGTCACCGCCGTCAACTGTACGGTTTCCGTCTGGGAGGACTTCCAGAAGACGGTGGACAACATCGCGCAGATGAAGCAGCAGATTCGCGAGTACAGCGAGATCCTCACGCTCGTGCGCACGACCGACGACATCCTGCGGGCGAAGCAAGAGAACAAGACGGGCATCATCTTCGGCTTCCAGAACTCGTATGCGTTCGAAGACAACCTGGGCTATATCGAGGTGTTCAAGGAACTCGGCGTGAACGTCGTGCAGCTTTGCTACAACACACAGAACCTGGTCGGCACGGGCTGCTATGAGCCGGACGGCGGGCTCTCCGGCTACGGGCGCGAAGTGATCCAGGAAATGAATCGCGTGGGGATTCTGGTCGATCTTTCGCACGTGGGTGGAAAGACTTCGTCGGATGCGATTGGGTGCTCGAAAAAGCCGGTGACGTACTCGCACTGCTGCCCGTCGGGTCTCAAGGAGCATCCGCGCAACAAGACCGACGAGCAGCTGAAGGAGATTGCCGACGCGAACGGCTTCGTGGGCGTGACGATGTTCGCGCCGTTCCTCAAGAAGGGCCCGGATTCGACGGTCGAGGACTATCTCGAAGCGATCGAGTACGTCGTCGATCTGATCGGCGAGGACCGCGTGGGCATCGGCACGGATTTCACGCAAGGCTACAGCACCGAATTCTTCGACTGGATCACGCACGACAAGGGCCGTTATCGCAGTCTCACGAATTTCGGCAAGGTCGTGAACCCGGAAGGCATCCGCACGATCGGCGAATTTCCGAATCTCACCGCCGCCATGCAAAAGGCCGGCTGGAGCGAAACGCGCATCAAGAAGGTCATGGGCGAGAACTGGATGCGCGTGTTCGGCGAAGTCTGGGGCAGCTGATCGCCGGGCCTGACCATGCAGCATGGAAAGGCCATCGTTACCACTTAGAAAACCTAACTAAAAACGCTCGTTGAGTCATTGGAGCCCCACGAAATGCAACCGCAACTGCCGATCGATGTCGATCCCGCCACCGGCGTCTGGACCACGGACGCGCTGCCGATGCTGTACGTGCCGCGTCACTTCTTCACCAACAATCACACCGCCGTGGAAGAGGCGCTCGGCCGTGACGCGTACGCCGAGATTCTCTACAAGGCCGGCTACAAGTCGGCGTACCACTGGTGCGCGAAGGAAGCCGAAAAGCACGGCATTGCCGGCATGGACGTGTTCGAGCATTACCTGAAGCGTCTTTCGCAGCGCGGCTGGGGCCTCTTCACGATACGCGAGGCCGACCCGGCAACCGCGCGCGCGAAGATCGAATTGCGTCATTCGTCGTTCGTGCTGGCGCAACCAGGCAAGGAAGGCAAGCTTTGCTACATGTTCGCGGGCTGGTTCGCGGGCGCGATGGACTGGGTGAACGACACCACAGAAGGCGGCAAGCACGCGCCGCGTTCGCAGTCGAAAGAAGTGCAATGCGCCGCCGAAGGCCACGCGCACTGCGTATTCGAAGTCTCGCCGATCGCCGCCTGAACGACCGCGCGCCCCCGTAATACAGGTCACACCGAAAGACACGAACGCCAGAGGTCGTCTGCGATGCGCTACCCCAATCTGTTCAAACCCTTGACGCTCAATCAGCTCACGCTGCGCAACCGCATCGTCAGCACGGCCCACGCCGAGGTCTACGCGGAGCCGGGCGGCTTGCCGGGCGACCGCTATATCCGCTACTACGAAGAAAAGGCCAAGGGCGGCGTGGGCCTGGCCGTATGCGGCGGCTCGAGCCCGGTGTCGATCGACAGTCCCCAGGGCTGGTGGAAGTCGGTGAATCTCGCCACCGACAAGATCATCGATCCGCTCGCGCGGCTGGCCGAGGCCATGCACCGCCACGGCGCGAAGATCATGATTCAGGCCACCCATATGGGCCGACGCTCCGCCTTTCACGGCGAGCATTGGCCGCATTTGATGTCGCCTTCGGGCGTACGCGAGCCCGTGCACCGTGGCAACGCGAAGATCATCGAGGTGGAGGAGATCCGCCGCATCATCGGCGACTTTGCGGCGGCTGCAAAGCGCGTGAAGGACGCGGGCATGGACGGCATCGAAATCTCCGCCGCGCACCAGCATCTGATCGACCAGTTCTGGAGCCCGCGCACGAACTTCCGCACCGACGAATGGGGCGGCTCGCTCGAAAACCGTCTGCGGTTTGGCGTGGAAGTGCTCAAAGCCGTGCGCGAAGCGGTGGGCAAGGACTTTTGCGTCGGCCTGCGCATGTGCGGCGACGAATTCCACGAAGACGGCCTCGATCACGAGCAACTCAAGGAAATCGCGCAGGCGATGTCGGAGACGGGTCTCATCGATTATCTCGGCGTGATCGGCTCCGGCGCGGATACGCACAACACGCTCGCGAACTGCATGCCGCCCATGGCGCTGCCGCCGGAGCCGTTCGTGCATCTCGCGGCAGGTATCAAGTCGGTGGTCAAGCTGCCGGTCATGCACGCGCAGAGCATTCGCGACGCGGGCCAGGCCGAGCGTCTGCTGGCGAGCGGCATGGTCGATCTCGTGGGCATGACGCGCGCGCAGATCGCCGACCCGCACATGGTCATCAAGATTCGCGACGGCCGCGAGGACGAGATCAAGCAGTGCGTGGGCGCGAACTATTGCATCGACCGCCAGTACAACGGGCTCGACGTGCTCTGCGTGCAGAACGCGGCAACGTCGCGCGAAGCGACCATGCCGCACGTGATCGAAAAATCGCGCGGCCCCAAGCGCAAGGTCGTGGTGGTCGGCGCGGGCCCAGCTGGCCTGGAGGCCGCGCGCGTGGCGCGGCTGCGCGGCCATGACGTCGTGTTGTTCGAGAAGAACGACGCCGTGGGCGGGCAGATTTTGCTCGCTGCAAAAGCGCCGCAACGCGAGCAGATGGCGGGCATCGTGCGCTGGTTCGACATGGAGACGAAACGCCTCGGCGTGGATCGCCGCCTTGGAGTGACAGCCGACGAGAAGACCATTCTCGCGGAAAAGCCCGACATCATCGTGCTCGCCACGGGCGGATCGAGCTTCACGCAGCAGGTTCCAGCCTGGGGCGTGGAAGAGGGGCTCGCCGTGAGCGCGTGGGACATCCTGAGCGGCAAGGTCGAACCGAAGCAGAACGTGCTCGTCTACGACGGCGTGAGCACACATGCGGGCGCAGGCGTCGCCGATTTCATCTCGGGCCGCGGCTCGAAGGTCGAGATCGTGACGCCCGACGTGAAGGTCGCCGACGACGTGGGCGGCACCACGTTCCCGATTTTCTATCGCCGCCTCTATGCGCAGGGCGTGATCCACACGCCGAATTACTGGCTCGACCGTGTGTACGAAGAGGACGGCAAGAAGATCGCCGTGCTGCGCAACGAGTACACGGAGGAACAGGAAGAGCGCGCCGTTGACCAGGTGGTGATCGAAAACGGCAGCACGCCCAACGACGCCTTGTACTGGAAGCTCAAGCCCGAATCGGTCAATCGCGGGCAGGTGGACGTGCACAAGCTCTTCGCGGCCGAAGCGCAGCCGTGCCTTTCCGAAGAACTCGGCAATGGCCGCTTCCTGCTGTTCCGCGTGGGCGACTGCATCTCCTTGCACAACATTCACGGCGCGATCTACGATGCGCTGCGGCTCGCCAAGGACTTCTGAACCATGAATCCGACCTGGCTCATTACCGCGCTGCTGTGGGTGTCGATGGCGGGGCTCGCGTTCGCGGTCGCGAAGCGCGCCGCGTTCTGGCGGGTGGGGCGCGCGGCTGCGCCCGGCTCCGTCGGCGTCGGCAAGCTGTTCAGTATCCCGAAGCGTTATTTCGTCGATCTGCACCACGTGGTCGCGCGCGATCCGTACATCGCCAAGACGCACGTCGCCACCGCGGGCGGCGCCATCGCGGCGCTCGCGCTCGTGTTCATCAACTACGGGTTCGCGATCTATTCGCCGTGGCTCGACAAGCTGATCTTTCTCGCGGCGCTCGCCATGCTGATCGGCGTGGTGTTCGTGTGGCGCCGCCGTCACGCGAAGGCGGTGCCGGCGCGCCTCTCGCGCGGGCCCTGGAATACGCTGCCCTGGCTGCTCGGTTCGTTCGCGCTGGGCGTGGCGCTGTTCACGGTCGTACCGGCGGGCGCCATGTCGGGCGGCTTCGCGGTGCTCTGCGCGGTGCTGATCGCCGTCGGCGCGTTCGCGATGACGTTCGGCGCGGCGCGCGGCGGCCCGATGAAGCATGCCGTGGCGGGGCTGCTGCACCTCGCGTTCCATCCGCGTCAGGAGCGCTTTTCGGCCACGCGCGAGGGCTGGACCGGCAACGGCACGGCCACGCCGCCCACGGCGTTGAAACTCCCCGACATCGAGGAGCAGCAGGAATACGGCGTGGCGAAACCCGTCGAGTTTCGCTGGAACCAGCTGCTGAGCTTCGACGCCTGCGTGCAGTGCGGCAAATGCGAGGCCGCGTGCCCCGCGTTCGCCTCGGGGCAGCCGCTCAACCCCAAGAAGCTGATTCAGGATCTCGTGGTCGGCATGGCGGGCGGCACCGATGCGGCCTACGCGGGCAGCCCCACGCCCGGCATCAAGGTCGGCGAGCATGCCGGCGCGCCGAATGGCCCGATCGTTTCAAACCTGATCGAAGCGCAAACGCTGTGGTCCTGCACCACCTGCCGCGCCTGCGTGCAGGAGTGCCCGATGCTGATCGAGCACGTGGACGCCATCGTCGATATGCGCCGCAATCAGACGCTGGTGCACGGCGAGGTGCCGGGCAAAGGCCCCGAGGTGCTGGCCAATCTGCGCGAAACGGGCACGGCGGGCGGCTACGACAAGGCGGCGCGCTACGACTGGTCGGTCGATCTCAACGCGCCCGTGGCGCAACCGGGCAAGCGCGTGGACATCCTCGTGGTGGCGGGCGAGGGCGCGTTCGACATGCGCTATCAGCGCACGCTGCGCGCGCTCGTGAAGGTGCTCAACAAGGCGGGCGTGAACTACGCGGTGCTGGGTGCACGGGAAACCGATACGGGCGACGTAGCGCGCCGCCTCGGCGACGAAGCCACATTCCAGCAGATGGCGAAGCAAATGATGACGACGCTCGCGTCGCTTAACTTCGCGCGCATCGTCACTGCCGATCCGCACGTCATGCATAGCCTGCGCAACGAGTACCGCGCGCTTGGCGGGCGTTACGAAGTGCTGCATCACACGACCTATCTCGCGGAACTCGCCGCGACCGGACGCATCGCGCCCAAGGCCGTGCAGGCGCTCGCGGAAAAGCGCACGACCTATCACGATCCCTGCTATCTGGGCCGCTACAACGGCGAGACCGAAGCGCCCCGCAAGCTGCTCAAGACCATCGGCATCAAGGTCGTGGAGATGGAGCGCCACGGCATGCGCGCACGCTGCTGCGGCGGTGGCGGCGGCGCGCCGCTCACCGATATCCCCGGCAAGCAGCGCATTCCCGACATCCGCATCGCCGACGCGCGTGCCGTCAACGCCGAAGTCGTCGCCGTGGCCTGCCCGCAGTGCACGGCGATGCTCGAAGGCGTGGTGGGCCCGCGCCCCGACGTGCTCGACGTGGCCGAACTCGTGGCCGCCTCGCTGGAGTGAATCGATGAATACCCTCAAACGAATCGATCCGCGCCGCCCCTTCGTCATTACGGCTGCGGGCCTCAGGCGCATCACGCTGGGCGAAGCCGGCAGCGCAGACTCAAGCGATGCGCAGTGGCTCGCGCAGCATGCGCACGCAAGCGCAGCGAAGCCACGCCGCGTGGTGAGTCATGCGGATCACGTCCTGCTCGTCGTCGCCCACGCCGAACGCGGCGCGCTCGACGATCACGCTTGCCAGGCGATTGCCGCCGCCGCGCTGCTGGCCGATGCGCAAACCGAAGTCGCGCTGCTCGTGTTCGGCGAGCTGAAGGACGATGCCGGGGCACTCGGCGTGGACAAGCTGATCGAACTGCCCGGTTTCGAGCGCCGCACCTTCGCGCCAGAAAGCGCGTTGCGTGCGCTGCAGGCCTGCGCGGCGGCGCTGGCACCGAAGCACGTATTCCTGCCCGACAACGCCAGCGGCGACGGCGACCTCGGCCGCCGCTATGCGGCCGCCGCCGGTGCGAGCGTGGCGACCCACGTGGTCGAGATCGATGCGAAGCACGTGGGCGTGTATGAACAGGCGAAGCGCGCGTGGGCCGAGCGTTCGCTGCCCGACGTGGTCCTGCTCGCGCCGAACGCCGTCGAGGCGAAGCTGCCTTTCGTCGGCGCGGGCGAACGCCTCGCGGGCGATTTCATCCGGCCGGCTACCGACCTCGCGTCGCCATACGAGGACCTCGGGCTCGAAGCCATCGACGCCGCCCAGGTCGCGCTCGAAGAAGCCGATTTCATCGTCTCGGCGGGCAACGGCGTGACCGACATTGCTGCGTTCGGGCGCCTCGCTGGCGCATTCGGCGCGGCGATCGGCGCGAGCCGCGTGGCGGTGGACAACGGCCACTTCACGCGCGACAAGCAGGTCGGCGCGACGGGCAAAACGGTCGAGGCGAGCGTGTATATCGCGTTCGGCATTTCGGGCGCCGTGCAGCACTTGCAGGGCATCAAGGACTGCCGCCATGTGATTGCCGTGAATCTCGACGGCAGCGCGCCGATAGCGAAGCGCGCCAACTTGACCGTGGTCGGCGACGCGCAAGGCACGATCGCCGCGCTGATCGAGCAGGTGCGAGCCGCACGCGCAAAGCGTGGCGGGGCGAGCGCCAACCGTGACGAAGCGCATTCTGCAGGAGTTGCCGCATGAACGCACGCCATGATCCTCAAGGTGGAATCGAGCGCATTGCGGTGCTCGTTTCGGTAGGGCGCCACCCCGTGAGCGGCGCGCCGCGTTACAGCCGCAACGACGCGCTCGCGCTCGACCTCGCGCGCACGCTGGCCGAGCGGCATCGCGCGCGCCTCGACGTGCTGCACGCAGGCGACGCCGCCGATCCCGCACTCGCCGAATACCTCGCGCTGGGCGCGCACGAAGTCGAGGTGCTGGCCTGCGCGCCTTCCGGCGACGCGGCGCGCGTGCTCGCCGAGCGCGTGCGCGGCTACGACCTCGTGCTGACCGGCACGCGCGCCGAGGGCGCGCACGACAGCGGCATGCTGCCGTACCGTGTGGCGGCTGCGCTGGGCGTGCCGATCGTGGGCGGCGCAGTCGATACCGACGTCGACGTCACGACGCGCACCGCCGTGGTGCGCCAGTTTCTGCCCAAGGGTCTGCGCCGTCGCGTGCAGACGGCGCTGCCCGCGGTGATCGCCGTGCATCCGCTCGCGAATGCCCAGCCCCGTTACGCCTATGCGCGGTTGCGCGCAGGCGCGGTGCGGCCCGCGAGCGCAACGTGCGTCAGCGCCGCCGAATCGACCGAAGCTTCCGCATGGTCGGTCGGCCCGATCGAGCGTAAACCCGTGCGGCTGGCCGCGGCGGAAAAGCGTTCAGGCCACGCGCGCATGCTTTCTGCGACCACGACGGAAAGCCGGGGCGGCAACGTCGTAATTGAAGGGAGTTCGGTCGAAAAAGCACAAGTGATCCTCGCGTATTTGCGGGAGCATCAACTCATCGACTACTGATTTTGCTGGCCTGTCGGCAACGAACTGGGATGAAAAATCCGGAGCACACATGAAAGTAACGGCAGAGATTCGCGCGCTGATCGAGCGCCGCCAGGCGGGTTACAGCCTCGAGGCGCCCTTCTACCTGAGCGAGGAGATTTTCGCGCTCGATATGGAGACGATTTTCCGGCAACACTGGATCGAGGTCGCCACGGAAGCGGAGATTCCCGAACCGGGCGACTACGTGACCGTCGATCTGGCGGGCGACTCGATCCTGATCGTGCGCGACGACGACATGCAGGTGCGCGCGTTCCACAACGTCTGCCGCCACCGCGGCGCGCGTCTGTGCAACGAAGAGAAGGGGTCGGTGGGCAATATCGTGTGCCCGTATCACAGCTGGACCTACAACCTCACGGGCGCGCTGATGTTCGCCGAGCACATGGGCGAGCAGTTCGACCGCTGCAAGCACAGCCTCAAGAGCGTGCATGTGGAAAATCTCGCGGGCCTCATCTTCGTGTGTCTGGCCGAAGAGCCGCCCGCCGACTTCGCACTCATGCGCGCCGAGATGGAGCCGTACCTGCTGCCGCACGACCTGGCGGGCTGCAAAGTTGCCGCGCAGGTCGACATCATCGAGAAGGGCAACTGGAAGCTCGTGATGGAAAACAACCGCGAGTGCTATCACTGCGTGGCGAATCATCCCGAGCTGACGATCTCGCTCTACGAATACGGCTTTGGCTACGCGCGCACGGACGCCAACGCGGAAGGCATGGACGCGTTCGAGCGCACCTGCAACGAGCGCGCGCAGCAGTGGGAAGCGATGGACCTGCCGTCGGTCGAGGTCGAAAAACTGCTGGATGTCACGGGTTTTCGCACGCAGCGTCTGCCGCTCGACCGCTGCGGCGAGTCGCAAACGCTGGACGCGAAGGTCGCCTCGAAGAAGCTGCTCGGCGAATTCCGCACGGCCGATCTCGGTGGCCTCTCGTTCTGGACGCAGCCGAATTCGTGGCATCACTTCATGAGCGACCACATCGTGTCGTTTTCCGTGATTCCGCTGTCCGCCGGCGAAACGCTCGTGCGCACGCGCTGGCTCGTTCACAAGGACGCGCGCGAAGGCATCGATTACGACGTGGAGAACCTCACCGCCGTGTGGAACGCGACCAACAACCAGGACCGCACGCTCGTGGAGTATTCGCAGCGCGGCGCGACGAGCAGCGCGTATGAACCGGGTCCGTATTCGCCGTACACGGAAGGGCTCGTCGAAAAGTTTTCGGCCTGGTATATCGGCCGCCTCGCCACGCAGATTGGCGCATAACGCACACGCGTAAAGCAGAGAGAGCGGAGTTTGACATGATGCGAGACGCGGCCCAATTCAATCCACTCGACGCCAGCGACAGCCGGGTCACGCGCCCGGCGTTCTGGGGCGCGCTGCCCGAGCGGTGGACGAGCGAGGTCGAGGAAACCCTCGTGTGCTGCCACGTATGGCAGGAAACGCACGACGTGAAGAGCTTTTTCCTGCGCTCGCCGCAGGGCCGCACGTTCTCGTTCGAGCCGGGGCAATTCCTCACGCTCGAACTCGAGATCGACGGCGAGGCCATCAACCGGTGCTATACGATTTCGTCGTCGCCCGCACGGCCTCATACCATTTCCATTACGGTCAAGCGCGTGCCGGGCGGCAAGGTGTCGAACTGGCTGCACGACAACCTGCGCCCGGGCGTTTCGCTGCGCGTGCTCGGGCCGGCCGGCGAATTCACCTGTGCGCGTCACCCCGCGCCGAAGTATCTGTTCCTTTCCGCAGGGTCCGGCGTCACACCGCTGATGTCGATGAGCCGCGCGCATCACGATCTCGCGGAGGACCGCGATATCGTTTTCGTGCACAGCGCCCGCACGCCCGACGACATCATCTTCGCGCGCGAGCTGGAGCTGATCGCTTCGAGCCGCGCGAATTTCCGCACGTCGTTCGTCTGTGAAAGGGTGGGCGCGCGCACCGATTGGTCAGGCGTGACAGGCTTTCTCTCGCTGCCGCTCCTGAAGTTGATTGCTCCGGACTTCATGGAGCGCGAGATCTTCACCTGCGGGCCTGCGCCTTACATGAAAGCCGTGCGCGATCTGCTCGACGAAGCGGGCTTTGCGCGCGAACGCTATCACGAAGAGAGTTTTTCATTCGAAACGCTTACGGCGGATGCCGAAGCGCCGGTGGAACAGCCGCCGGCGGAATCGTCGGTCGAAACCGCCAGCTTCACGGTCACCTTCGCGAAGAGCCGCCGCGAGATTCAATGCGGTGCACAACAGACCGTGCTCGATGCTGCGCGCCAGGCCGGCGTGCGCCTCGCTTCCTCGTGCAGCCAGGGCATGTGCGGAACCTGCAAGGTCAAGCTCGTTTCCGGGCAAGTGGATATGAAGCATAGCGGCGGCATACGCCAGCGCGAAATCGATCAGGGCATGGCGCTGCTGTGCTGCTCGAAGCCGCTGTCCGACCTCGTCGTCGACAAATAGCGCGCGCGTCGCGCAACGACAAGAACACGTCGTAAATCGACGTTAGCGGCAGATTGTGGCGGGCGAATCTGCATAGGCACGGGGCGCTTGCCCATATCACAGGAGATCGACCATGAAGCTGGCTGGAAAACTCTTTTGGACCGGTGTGTTATCGGCGATGGTGAGCTTGAGCGCCCCGGCGTTTGCCGACGGCAAGCCGACCTTGAAGATCGGTTATGTCGAAGGCTGGGACGACAGCGTCGCGACGTCCAACGTGGCCGCGCGCATCATCGAGAAGCGCTACGGCTATCCGGTGCAGCTCGTGCCGGTGGCCGCGGGCATCATGTGGCAGGGCGTGGCGCGCGGCGACCTCGACGCGACGCTTTCCGCCTGGCTGCCCGTCACACAGGGCGCGTACTGGGCGCAATTCAAGGACAAGGTGGTCGACCTCGGCACGAACTTCACCGGCGCGAAGATCGGCCTCGTGGTGCCCGACTACGTGAGCGCGAAGAGCATCGCCGATCTGAACGCGGACAAGTCGGCGTTCGGCGGGCGCATCGTCGGCATCGACGCCGGCGCGGGCGTGATGCGCAAGACCGACGAGGCCGTCAAGCAATACGACCTCAGCTACAGCGTGATGCCGAGTTCGGGCAGCGCGATGACGGCCGAGCTGGCGCGTTCGGTGGGGTCGAAGAAACCCGTGATCGTCACGGGCTGGACGCCGCACTGGATGTTCGCCAAGTACAAGCTGCGCTTCCTCGACGATCCGAAGAACGTGTACGGCGCGGCCGAGCACGTGGACAACGTGGCCAACCCCGAACTCGAGAAGAAGGCTCCGCAGGTCGTGACGTTCCTGAAGAACTTCCAGTGGAAGCCGGGTGAGATCGATAGCGTAATGCTCGCGATCCAGAACGGCGAGAAGCCCGACGCCGCCGCCGATACGTGGATCGCCGCGCATGGCGACCGCGTGAATGCCTGGGCGGGCACGCAGTAATCGCAAACAATAAAACGGCAGGGGGCCTGCAGCGGCCCCGCCAGATCAGCGCCCATCACGGGCCGCGCGCGGCGCGATTGTGCATATGCAGCATGTAATTTTCTGATGCGGCGCCGTGTCGCCTTTACGTAAGCGTCTGTCGCAATTCGCCATCCCGGCAGGGATTTTTCTGGCAACCATGTAGACATACCGTGCGGGCCGGCGCCTGCCGTTCGAGGAGACGGAGTCGATGAAATCCCCCAAGATCGTGGTCGATGGATTATGCAAGGTATTCGGGCCCAACCCGAAGCTTGCCCGTGAGCTGCTTGCGAAGGGCGCGACGAAAGACGAGCTGTTCGCGAAGACCGGCTATGTGCTCGGCGTGAACAATGCGTCGTTCGAGGTGCATGAGGGCGAGATTTTCGTGCTGATGGGCCTCTCCGGCTCGGGCAAGTCCACGCTGATCCGGCTCATCAACCGGCTCGTGGAACCCACCGCCGGCAAGGTCGTCATCGACGGGCGCGATATTGCGGCCGTGCGGCGCTCGGAACTAGTCTCGCTGCGCCGCACCGACATGAGCATGGTGTTCCAGTCGTTCGCGCTCATGCCGCAGCGCAGCGTGCTCGCGAATGCCGCGTTCGGCCTCGAAGTGGCGGGCGTGGGCCGCAAGGAGCGCGAGCGGCGCGCGCTGGCCGTGCTGGAACAGGTCGGCCTCGCGCCGTTTGCGCAGAAGCTGCCCGCCGAGCTGTCGGGCGGCATGCAGCAGCGCGTGGGGCTCGCTCGCGCGCTCGCGGTGAATCCCTCGCTCATGATCATGGACGAAGCGTTCTCCGCGCTCGATCCGCTCAAGCGCAAGGAAATGCAGAACGTGCTGCTACAACTGCAAAAAGAGCAGCGCCGCACGATCATGTTCGTTTCGCACGACCTCGAAGAGGCGCTGCGCATTGGCAGCCGTATCGCGATCATGGAAGGCGGACGCATCGTGCAGATCGGCACACCGCAGGAAATCATCAGCAATCCTGCCGATGACTATGTGCGCGCGTTCTTCGACGGCGTGGACACGAGCCGCTATCTCACCGCCGGCGACCTCATGCAGCGCGAGGCGGTGCCGCTCATCCGCACGCTCGATGCGAAGAGCGTAGCCTCGTCGCTCAACGGCAGCGCCGATTACGCGTTCGTGCTGGACGCCCAGCGCCGCATCAGCGGTTGCGTCACGCGCGATGCGATCGGCGCCGCGCAGCCGTCGCTGAAGAAAGTCGAGTGCATCAAGCTTGGCACGCCGCTGGAGCAGGTGGTCTCGCGCGTGTGTGCGAACACGACGGCGCTGCCCGTGGTCGACGACGAGGGCCGCTATTGCGGTTCCATCGATCAGGCTGCCGTCCTGAAGGTCATTACGCGTAATCGAGGTGCCGCTCATGTCTGAGATCATTCCCGTCGGCCAGTGGGTCGATCAGTCGGTTCACTATCTGCTCGACCACGACGCCAACAGCTTCGACGCCGTCGGCAAGGCCATCGAGGGCTTCGCCGCACTCGTGGAGCACGGCTTGCAGGCCATCCCCATGTGGGCGCTCATGGCGTTCTTCATCGCAATCGGCCTGTGGCGCGTGGGCTGGCGCTTCGCGATCTTCGCTACCTGCTCGCTATTGCTGATCTACGCAACCGGCTTCTGGGATCAGACCGTCGTGACGCTCGGCCTCACGCTCTCGTCGACGGTGATCAGCCTCGTGATCGGTATTCCGCTTGGTATCTGGACGGCGAAGAGCAAAGTCGTGCATACGATCGTGCGGCCCATCCTCGACCTGATGCAGACCATGCCCGCGTTCGTCTATCTGATTCCCGCCGCGATGCTGTTCGGCCTTGGCCGCGTGCCGGGCATTCTGTCGACCGTGATCTTCGCCATGCCGCCCGCGGTTCGCCTCACGAGCCTCGGCATCAAGCACGTGAACCGCGAGATCGTCGAAGCAGGGCAGGCGTTCGGCTGCACGCCATGGCAGCTGCTGTACAAGGTGCAGTTTCCCAACGCGCTGCCGTCCATCATGCAGGGCGTGAACCAGACCATCATGATGGCGCTTTCGATGGTCATCATCGCTTCGATGGTGGGCGCGGGCGGTCTTGGCAACGACGTGCTCGCGAGTATTCAGCGGCTGGATATTGGCCTCGGTTTCGAAAGCGGGCTTTCCGTCGTGCTGCTCGCCATCATCCTCGACCGCATTACTGAGAGCTTTGGCCGGGCGCCGGGCGCCGTGAAAGCGCCGCTGTTCTCGGGACTCAAGCAACTGATGCGCGTGCGTCCCGCAGTCGTCGAGGCGTAAGCGCTGGAATAACACGATCAACCGCGTTTCCCGAGGAGCGCAATGTGACGACCGACATCGCCGTGCCCGAGCCCGAGACGCGCACGGCATCGTCTCTCCGGAATTTCGGTTTCCTGACGTTGCAGAACTTTTCGATGATCGCGTTTTCGAGTGCGGTCGAGGTTCTGCGCATGGCGAACTACGTGGGGCGCGCGGAGCATTACCGCTGGTCGATCTACTCGCTCGACGGCGCACCGGCCCGCGCAAGCAACGGCATCACGGTGCGCCCCGCGCAGGCGCTCGACCCGGCGTGCCTGCCCGACGTGCTGATCGTGTGCGGCGGCATACGCATACGCGAGATCATGAGCGAGGGCGTGCGGGCGACGCTCGCCATGGTGGCGCAGCGGGGCGTGCCGCTCGGCGGCATCTGCACCGGTGCTTACGCGCTGATGGCGAGCGGGTTGCTGGACGGTTATCGCTGCGCCGTGCATTGGGAGGATCTCACGGTTCTGCACGAGGAGTTTCCGCGCGTGCGTTTCGCCGATGAACTGTTCGTGGTCGATCGCGACCGGCTCACTTGCACGGGCGGCACCGCGCCGCTCGATCTGATGCTCGAACTCGTTGGCGCGCGACTTGGTCAGAGTCTTGCTGCCAAGGTGTCCGAACAGTTCATTCTCGAGCGGATTCGCGGCTCGTCGGATCTGCAGCCTATTCCCGTGGATGCGCGTGTGGGGTTTTCGCGTGCGGAGCTGGTGGAGGTCGTGCGGTTGATGGAGGCGAATATCAAGGAGCCTCTCTCGCTGGAGGAACTCGCGCGGCTCGTTCGGCTTTCGCAGCGGCATTTGCAGCGGATGTTCAAGGCCTATCTTAATGTCTCGCCGACGCATTATTACTTGACGTTGCGGCTCAAGCGCGCGCGGGAGCTGTTGCGGACGACCGATACTTCGATTTCTCGTGTGACCGCTATTTGTGGGTTTAATTCACCCTGCCATTTTAGTAAGGCGTATCGGGTGCAGTTTGGGCATGCGCCTAGTCATGAGCGGCGCGGCGCTGAGTGATTGTTTTTTTCTTTTTTGGCGGCCATCCTCCCGAGAACCGTTAGTGCAACGAACCACCGACAGCAGCCTCGACCCCGGCAAGCGCAGCACCCCCCCGCAAAAGCGCATCAAGCTCCGCCAACTGCACCGAATCCTGCCCGCTACGCTGCGCACGAAACATAACCGGCGGCACGCCGAACTGCTTACGAAACTCACGCCCAAGATGCGAAGCATCCGAAAACCCGCAACTCGAAGCAATATCGGCAACGGTTCGATCCGAACTCGTAAGTAGCCACGCGGCGGTCCGCAGACGCAACGCATTGGCAAACGCGCGCGGACTCTTCCCCGTTTCCGCCTTGAAGAGGCGTTCGAGCTGCCGCGCCGAGAGGTTCAGCTTGCAGGCCAGTTCCTCCAGCGGCACGTTGCGGCCGACTTGCTGCTCCATCAACAGGACGGCGCGCTTGACCTTCGGGTGCGTGGCGGGCTCGAGGCCGGGCGGGTGAGGTTGGGGCGCATTGCCTTTTTGCATTTCGCCGACCAGCAAGATGCGCAACGCCTTCTGCACCGTCGCGTGATCGAAGTGGCGCAGCAAGATGGCGGCGGCGACGTCGATCGACGCGCGGCCGCCCGAGCAAGTAATGCGGCGCCGGTCGATCGCGAACAGACGGTCGGCGACGATGGCGTCGGCATTGACGTTGGGGAAGCGCTCGATGAAGTCCCAATAGTGGAACCAGCTCACGCATATCCGATGACCGTCGAGCACGCCGGCGCGCATCAGCGCGAAAACGCCCGTGCAGATCCCGACAACCGTCGTCTCGCCGCCAGCCGCGCGGCGGATGTACTGCAGCGTGGCTTCGCTGGCGTGCGGGCCGGAGTGCAGCAGTCCGCCCACGACCACGAGATAGTCGACCGGTTCGGCGTCGGCAAAGGTTTCCCAAGGCGCGATCTGGATGCCGCAACTCGCACGCACGGGCGCAAGCGTTTCGCCGATCACGCGCCACGAGCAGCGCACGGGCTTGCTGTAGTCGCCTTCGTCGGCGGACAGACGCAGCATGTCGACGAAACCGGAGAACGCGGTCAGCGTGAAGTTCGGCAGCAGCACGATGCCGAAACGGATGCGCTCCTTGGGAGCGGCGTCGATGGAAACGGCGGTGGCGAGGGTGTCGGACATGGAGGAACAGGTAAGCGGCGATGCGGTTTCAGCCAAGCTTCCCCGATATGGCCCCGAGGCGCTTGTCGATTTCCGCCATCGATCTTCGCAAAAGCGAAATCTTGAAGGAATACACGCCGCATGGCGGGGCGGTTCCGCCGCCCTGGCGCGTTCGTTCTAGCGCCGCCGCCGCCGCTTTGGTCAACTCGTGAGCGGGCACACGCCCCACGCCGCACCCATCCACGAGGCCCGCTGTCATGCCGCGCACCGCAACCGTCGAACTCAACAAACGCGCCTGTCACGGCGATGCCGAAGCCGCGCTCGCCCTGCTGGAGCAGAGCATGGCGCGCGGGCACGGTCGTATCGGGCTGCTGCGTTATCTGCAGGCGCGTTGCGTGGGCGCGCCGCTCGCGCGGCGACATCACGACTATGCAGAGCGCGTGGCGAGCCGGATGAGCGAGGGGGCGTTCGCGGCGCTGGTGGCGCAGGCGCAGCGCCGCCACAGCATGGCGGCGTGAACGCCCGGGCGCTTGCTCACAGCACGACGGTGCGGCCGTCGTTGATGAAGACCCGCCGCTCGAGAAACACCCGCACGGCGCGCGCAAGCGTCACGCACTCGACGTCGCGCCCGACGGCCAGCAGACGCTCGGGGTTCAGCGAGTGGTCGACCCGTTGCACCTCCTGCTCGATGATCGGGCCTTCGTCGAGATCGTCGGTGACGAAGTGCGCCGTCGCGCCGATCAGCTTGACCCCGCGCACGTGCGCCTGATGATAGGGCCGCGCGCCCTTGAAGCCGGGCAGGAAGGAATGGTGGATGTTGATGGCGCGGCCCGCGAGTTTCTGGCTCGTTTCGTCGGAAAGAATCTGCATGTAGCGCGCGAGAATCAGCAGCTCCGAACCGGTCGAATCGAACAGGTCGAGGATGGCGGCCTCCTGTTCACGCCGCGTTTCCGGCGTGACGGGCAGATAGTGAAACGGCAGGCCGTGCTGCCTGGCGAGCGGTTCGAAATCGCGGTGATTCGAGGCAATGCCCGCAATGTCCATCTGCAACTCGCCCATGCGCCAGCGAAACAGCAGGTCGGCGAGGCAGTGCTCGAGCTTCGACACCATGATGAGCACTTTGGGACGCACCCGCAGGTCGTGAATGGCCCAGGTCATGTCGTGTTTGCGCGCGACACTGGCGAACTCGTCCCGCAGGCCCGCCAGATCGAAGCGCTCGCCCGCGCCGGCCTGCACGACCTCGTGAAAGACGCAGCGCAGGAAGAAGCGCGTGCTGATGTCGTCGTCGAAGACCGTGAGCTCGTCGATATAGCCGCGGTGCGCGTCGAGAAAGCCGGCGACCGCGGCGACCTGCCCGGCAGCGGCGGGGCAGGACAGCGTGAGCACGTAGCGGTGCTGCGGGTCTTCGGTGGGCATGCGCGTTCTCCTCGTGTCGTGGTGCGCCCGCTGCATCTTGCGCGTCGTGCGGGGGCGCTGGCTTGATGGCGCAAGTAAGCCACCAATCGGCGTGCGGCACATAGAACCCACGCGCTGTATCGCGAGAATGAATACGCCAACCCGGCGCCAAAATGAAGAGGGTCACTTTTGCCCCTCGCGCTGTCGCATTCCTGCTATCCCGCGCTTTTTTCTCCGGCAAGCATGGGGCTGCGACGAAACGGGAGCGGAGATGGAGAGTCATCTGGGGCTGCAGGCGCGGGCGTTGAACGGGCAGCGTGCCGCGCTTTTTCGCGTGCGCACCTCGGTCGCCGACGTGTATATGTCGGTGAGCCGCTCGAACTATGGCAACGAGGAACGGGCCGTGGTCGAAGTGGACTGCGCGCGCTTCTTGAGGCTCTGGCGGGACGATCCGTGCGGCGAGTACGCCGGGCTCGCCAACGGCAATCCGCAGACATGGCGTGCCGACCCGCGCTTCGAACTGGCGGCCGAGGGTTTCAGCTTCGGCGAGGAAGACCCGGTGCCGCTTGCAGAAGTCAGTTGCCCGGCGAGCGCAGCCGTACCGTACGTTGCGTTCACGGACGGCGTGATGCGGACCCTCTGGCTAGCCGCCTACGCGGCCAGGTCGTTTCCGGTGGAATGCGCCGTGAACGACGCCGAGGCGCTGCAGCGCCTGGCTGGAACGGCTGGCAGCCGCTGGTGCAGCGTTGCCGAACTCGTTTCGCCGCAAGTCGCGCGAGCCTGGGAATGACGCGATAGCGTCAGTGCGCGAGCGCCCACATGAGCGACACGGAGAACGCGCCCACCACGATGGACGCGCAACGCTGGAAGAACGCGGGACGAATGAACGGCGCACGGCCGTTGCGCGGCGCGGCGCCAATGGCGATCCACGTCAGGCCAATGGGAATCAGCAGGACCGCGAAGATCGCCATGGCCTGGAGCCACGTGACCACGCTCGCGAACGCCGCGGGCGGAAAAATCGAGCCGGCGAACAAAATGGCCTTGGGGTTGAGCACCGTGGCGCTGAACAGCGTGCGCGTGCTGACCACACCCCCGGCCGAGGTCTCGATCGAGTTGGCCGTGAACCAGAGGCGCAAGGCGAGCCACGCCAGATAGAGGCTGCTGGCCACACGCAGCACCTTCGGCAGCCAGCCCAGCGAATGCGACGCATGGGTGAAGCACAACCCCCAGACGGTAATCGACACCAGGTAGCCGGCCAGTTCGGCGACGGTCAGATGCGCGGAGCGCCGCAAACCCTGCCGCAAACCGGCGGCGGCGAGCAGGGTGTTGGTCGGCCCCGGCATGAGCAGCACGATCGCGCAGCCCGAGACCATCAGCCCGACGGTGGAGAGGGAAAGCATGAGGGCGACTGGGGGATAGTGGGTTCGGATTATTGGAAGCTGACTGTAGGGTGTCATGGCGGACAGTGACTAAAACTGCCGCGCGGCGCCCGCATTCTACGGCTTACCTCGGTAACTGCCTATTTCAGCCGTGTCCGGGGCGCTAAACCGTTGGCCGATATTCGACATGCTGAGAGCGGCATATGCTTTGGCAGATGCGCGCTTACGTCGCGCGCATAAATTATTGATTTCAATGCATCTATTGATGCGTAACAAATCATTTCGAAATATTTCATGGTTCGCCCTAAATAATCCGCGAATCACGCCGTTAAAGTACGCACGAGAACTCTGTCCAGAATATTTGCGGGCCGAGGAAGAATAAACATACGCCGTTCGGGGCCGAGAGCCCGCACGCTGCGGCCGCCGTTATCGTCAACCCCTATGCCCGATTTGTCGTGGACCATGCCCGTGGTGCGTTGGTCCTTCTGGTCTTCCGTATCGGAAAGTCTGCCTGAGGTTGCGTTCGTCGATCCGATGATGCGCCGCCGGCTGAGCGCGCTTTCGCGGATGGCGCTGAAGGTGGCCGGCGACTGCGTCGATGCGCAAGCCAGGACACGCGTGGTTTTCGCATCGCGGCACGGCGAGTTGCGCCGCACGACGGACATTCTGCGCGACATCGAGACAAGCAAACCGGTTTCGCCGAACGCGTTCAGCCTTTCCGTGCTCAACGCGATGACGGGGCTGTTCGGCATCGTGCGGGGCGACCGTTCGCCGGCGACGGCCCTCTCGGCAGGCGCGCAGACGCTGGGCTACGCGCTGCTCGAAGGCCACGCGCTGCATACGGAAGACCCCGCAAGCCCCGTATTGATCGTCTACGCCGACGAACCCGCCGACGCGCGCTACGGCGCGGTCGAGCAGGAAGTGCAGCGCGGCGCGTTCGCGCTGCTGCTCGATGCGAGCGCGGCTGCGCAAGGCCGGCTCGCGTGCTCCATCACGGAAGACAAGCCGGGCCCGGCCGCGGCGGCACGCGCATTCGCTACGCAAAGCGAAGCGCTGCATCACTGCCTGAGCGGCGGCGCAAGCGCCGCGTGGCAGGGCGGCGGCGGCACATGGCAATGGAGCTGGCATGTCGGCTCGGCTTGACTACGGCTGGCGCCTATTCGCCACCGGCTTCAGCTTCGCGATGTTCGGCGCGTGCGGGCTGCTGTTCTCGGTCATCGTATTTCCGCTCGCGGCGGTCTGGCCGCATCGCGCTTCGCGGCAACGCGCGGTCACTATCGTCATCCACTGGTTTTTCCGCTCGCTCGTGGCCGCCTTGCAGCGCGCGGGCGTCATGACGCTCGACGTGGCCGGCGCGAACGCGCTGCGCTCGGGCGCACCCGCCATCGTCGTCGCGAACCATCCCACCTACCTCGACGTGGTCGTGCTGCTCGCGCTCACGCCTTCCGCCTGTTGCGTCGTGAAAAACGCGCACTGGCGCAACCCGTGCTTCTGGGGCATCGTGCGGGCGGCCGAGTACGTGAGCAACGCCGATCCCGCAGGCTTCGTGCAGGACTGCGCGCGCCAACTGGCGAACGGCTACAGCATGATCATTTTTCCCGAAGGCTCGCGCAGCCCGGCGCCGAATCGCCTGCACGCGTTCTCGCGCGGCTTCGCGCATACGGCGCTCGAGGCCGGCGCGCCGGTTCTGCCCGTGCTCATGCACTGCGATCCGGCCGCCTTCACCAAGCAGATGCGCTGGTATCACGTTCCGCAGCGACCCTTCCGCATGACCGTGAACGTGCTGGCACCCATCGGCGTCCAGCCGCTCGCGCCGCGCGACATGCCTTCCGCACTCGCCGCGCGCAACGTCACGCGCACCATCGAGGCGCAAATCACACAGCACCTGTTTGACTATGGATACTTTAAAACTGGAAATTAAGCGGCTCCTGATCGAGGCGCTCGATCTCGAGCATCTCACGCCCGCCGATATCGACGACGACGCGCCGCTGTTCGACACCGACGGCGTGGGGCTCGACTCGATCGACGCGCTGGAGATCGGCATCGTGCTGCGCCAGCGCTATCAACTGACCATCAACGCCGACGACGAAAACGTGCGCGGCTACTTCCGGTCGATCAATACGCTCGCGGCGCTCGTCGCGGGCCACGCAAACGAAAACGAGGCGCTGGAAGCCACTGCAGGGAAAGGGGATTGAATCATGAACGAAGCTGAAATTCTCGACCGTATCCGCGAGATCTTTCACGAGAACTTCGATATCGATCCGGCGCGCGTCACGCCGGAGGCGCACCTGTTCGAGGAACTGGATCTGGACAGCATCGACGCGGTCGATCTGGCCATCAAGCTCCAGGAAATGACGGGCCGCCGCATCAAGCCGGAAGAGTTCAAGCAGGTGCGCACGGTAGGCGACGTGATCGCCGCGGTCGAGTCGCTGCTCGTGACCCAGGCTTGAGGCCATTCGTGACGGCTCTTCGCGGGCCCGGCCCGGCTGAGCCTGCCGCGGCAGGTGAGAGCAACGTGGCAGGCGGCAGGGCGCGCAGCAAATGGAAGCTGCTCGCCGGTCTCGCCTACCCGGTCGTGATCCTCTGCGCGTGGCGCTGGGATTCGCCGCGCTTCGTGGGCTTGTTGCTGCTCCTGCTGCTCTGGATGCAGCGCGTGGCCGGCACGGGCGCGCTCGCCGCCACCCTGCGCAAGCTCACGCCGGTGGACTGGGCCGTGGCCGTCATGCTCAATGTCGCCTCGGTGGCCATCGTCATCACCAATAGCGAACGGCTCATGCGCCTGTATCCTTCGCTCGTGAATCTCGGGCTGCTCGTCGCCTTCGGCGCGACCCTCGTGAAGGGGCCGTCGATGATCGAAAAATTCGCACGTCTGACCTATGCCGATCCGCCCGCGCACATCGTGCGCTATACGCGCCGCGTCACGCAACTCTGGTGTGTTTTTTTCGCTTTGAACAGTATGTTTTCCGCCTGGACGGCGCTCGCCTGGCCTGCTCGCGCCTGGTCGCTCTACAACGGCATGCTCGCGTATGTGATCATCGGCGCACTGCTCGCCGGCGAGTTCGTCTGGCGTAAATGGATCATGCTGCCGCGTGCTGCGCGACGGGAGGCGGTGTGATCGCATTGCACGAGCTTCTCGTGGCGCGTTGCCGCGAGCCGCGCAGCGTGGTTTGCGTCGATGGCGCCAACGTAACGGATTTCGCTATGTTCCGTGCGCATGCGCTTGGCATTGCGGCGCGCATGCGCACGCGGCCGGGCCTGCGCTTCGCGCTATGGAGCGACGACCCGTATCTATTCGCCTGCACTTTGTTCGGACTGCTTGTTGCAGGCAAGGTGCCCGTGATTCCGGCGAACGCGACGCCGGGCTACCTCGCCGAACTGAGCGACGCGTACGACGCGGTGCTCGACGAAGACGAGCTTGCCGCGTGGTGCGCCGATACGGCCGCTGTTCAACCCGTCGAGCCCGGCATGGCGATCGACGCGAATGCGATGCTCACGTTGTTCACGTCGGGCAGCAGCGGTGCGCCGAAGCCCGTCCACAAGACGCTCGCGCAGTTCGACGCCGAAGTGCATACGCTGGAAGCCGCGTGGGGTGCACTGCTGGGCGACTCGGCCGTGCTCGCGAGCGTGCCGCATCACCACATTTACGGGCTGCTGTTCCGCGTCTTCTGGCCGCTGGCCGCGGGCAGGCCGTTCGCCCGCGCGACCTGTGCCGACCCGGCGCAATTGCAGGCGCGGATTGCCGAATGTTCGGCGCAGTGCGACGCGACCGTCGTCGTCTCGACGCCTGCGCAGCTCTCGCGCTGGCCCGATCTGCCGGGGTTCGCGACACTCGCCCCGCAGCCGCGCGCGTTCTTCTCGTCGGGCGGCCCGCTGCCGCTCGACACCGCGAAGCAATACGCCGCCACGTTCGGTGCCGCGCCGCTGGAGATCTACGGCAGCACGGAGACGGGCGGCATCGCCTGGCGCAGACAAGACGAAGCGCAAGCGTGGACGCCCATGCCGGGCATCGCCGTGCGCGCGGGCGCAGCGAACGAGGGCGGCGCGCTCGAAGTGCGCTCGCCGCATCTCGGCCACGACGGCTGGCATCGCACCGACGACAGGGCCGCGTTCGACGAGCACGGCCGCTTTGTGCTGCAAGGGCGTCTCGACCGCGTGGTCAAGCTCGACGGCAAGCGTGTGTCGCTCAGCGAGATGGAGAGCAAACTGCTGCTGCATCCCGGCGTTGCCGAAGTGAGGACCGTACTGCTCGAAGGCGGCTCGCGCGAGCGCATTGGCGCGCTCGTGGTACTCACCGCGGAGGGCCGCGAAACGCTGCGCCGCGACGGCCGCGTTCTGCTCCTGAGAGCATTGCGCCGCCATCTCGCCGCCTGGTTCGACACGGTCGTCCTGCCGCGCCACTGGCGCATTCACTGCGCGCTGCCAGTCGACTCGCGCGGTAAGGTGCAGGCGCAAGCGGTTGCCCGCGCGTTTGCGGCCAGCGCAGAAGGGTTCGAGCTGCTCGCGCAATGGGACGACGCAGAAGGGCGGTCATTCGAACTGCGCGTGCCGCACACGCTCGTTCATTTCACGGGCCACTTTCCGGGCCTGCCGATTCTGCCGGGCGTCGTGCAGGTGGACTGGGCGATGCGGTTCACGCGCGACTGGGTGCCCGGCGTGCGCGCGCTCGCCTCGATCGATCAACTGAAATTCACCATGCCGGTGCCGCCGGGCGTGCTGCTTAAGCTCGTGCTCAAGCACGACGCCGCGCGCCGGCGCGTAGCGTTCGCGTGGCGCGTCGGTGAGCGCGACTGCGCGTCCGGCGCCTTCGTGTACAGGGAGCCCGCATGAGCCTCGCGGCCTGTATCGTCATTCCGATCTACAACCACAAGGACGCGATCGGCGGCACCGTGGCGAACCTGATCGTCCACGGCCTGCCGCTCATCGTCGTGGACGACGGCAGCGACGAAGCCACCCAGCAGGTGCTGGCGGACCTCGCGCGCCGCTACGCCGGCAAGCTCACGCTACGGCGCCTGCCCGTGAACGGCGGCAAGGGCGCGGCGGTGATGGCGGGGCTGCGCGCCGCGCGCGACGCCGGCTATACGCACGCGCTGCAAATCGACGCCGACGGCCAGCACGACGCCGCGGACGTCCCGCGCTTTCTCGCCGCCGCGCAGGCGAATCCGCGCGCGGTCGTGATCGGCCAGCCCGTCTACGACGAGAGCGTGCCGAAAGCGCGCCTCTACGGACGCTATCTGACCCACGTATGGGTCTGGATCGAGACGCTCTCGTTCGCGATCCGCGATTCGATGTGCGGCTTTCGCCTCTATCCGCTCGACCTCGCGTGTGCGCTGATCGACAGCGTGAAGCTGCCCGAGCGCATGGACTTCGACATCGAGATTCTCGTGCGCCTGCACTGGCGGCGCGTGGCGTTCGTCTCGATTCCGACCGCCGTCACCTACGCGGCCGACGGCGTCTCGCATTTCGACGTGCTGTGGGACAACGTGCGTATCAGCTGCAGCCATACGCGGCTCGTCGCGGGCATGCTCGCGCGTCTGCCGCTGCTGCTCGCGCACAAGGCCCTGCCGCGGCGCACGGAGGCGGGCGACGGCAACGACCCGTGGTGGCGCACGGCCGAACGCGGCAGCCGGCTCGGCATGGCGTTGCTCGCCTGGAGCTGCGGCCTGTTCGGACGGCGCTTCACCGCGCTCTGGCTGCACCCCATCGTCGCTTACTTCCTGGTCACGGGCCGCCCCGCACGCGACGCTTCGCGACGCTATTTCGACCGGCTGCGCCAGTGCTCGCCGGAACGCGAGACGCCGCGTCCGGGTTGGTTCACGGCCTATCGCCATATGCTCTCGTTCGCGCAATCGGGCTTCGACAAGCTGGCCGCCTGGACAGGCCGCGTCGGTGAGGCCGACGTGGAGATCGACGACCCACGCGCGTTCGACGCGTTGATCGCGAGCGGCCGCGGCGCGCTGGTGATCGGCTCGCACCACGGCAACCTCGAAATGGCGCGGGCGCTGGCCGTGCGCGGCGCGCAAACGAAGGTGACGGCCATCGTCTACACGGAGCACGCGAAACGCTTCAACAGCGTGCTGGCTTCCGCCCATCACGATTTCGCGCAGCATCTCGTGCCGGTGAGCGACTTCGGCCCGCAGACGGCGCTGATGATGCAGGAGCGCATCGAGCGCGGCGAGCTGCTCGTCATCGTCGGCGACCGCACGCCTGCGCGCGAAACCGGCCGTACCACCGAAGCGCAATTCCTCGGCGAGACAGCCGCGTTTGCCCAGGGCCCCTATGTATTGGCGCACGCGCTTGCGTGCCCCGTTTATCTGTTGTTCTGCCTGAAAGAGCACGCGGGCTACCGGCTCTACTTCGAGCCGTTTGCCGAGCGCATCGATCTGCCGCGGCGTGGCCGCGCCGAGCATATAGCGGCATGGGCGCAGCGCTTTGCGTCGCGCCTCGAACACTATTGCCGCAAGGCGCCGTACCAATGGTTCAACTTCTACGATTTCTGGGCGCGCCCCAGTGGGGGAGCGAATGGCCGAGACTGACCTGAAGGATGCCGGAGTCGACGCGGATGCCGTGGTAGTCGGCGGCCGCCATTTGACGATCGAGGACGTCGTGGCGGTTGCGCGCGGGGAGGCCGCCGTGCGGCTCAACGACGACCCGGCCTGGCGCGAACGCATCGCGCGCGGCGCGGAGTTCTTGCGCCGGCATCTCGCCGCCGGTGCGACCGTGTACGGCGTCAATACGGGCTACGGCGATGCCTGCGTCGTCGACGTGCCGATGGCGCTCGTCGAGGCCCTGCCGCTGCAGCTCACGCGTTATCACGGCTGCGGCATGGGCGAGTATCTCGACGACGCCTCGGCGCTCGCCGTGATCGCCGCGCGTCTGAATTCGCTGGCGTTCGGGCTTTCGGGCGTGCGCCCGGTGCTGCTCGAACGCCTCGCCGATCTCATTAATCATCGCGTGTTGCCGCGCATTCCCGCCGAAGGCTCGGTGGGCGCAAGCGGCGACCTCACGCCGCTTTCGTATGTCGCGGCGGCGCTGGTCGGCGAGCGCGGCGTGCAGTTTCGCGGCGCGCCGTGCGAGGCGCGCGACGCGTGGCTCGCGCTAGGCCGCGAACCGCTCACGCTCGCGCCCAAGGAAGGCCTCGCGCTGATGAACGGCACGGCGGTCATGACGGGCCTCGCCTGTCTCGCGTTCACGCGCGCGGCGCAGCTCGCGCGCCTGGCCGCACGTCTCACCGCGCTCGCCACGGTGGCGCTCGACGGGCGCGCCGCGCATTTCGACGCGTTCATCTTCGAAGCCAAGCCGCACGCGGGGCAGGGCGAGGCGGCGGCCTGGATCCGCGCCGACCTGGCCCGCCGTCCGGACACGCCGGGCCACCGGCTGCAGGACCGCTATTCGATCCGCTGCGCGCCGCACGTGATCGGCGTGGCGAACGACGCGCTCACGTGGATGCGCCGCGACATCGAGAACGAACTGAACAGCGCCAACGACAATCCGCTGATCGATCCCGACGGCGAGCGCGTGCTGCACGGCGGCAACTTCTACGGTGGCCATATCGCGTTCGCCATGGACGGCCTCAAGACGGCCGTGGCGAATCTTGCCGATCTGATGGATCGCCAGTTCGCCTTGCTCGTCGACGACAAGTTCAACAACGGCCTGCCGCGCAACCTCACGGGCGCGCCGAGTGCGCGCGCGCCGATCAATCACGGCTTCAAGGCCGTGCAGATTTCGTCGTCGGCGTGGACGGCGGAGGCGCTCAAGCACACGATGCCCGCGAGCGTGTTCTCCCGCTCGACGGAGGCGCACAACCAGGACAAGGTGAGCATGGGGACGATCGCGGCGCGCGACTGCTTGCGCGTGCTGCAACTGACCGAGCAGGTCGCGGCCGCTCACGCGCTCGCCACGGTGCAGGCCGCGCGCCTGCGTCTGCGCGGCAACGCCGCGACGGTGATTCCCGAGCCGCTTGCCGCGTTCATGGAAGACGTGGCCGCGACGTCGCCATTCGTCGACGAGGACCGCGCGCTCGAACACGAACTCCGTGCCATGACGGAGCGCATCGCAGCAGGCGACTTCCTCGGGCAGAACGCGGAGGGCAGGCCATGAGCGAGGCGCGCAAGGTGGTGCCGGTGTTGAGCGCGAGCGCGAACGTGGAAGTGCCGTTCCACGACGTGGACGCGATGAACGTCTGCTGGCACGGCCACTATCTGAAGTATTTCGAGTTCGGCCGCGCGGCGCTGCTGCGCAAGTTCGACTACGACTATCGCGAGATGCAGGCGTCGGGCTTTGTGTGGCCCGTGGTCGAAGCGCATTTGAAGTATGTGCGGCCCGCTATTTATGGGCAGCAGCTCGAGGTGTGCGCACACCTGCTCGAGTACGAAAATCGCCTGAAAATCGGCTACGAAATCTACGATCGCGATTCGCGTACGCGGCTCACGAAGGGCTACACGATCCAGGTCGCAGTGAACGCCGCCACGCAGGAGCTGCAGTTCGTCTCGCCGCCTGTCGTGCTCGAAAAGCTGGAGCGTGCATGGGCGCGTTGAAACGATACGCGGCGGCGGTGGCCGCACTGCTTGCGCTTCAGTCGGTGTGGATGCCGGCGCGGGCCGCGACGGCGCCCGTGAACGTGAGCACTGGCGCGAACGCCGGCGACGCGGCACTCGTCTCGCAGATCGCGGCGCGTCTTGCGCGCGCGAACGGCGTGCGTGCGCATTTCACGCAAACGCAGACGCTTGCCGCGATGAAAGCCCCGCTCGTCAGCACGGGCTCGCTGCTGTTCTTTCGCGAGCACGGCGTGATCTGGCAGGTCGAAACGCCGTACAGGAAAACGTGGATCATGCGCGACAGCGGCGTCACCGTGATCGATGCCAACGGTCAACCTGATCAGCGCACCCGGAACAGCGGTGCGCAGGGCGCACGTGGTGCGGCGGAGATCGCGAAGATGATGCGGGCGATGCTGGGCGGCGACCTGAGCGGGCTGTACTCGCAATTCGACGTGACGGCACGCGGCACGCCTTCGCAATGGCAGATGCGCCTCGTGCCGCGCCAGCCGCAGATCGCGCAGGCGCTGCGCGGCATCGAGATGGAAGGCGGCGACTTCCTGCACAGCTTGCGCATCACGTTCGCCAACGGCGACGTCACGCAATACGACTTTAGCGGCAGCGCGCAGGTGTCCGAACTGACGCCCGCCGACCAGAAGCTTTTCGGAACGCCATAGTGAGTTCCTCCGAGCTTCGCACCGCAACCCAGTCGCGGCGGCAGTGGACGCTGCGGGCCGCGTGGCTGCTGCTGGCCCTTACGGCGGCGCTGTATTGCGCCTGGCGCTTTGCGGGACCGACGCCCCTGCAGACCAACCTGCTCGCGCTGCTGCCCGCAACCGAAGCGGACCCCGTGGCCGAAGAGGCCGTGGACCAGCTCGCGGGCGCGCTCGGCAACCGCGCCGTGCTGCTCGTGTCGAGCCGCGACGCGGCGCACGCGAAAGCTGCGGCGCAGCAACTGGGCGCGGTGCTCAGCGCAAGTCACGCGTTCGCTTCGGTGACGGCGCAAGTCCCGCCGTTCGACCTCGGGCGCATCACGCGTTTCTACCTGCCATATCGCTTTGGCCTGCTCACGGCGCAAGACCGTGCGCTTGCCTCCGGGAGCACCGAAACGCTGCGCGGCGCGCTCGCCGAGCGCCTCTATGGACTGCCGGACGCGGGTCTCGCAACGGCGCTCGCCGACGATCCCTTCGGCTGGCTTCAGCACTGGCTCGCGGGGCTGCCGCTCGCGGCATCGAATCTCACCGTCGAGGACGGTTTCCTCGTTGCGCATCGCGCTGACACTACGAGCGTGCTCGTGATCGGCACGCTGCCTGGATCAGCCTACGAATCCGATGTTCAGCGAGGCGTGCTGCTGGCCGTCGCGCACGGCGAAATGGCGCTCAAGGCGTCGTGGCCGGACGTCACGCTCGCGCGCACGGGCGCCGTGTTCTATGCCGAGTCTGCGCGGCGCGCCTCGGAGCGCGACGTCCATGTGATCGGCATCGTTTCGGCGGTGGGCATCGCGCTGCTGATGCTGTGGATCTTCCGCTCGCCGCGGCTGATCCTGCTGGGCTTCGTTTCCACGGCGCTCGGCATCGTGTGCGCGCTCGCGGCCACGATGCTCGTCTTCGGCAAACTGCATCTGCTGACGCTCGTGTTCGGCGCGAGCCTGATCGGCGAGGCGGTCGATTACTCCATTCAGTACTTCGTCGTCTACCTGGGCACGCGGCACGGCTGGGATGCGCGGCGCGGCGCGCGGGAAGTGCTGCCCGCGCTCACGGTGGCGCTCAGCACGAGCCTGCTTGGCTACGCCATCCTGACGTTCGCGCCGTTTCCGGCGCTCAGGCAGATCGCGTGCTTCGCCATCGTCGGCATCTTCACCGCTTTCGCTTCGGTCATCTGGCTGTTGCCGAGCCTCATGACGCAGCCCGCGCGCCGCAGTCCCCAAACGCTCTTCGCCGTGGCCGCGGGCTCGCTCGCGAAATGGCAGGCGCTGATCGGCGGCCGTCGCGCCTGGGGCGTCGCGCTCGCTCTCCTGGTCGTAGCCGTGCCGGGGTGGCTGCAACTGCGCAGCGACGACGACATTCATCTGCTGATCCAGCGGGACCCGGCGCTCGTCGCGCAGGAGCGCGTGGTGTCGAGCGCCGTGGGCGTCGACAACAGCGCGCAGTTCTTCGTCGTGCGCGGCGCGTCGCCCGAGGCCGTGCTCGAGCGCACCGAGGCGTTGTGCGCGCGGCTCGGCATGCTCACGGGCGCGTCCGCGCTGAGCGGCTGGCAATCGGTCACGTCGTTCGTGCCGTCCGAAGCACGGCAGCGGGCCGATCGCGCGTTGCTCGGCGCACATGTGTTCGCCGATCCCGCCGCCTTGCGCACGCTGCTGGGCGCGGCGGGCTTTCGTGACGAGGTGGCGCAAACGTGGCTCGATGCCGGGGCGCACTCGGGCGCTGCCGTGCTGCACGTGGACGGATGGCTTGCCGAACCCTGGTCGCAGCCGTTCCGCCACCTGTGGCTCGGGCGATCCGTGAGCACACCCGGCGCATTCGCGGCGATCGTGATTCCGCAGGGCGTGTCCGCTGCGAATGCGCCCGCGCTGCTCGACGTCGCGCACGCGCTGCCCGGTGTGAGCTTCGTCGACAAGGCCGCGAGCGTATCGCGGCTCTTTGGCGTGTACCGGCAGGATGGTGCGATCTGGCTCGCGGGCGCGCTCACGCTCGTGCTCGCGCTGCTGATGTTCCGCTACGGCTGGCGCGGGGCCATCGCGGTCGCGCTGCCGGTGTGGCTCGCCATCGGCGTCACGCTGGCCGCATTCGGCTATGCGCATGTGCGCATCAATCTCTTCAACATGCTGGCACTAATGCTCGTGCTCGGCGTCGGCGCGAACTACGCCGTCTTTCTGCGCGAAGGCGCGACGCGCGCTGCCACCGATCGCGGCGCGGTATGGACCGGTGTGCTGCTGTCCGCCGCGACCACGCTGCTCTCGTTCGGCATGCTCGGCATGAGTTCCATGCCCGCGCTGAAAAGCTTCGGCGCCACACTGTCGCTCGGCATCATGGTGTCCGTCATGCTCGCGCCGATCGGCATGCCCACGAATCACCGGAGAAAGGCCTGATGGCGCTCCCTGTCTATTTGCACGCGCTCGGCATGGTCAATGCGCTCGGCGACGACGTACCTGCGATCGTCGCAGCGCTCGCGCGCGGCGAGGCGCCCGGCATGGGGCCGATCGCGACGCGCACCGGCACGGCTTTCGCGGGCAGCGTGAAGGCGCCGCTCGACCTTGCGCCGCCCGCGTCGCTCGCCTGCTACGACTGCCGCAACAACCGGCTTCTGCTCGCCGCACTGGCGCAGATCCGACCCGCCATCGAAGCCGCGCGCGAGCGCTTCGGCGCGGGCCGTATCGGCGTCGTGCTGGGGACGAGCACGTCGGGCATCAGCGCCGTGGAAGCGACGTTCACGCAGCCGGTGCAGCAAGACGCCGCTTCGACGTTCGACTACCGCCAGATGGAGATCGGCACGGCCGCGCCGTTCGCCGCCGCGGCGCTCGATCTGCGCGGCCCGGCGTATACGATCTCCACGGCATGCACCTCGAGCGCCAAGGCGTTCGCCGCCGCGCGCCGTCTGCTGCGCGCGAACCTGTGCGATGCCGTCGTCGTGGGCGGCGTCGATTCGCTTTGCGAACTCACGGTGCAAGGCTTCGCCTCGCTCGAATCGACGAGCCCCGTACGGACCAACCCGATGAGCGCACAGCGTCGCGGCATCAACATCGGCGAGGGCGCGGCGGTGTTCCTGATGAGCCGCGAGGAAGGGCCGGTGATGCTCGCGGGCGCGGGCGAGTCGAGCGACGCCCACCACATATCCGCCCCCGACCCGCAGGGCGCGGGTGGCGAACTCGCATTGCGCGCGGCGCTCGCCGATGCGGGCATCGGCGCGGCCGCGATCGGCTACGTCAACCTGCACGCAACGGCCACGATCAAGAACGACCAGATGGAAGCGCATCTCATGGCGCGCGTGTTTCCCGACGGCGTGGCCGCGAGCGGCACGAAGCCGCTCACGGGTCATACGCTCGGCGCGGCAGGCGCGAGCGAACTGGGGCTCGCGTGGCTCACGCTCGCTCGCGACGACGTCGCGCTGCCGCGTCATCTGTGGGATGGGGAAGCCGATCCGGCGCTGCCCGCGCTCGACCTGGTTCAAGACGGGCGGCATTTGCCGCGCAACGGGGTGCGCCAATACGTGATGAGCAACTCATTCGCGTTTGGCGGCAGCAACGTTTCACTCATACTCGGACGATGATCGAGGCCAATGAATTCCGTTCTTTCCTCCTCGACGGATGCGTTCCCGCCGATCGAGGCGATCATCCCGCACCGCGGCACGATGCTGCTGCTCGACTCGGTCGCCGCATGCAGCGACGAATCGCTCACGGCGCTGGCCAGGGTGCACGCCGATGCATGGTATGCCGACGAGCAGGGCGCGATGCCCGCGTGGATCGGCATCGAACTGATGGCGCAGGCGATCGCCGCTCACGTCGGCCTGCTGTCGATGCGCGAAGGCAAGCCCGCGCGCCCAGGCGTACTGCTCGGCACGCGCCGCTATGAGGCGGCGCAGGGCGCGTTCGCCGGCGGCGGACCGCTCAGCGTGACGGTCAACGAACTGCTGCGCAGCGAAGAAGGCCACGGCGCGTACGGCTGCACCATCAGTCAGGATGACAAACCATTGGCCGAGGCCACCGTGAAGGTGTACCAGCCGCGCGATTTTCAGACTTTCATCGAGGAGAATTCCAGATCATGAGCCGGCGTGTTCTCGTCACCGGCGCGAGCCGCGGCATTGGTCGCGCGATCGCCTATCATCTCGCCGCGGACGGCTTTGCCGTCACCGTGCATTGCCGCACGGGCCGCAACGAAGCGGATGCCGTCACCGCGGGCATCGTCGCACAGGGCGGCACGGCCAGCGTGCTGCAGTTCGACGTGCGCGACCGCGCCGCATGCCGCGCGGCGCTCGAAGACGACGTGGCGGCGCACGGCGCCTACTACGGCATCGTCTGCTGCGCGGGCGTGACGCGCGACGCCGCGTTCCCCGCACTGACCGACGAAGATTGGGACATCGTGCTCGAAACGGGCCTCGATGCGTTCTACAACGTCGTGCATCCGCTCGTCATGCCGATGGTGCGTGCGCGCAAGGGCGGCCGCATCGTGACGGTCGCCTCGGTGTCGGGCGTGACGGGCAATCGCGGGCAGGTCAATTACAGCGCTGCGAAGGCCGGGCTGATTGGCGCAACGAAAGCGCTCGCGGTCGAACTGGCCACGCGCAACATCACGGTCAACAGCGTCGCGCCCGGGCTCGTCGATACGGGCATGCTCGACGACGTACCGCTCGAACACGCGCTCAAGGCCGTGCCGATGAATCGCGTGGGGCAGCCCGCCGAAGTCGCGGCCGTGGTCGGTTTTCTGATGTCCGACGCGGCTTCCTATGTCACGCGCCAGGTCATCGGCGTCAACGGCGGGATGGTCTGATGAAACGCGTCGTCATTACCGGCATGGGCGGCGTGACCGCACTCGGCGATCAGTGGGCGCAGGTCGAAGCCGCGCTCAAGCGCGGCGTCAACGCCGTCAAGCGCGTGCACGATTGGGACTATATCGAGGCGCTGCATACGCGCCTTGCGTGCCCCCTGCCGGCGTTCGCTGCGCCTGATGATTACCCGCGCAAGAAAACGCGTTCGATGGGCCCGGTCTCCCTCTACGCAGTGCGCGCGAGCGAACACGCGCTGGCCGACGCGGGCCTGCTCGACGATCCGTCGATCAAGGATGGCCGCATGGGCGTGGCGTATGGTTCATCGGCCGGTTCGGTCGAGCCGGTGCGCGCGTTCGGCAAGATGCTCGAAACGGGCTCGATGAGCGACGTGACGTCGAACAGCTACGTGCAGATGATGCCGCACACCACGGCCGTGAACGTGAGCCTCTTCTGGGACCTCAAGGGGCGCATCGTGCCGACGTCGTGCGCGTGCGCTTCGGGCAGCCAGGCCATTGGCTACGCGTACGAGATGATCGCGAACGGCAAGCAGACGCTGATGCTCGCCGGTGGCGCCGAGGAACTCTCGGGGCCCGGCGTAGCGGTGTTCGACATGCTCTACGCCACGAGCACGCGCAACGACGAGCCGCAACTCACGCCACGTCCGTTCGATGCCGCGCGCGACGGGCTCGTGGTGGGCGAGGGCGCGGCGACGCTCGTGCTCGAAGAATATGAGCATGCCGTGGCGCGCGGCGCGCGCATTCATGCGGAAGTGGTGGGCTTCGGCTGCAATTCGGACGGCGCGCATATCACGCAGCCCACGGCGGCGACGATGGCGGTCGCGATGCGCCAGGCGCTCGCCGACGCGCAGTTGGCCCCCGAAGCGATCGCGTATGTGAATGCGCACGGCACCTCCACGGATCGCGGCGACGTGGCCGAAAGTCAGGCTACGGCGGAGACCTTCGGTGCGCGCATGCCGATCAGCTCGCTCAAGAGCTATATCGGCCATACGCTCGGCGCCTGTGGCGCGATCGAGGCGTGGTGGACGATCGAGATGATGAAGCGCAACTGGTACGCGCCCACGCTCAACTTGACCGAAGTCGATCCGGCCTGCGCGCCGCTCGACTACATCCGGGGCGAGGCGCGCACGATAGACGCCGAATACGTGATGAGCAACAACTTCGCGTTTGGCGGCGTGAACACGTCGCTGATCTTCCGGCGCGCGCGTTGAGCATGCGGACATCGACATCAGCGGGCGGCTTGCAGCGCGTCGTCGTGACGGGCATGGGCATCGTCTCGTGCCTCGGCAATACGCTCGACGGCGTTTCCTCGCGCCTGCGCGATGGACGCGGCGGCATCACGCGCGTTCAGGCGTGGCGCGAGCGCGGCTTCGCGAGCCAGGTGGCGGCGGTGGCAACGGTTGCGGGCGAAACGCCGTTCGAGCGCAAGGCAGAACGCTTCATGGGCGACACGGCGCGCTTTGCCTGCCACGCCGCGCGCAGCGCCATTGTGGATGCGGATCTCGACGCGCATACGCTGCGCACGCCTCGGGCCGGCGCCGTGGTGGGCTCGGGCGTCGGCACGATGTCGGCGTACGACACGGCCATGGAAAGCGCGAACGCGCGCGGTATCGACCGCGTGCCGCCCTATACGGTGCCGCAAGCGATGAGCAGCACGACATCGGCGAATCTTGCGCACGTGTTCGGAATGGAAGGCGTCACGTACTCGCCTTCGTCGGCGTGCACGACTTCGGCGCTCGCGATCGGCCAGGCCCTGCAACTGATCCAGACAGGCCACCAGGACATCGTGCTCGCGGGTGGCGCCGAAGGCTTGCACGACAACATGACGCTGATGTTCGACGCGATGGGCGCACTCTCGCGCGGCTTCAACGACACGCCGGAACGAGCGTCGAGGCCCTATGACGCGCAGCGTGACGGCTTTGTGATCGGCTCGGGTGCCGGCATCCTCGTGCTCGAATCGCTCGCGCATGCGCGAGCGCGCAACGCACGCATCTACGCGGAGCTGACCGGCTACGGTCATGGCACCGACGGTGCGCAGATGGTCGCGCCGCAAGCGGGCGGCATTGCGCGCGCAATGCGCGAGGCGCTCGGCGAGGCCGGCTGCCGCCCGGACTACATCAACACCCATGCGCCTTCGACGCCCTCGGGCGATATCGAGGAACTGCTCGCGTTGCGCGCCGTGTTTGGCGACGAAGTGCCCGCGTTCTCGTCGACGAAGGCGCTCAGCGGTCATCCGCTCGGCGCGTGCGGTGCGCACGAAGCCATCTACACGCTGCTGATGATGCGCGATCGCCGGATTGCGGGCGCCGTGGGCATCGAAGCGCTCGATGCGGCGGCCGCCGGCATGCCGCTCGTGCGTGAAACGCGCGACGCGCGCATCGAGACGGCGATGTCGGTTTCATTCGGGTTCGGCGGCAGTTGCGCCAGCCTGGTGTTTCGCGCCTGGAATGCAGTCTGAAGTTTCGGGCAACCCTGAAAATAATGAGGATTCCAATGAAAAAGACTTGCCTCACGCTGAGCACGGCCGCGATCGTCAGCCTGACGTTGGCCGCTTGCGGATCGGAGCGCCTCACGCTGCCGATCCAGCCCGTCGCTTCTCTCTCGACGGCAAAAGCCGCGTCCAGCGTGGACCCCGCCGCAAAAATCGCAGTGTATTTCGGTGCGCAGCCGCATCCGGAAGTGGTGCGCCACGTGGGTGATGCCTCGCACTCCCTGCGTGTCGCCCGCGCGACCGACGGCGCCGAGGCCAGCTGCAACAAGGTGCTCGCCATGGCACTCGACAAGCTGCGCGCGGACGCCCACAACAAGGGCGCCAACGCCGTCATCAACGTGACCACGCGCTTTCACGGCAACGAAACCGGCTCGGCCACCGAATACACCTGCGGCGTGAGCCAGAGCGCGGCGGCCATCGCTGTCACGGGCGACCTCGTGGAGCTGCAGGCAAACTGAACCAACGGAGAAAAGCAATGAAGAAACTGTGGATGTTCGCCGCGCTGTGCGCGGCTTTCGCGGCGCCGCAAGCCTACGCACGCAATACGGTCGACACCTATTCCGTGGATGTCGCGCTCCAGAGCGAGCCCGGCAAGGTGAGCGACGACATTGCGTTGTACTTTGCGGGCCAGCCGCATCCGGCGGTGAAGAAAACGCTGGGCCAGTTCTCCACGAACAAGAAGACGAACGCGCTTGGCAAGAGCGACGAAGCGGCCTGCCAGCACGTGTTCCTTTCGGCCGTGCAGGAGTTGCAGGAACGCGCGCGCAAGGAAGGCGGCAACGCGGTCATCAACATCAAGAGCAACTACAAGAACGAACTGCGCGAAAGCGCCACCGAATTCACGTGTGGCGCGGGCGCAATGATCGCCGGCGTGGCGCTCGTCGGCGACGTGGTGACCCTCAAGGGCGGCAAGTAACCCGCGGCAGGGGGCGGCGGGCGACCCGGCTCACGCCGCCTTCATGCCGCCTTCATGCCGCCTTCACGGCGGCTACGTTGACCAGGGTTTCGCGCCGTTTCCCAGGCTTGGGATGATGCAGGCCGAGGCGCTCGAAGAGACCGAAATCGGCCGCACGGCTCCACCACAGATAGGGCAGCGAAACATTGCGCTCCGAAAAGTGGAAACCCGCCGTGCGGATCATTTCGAGGTAGCCGTTGGCGCTCTTCTGCACGTGCATGGGGTGGCGGAACAGCAGGCGGATGACCCACGAGCGGATATAAGCCTCGGTGGATTCGGCGAACAGCAGCACGCCGCCCGGCTTGAGCACGCGGTGGAATTCCGCGAGCGCGCGTTCCTGCTCGACGAGATGATGGAAAGTCTGGTGACAGAAGACGATGTCCGCGCTGGCCGTGGATAGCGGCAGGCTCGCGCAGTCGCCGTGCAGCAGTTCGAACGCGGTTTGCGTCTGCAATTTGTCCTGGCAGGTGCGTGCGGCACGCGCCGCCAGTTCTAGCGACGCCTCGTGATAGTCGATCCCGACGATGCGGCGCGGGCGGAAAGCCTCGGCCAGCAGGCGAAACGACTTGCCCTGACCGCAGCCGACATCGACGATTTCGGGCGCGTCGGGCAACGGCACGTCCACGAGGCGCTTGAGGTCGTTGATCGCCACGCGCAGCACATGATGCTCCCACGTATGGGTGCGCAGAAACCAGATGCCGAAGGCCGTTTCCGGTACGAACGGGACGTAATTTGATTCGGAAACCGACATATTTTTTATCCGTTGCGAATGCGGTCGTGGACGAGAATCGGCATTGTAAATGCAAGGGCGGGGCGCGGGGTGTCAGAATCACGGTTTCGCGCAGCGCAGTGCGCTTGCATTGGGCATACAGTCGTAACAGGACGTGACAGGACGTAACAGAGCGCGTCAGGACGTAGAGAAGGGAAAGGACTATGGAAAAGAGCATTGGAGAAGCAGTTACGCCGTCCACGCGACGCGAAACCGTCGACGTGGCGATCATCGGCGCGGGCCCCTCGGGCGCAGTCGCTGCGGCCCTATTGCGCAAGGCCGGACGCTCGGTGCTCGTGCTGGAGCGCCAGCATTTCCCGCGCTTTTCGATTGGCGAGAGCCTCTTGCCGCAAAGCATGGCGTACCTCGAAGAGGCCGGCATGCTGCAGGCGGTGGTGGAGGCCGGCTTTCAGTACAAGAATGGCGCGCATTTCGTGTGGCGCGACGAGGTATCGTCGTACGACTTCCGCGACAAACACTCAGAGGGCTGGGGCACGACCTACCAGGTCGAGCGCGCGAAGTTCGACGATCTGTTGATCGGCTGCGCCGCGAAGCAGGGCGCCGAAGTGCGCTTCGGCCACACGGTGACGGGCATGCGCACGGGCGATGCGCCGGTGCTGGAGGTGATCGACGAAAACCAGGCGCGCTATGAAGTGCACGCGCGTTTCGTACTCGACGCGAGCGGCTTCGGCCGCGTGCTGCCGCGCCTCCTGAATCTGGAGGCGCCCACCGGTATGCCGACGCGTGCCGCGATCTTCAGCCACGTGCGCGACGGGCTGCCGCTTGACGCCTTCGATCGCAACAAGATTTGCATCGCGACGCACCCCGAGCATCGCGATGTGTGGTTCTGGATGATCCCGCTCGCGGGCGGCCGCTCGTCGGTGGGCTGTGTTGCCGATGCCGCTTTCCTCGACGTGCCGCAAGCGGAACGCGAGGCGCGGCTGCGCGCGCTCATTCGCGAGGAGCCGACACTGAACCGCCTGATCGGCGACGCGCCGTTTCTCATGCCCGTGAACCAGATCGGTGGCTATTCGGCCAACGTCGAACGATTGCATGGCCCGGGCTTCGCGCTGCTCGGCAACGCGGGCGAGTTCCTCGATCCGGTGTTTTCTTCGGGCGTCACCATCGCGCTGCGTTCGGCGCACCTGGCCGTGAAGGTGCTCGAGCGGTTGCTCGACGGCGCGGCCGTGGACTGGCAGGCCGAATACGACGTGCCGCTGCGCAAGGGGATCGACACGTTCCGCGCGTTCGTCGAGCGCTGGTACACGGGCGAACTGCAGGACATCATTTACTACCCGCGCCAGACGCCCTTGATCCGTCGGATGATTAGCTCGGTGTTGGCGGGCTACGCGTGGGACGAGAGCAACCCTTATGTAGCGGAGCCCGTGCGCAGACTCACGTCGCTGCATGAGGCGTGCAAGCTGTCGTTGTAACGGGCGAAGAGGGGCGCTTGTCGGGTTGGCGCCTGCGGAGGGTCGCAGGACCAACCCGGCTTTCGCGGTTTTACTGGCCCGGTGGGCGAACCGCGCCTAGCTGAATCATCAGCCCGAGCGTGTCCATGATGAGGCGGGTTTCCTTGATCCTGCCGTCCTGAAAGCGGTCGATGACCATGCCCCAGACCTTGACGGAGCGTCCCGTCGCGTCCACGCCGAGGAACGCTCCCCTGTGCGTGCCCATCCATTCGAAGCGGGTCAGCACGCGGTCGCCTTCTGTGAGTTGTTCCTCGACGCGCCAATGCATGTCCGGGAACGCCGCTCGCATTGCACGTACGACATCCTTGAGGCCCTCGACACCGGGACCCTGGCCGGGGAACGGCACCTGCTCGACCATGTCTTCCCAGAAAAACCGCTCTGCGGCGTCGATCTGCCCTTGATTCAGGACTTCCTCGATGAACGCGCGAACCATATCGCTTGTTTCGTGCATGGAATGAATGGCTCCTGGTTGGCGAGAGTGGTAAACGAAAGCCGATTGCTGCAGAGTACGCGGGCAAGCGCAACGACGTGCGTTGGAGTCGCGCGAGAACGTGCGGTGGCGCACATTCGGGACTTTGACGCTCAATGACCTTCACCAGGCCACATGGCTGATGGCTGCGTTGCCTGTGAGCTTCGCGCGCCGGCGGATGGCCTTCACCTCTTCGGGCGTCAGCCCGAGCGAAACCAGAAACGCTGCATGCGAGTCGGGGTTTTCTGCCTCGAACCCTGCATGCCACTTGTCCATCTCTGCTTCGTCGAAGCCGGCGCTACGCAGCATCGCAACCCACGCGTCTTTGCCACGCTTCTTTCCTCGCCGACGAAACGATGGTTGTGCGAGCAACGTGGCAATCGCATTCTGACGCTGCTTGAGACGCGCGATTTCCGCCGTCAATGCCATCAAATGCGTTTCGAGGATCTGTGCGGCTGCATTGCCCTCGCTCGCAAGTACGTCGCGTATTGCGGCCAATGGCAGCCCGGCGGCCCGGTAGGCGCAAATCGCACGCAGGCGTTCTTGTTGTGTCTCGTCGTACAGGCGGTATCCCGCGGTGCTGCGTGCGATCGGCACGAGCAAGCCCAGCGTTTCGTAGTGCAGGAGCGAGGAACGCGAGAGTCCCGACTCGCGTGCCAGTCGCCCTAGAGTGAGACGAGTGAGACGTGTCATGACGGCAAGGGAAGTCTATCGGGTGAGAGAAAGAACACGCGCGCTTCCGGCCGGTTCAGCTTATCGGAAGAATAGTACGCGGCGACAAGCGCGCGGCAATCGCCGGAAAAAGCCGGTGCGCGCGCGAGGAACTCATCGAACGAGCGCAATGGATCCGATGCGCCCGCATGCGCCATGAGCCGGATCAGCGTTTCCGTGATTGTACGGTGGTATTGGCCCGGCGCACCGAGATGCGCGGCGTATTGCGCGATACCGGCACAGGTGCGCTCGATCGCCTCGTCCAGCGGAAAGCGCTGCAGGTGTATCCACGCCACGCGCAGATGATTGCGATGATTGAAAGCGCCCGGTGGCAACCGGCAGGCGAGAAAGGCTTCGAGGAAGGCGTCGTCGGTGAGATCGCGGGCGGTTTCCATTTCGATCGATACCCTGTCTGTTGAACAGGGTATCGATCGTGAAGGTGACTACGGTAGTCGGGTCAAGCGGAGGTGTTGGGGGATTTGTTGTAACGAACGATCGCACTCCGATTCCTGCCTGGATGCCGTGAGTTCGTAAGGGGACGAATGTATGTGAGAGGCATAAAGTACAACTTGAATAGCCAAACACTCACCCGAATTCGTCCACGCTTCCCGGTTGCTTTTCGGCCGCGTGACTATCCGAATTGGATATCGTCGAATTCCCACATGGATATTTCGCACCGTCTGCAACCAGGCGTTCCTGGACCTTGGGTGCAAGCAATTCATGGTCTACACTTCTGACGCAGCGATAATTCCCGGCGTGCGCCGCAGACGGGAAAAACTGGCCACTGGAAGAGGATCGAGATGAATATTCATTACTTCTTTCTGGCAATGGCGTTGCGCGATAAAGAAAACGAAGGTGGAAAGGATGTAGCCCTTCTCGTATCGAATAATCAAGTAATAGCGATCGGCGTTGTTGGCAATCAAGCGCATGAAAAAGCCATCGTCAATTTGTTGCACAATTTCGACCGCTCTTCCGGTTGCGATATCTACACAACCTATGTGCCGACTGAGATGTGTTTGGGGCTGGGTTGGCAGCGAAACGTTCGCAGCATCGTTTATCTGGACGGATTCAACGCAAAATTCGTACGCCCGACGGACGATGGTATTACTGATTCATTTGCATTAGGCGGTGACGGTGATTTCCAGATTTCTCAACGAATCAACTTGCCAAAATGGTGGGACGAGAAAGCAAGGCTGGAGACATTTCCAACCTCTTCTGACGCGTTAAGAAAATGGATTAATTTATTCAATTCTCCAAAAGTTGACCTGACGAGGGGTGCGTACGACATCTATGATCAAATCAAGAGATGCCGATATGTCTATAATTCACGAGTTAGCGACGTGAATGAGAAAAGCATGCTCGCGCGGATGATTGATTGCGTGCCGGTTCAAACTGGCACGTACGTGACCGAGCCAAGCAAGAAAGACAATTTGTGGATGAAGGTTGCCTATGCACTGGCTGGGGCGGCATTGCCGGATAGCCGGACCGCGCTGCAGCAGGGACATAATGTGGCTGCCATTATGGTGAGCAACACCGATATTATTCTGGGATGGGGCGTGAATATCAATCGCCTGAACGGCTGCTTCCATGCGGAAACCAGCATGGTGCTTGCGTATCTGGCCAAGAACAACGCCAGCAAATTGCCGGATGGCGTGCGCATCTATTCCACCTTGGCGCCCTGCCATATGTGCGCGGGGCTGATTACGACGGTCGGAACCAATGTGCCGGTCGTGGTCGGGCATATGGACCCTCGCATTCAGAAAAGTGCATTAGATCGCAAGAAAAATGGCTCGATCCAAAGATTGACTGCCGTGTTGCCCATTGTTCAAAAGCCGATCATCGAGATTCCAGAGCTGCGTAAATACGCGAACTCCATGTCGCCAGAAAACGTCCCGAAGCGTTTTCCTTCACTGGCCGAAGTGCCCAACCCGCATCCCGGCAGCCGCGGAATTGCGCCTGACGATGTCATGCGCCCCTTTGCGTTTGCCAGATGGATGAGTAGTACCCAGGCTCAGTTGGGACGCATGCCGACCGCCGGTGATTGGCTGGAAGCGCATCACGCAGAGGATGGCCCGCGCCGCAAAGGGGTCACCACCTTCCTGCGAAACAATCCAGCGCCGAAGCAATTGTTCAAGTACAACCTGGACAGTCTGCAGGAACTTCTGGATGCCAGGGTGGGTGATGAGGGCGAAACAGCAATTCTTCAGCGTGGGATTGCGTTGATCAAGAAAATCAAGGTTGGTGGTTTGATTAAATGAAGCGGTTGTCATCGTCAGAAACGCGCTGCTCGCCATCCGAGCCAGTTCGAAGTCTTCTCGGTACTCCTGCCCCGGCACGACATCGCGCTCGAACGCCCGGAGGGCTTGCGTAAGCTTCTCGAAGCATGGCGTGTCAGTCAAAGAGTGGCAAACGTGACCGCCATGCTCACATGCGGGCTTGATCGCAGCAGCAAACTAAAAATTGCCGAAGAACCCGCGCGCAGCGACCATGCAGAACGGCGCGACGATGTCAGCGTGGTAGACCTGGAGCACGGCAGATTCTCCACCATCCGTTGCACCACCCTGAACCGCCTGCGCGGCGACCGATGCCTTGGCCTGAGCGAAGCCCGCTTTCACCGCGGCAAACGGATCGTTCGCGCCAGGCGTGGAATCGACGTCGAGCACGCTCGTCAGGCCCGGCGCGACGTTGGCGTTTTTCCAGTAGGCCTGCTCGATCGCCGCATTGAAAAAGAACACCATCGGGTCGAGGTGGCCGCCGCATAGCAGCACGGGCGAGTGCGGCACCCAGTTACGCAGATCGTTGCGCCTGAACGCCTGGCGCAGCGGCTGGGCCGGACTGGCAGCGGGGGCCATCGCGGCGGTCGGCGTGGGAAACGCGCCGTCCGGATTGGCGATGGCGTCTTCGAGCATGCTCAGACGATAAGCGTTGCGCACGAGATTCGCGGTGCCGAATCCCAACGCGAAGAGCGGGGTCAATTCAGCAGGCGCCAGCGGCGGCGCAAGAGGCGGCGTCAACGAGGCGAACTGCGGCGCGGGCGGCGTGCTGCTGAACAGCTGCGTTGCGGGCAGTTTGCCTTTGGCGAACAACGTATCCGTGGACATGACGCTCGGCAACAGGTTCTCGATGCCGGGGGCGTAGGCCGCCTCGAAAAAGTCGCCTGGTTTGCGATAGATATTGCCGTATGCATGCTGGTAGCTCGTGGTCACCAGCACCGTAAAGATCGTCGAGCCGAGGTCGACCTCGCCCTGGACGAGAGCATCGGCCATTGCGCCCAGCGCATAGGGACCCGAGCCAGGCGCGGAAGCGGTGACGTTGATGCCGGCCGCCTGCAGCGCGCGGTGGGTGGCGAGTGCCACGTAGCCGCCCTGCGAATATCCGGTGACGAACAGCTTGCCGTTCTCACGCGTCTTGTTTCCCGGATCCGGTAGGGCCATGGCGAAGCGGGCCGCGCGCAACGAATCGATCACATCGGCGGATTGCTGGTCGCCGTTCAGATAGGGGTGGTACGGCAAGGGGGAGCCCGCGTAGCCAGCATAGTTGCTGGCCACGACGAGATAACCTTGCGCCGCGTAGATCGCCGCCACGGCAATGCCTTCGCCCGCACCGTCGCCGTTGGCCGGGTCAGTTTGGGTGATGTCGGCGATGTTGTAGTTGCGGTAGGTCGTGGTGCCGTGCGCGTACAGCATGAGGGGACGCGGCCCCGTACAGGACGCGCTACCGCCAGGGATCATCAGCGCGGCGCTCGACATGGTGGGTTCGCCCGCGCCGCCTATCGTGAGGTAGCGGAAGTACTTGATTTCGATATCGCAGCGCGGTGTGCCGGCAACTTGCAGTAATTGCTGGCCCGTTGCGTTCGTGTTTAGCAGTTTCGTGAAGTCGCTTGCGCTCAGGCGCAGGCTCGTTCTCTGCTCGACTAGCTGACCGCGGAAAAAGCAACTCAATCCGCTGCAGGTCGAACCCGCCTGCGCGACAACACTGGCACTCGACAGAAGGAAAGTCAGCAGCACCCAACTCGTCTTAAGCATCGCTCCTCGCATTTCACGCTCCGTTTTGTTGGTGTTCGGAAAATGGGGCTGCCTTGCAGAGTCAAACGAGTATAGGTAAACGAATTCGGCATTTGCCACTGGTTGTGGGAACAATTTTCCAGTGAAGTGCTTGATGAAGAATTCGCACTGGCGCTTGCCAGAGTCGTGTGGGCTGATGTAATTAAACATCTGCAAGCTCCACGATATTCGATTCCGCGTTTCAAAAGGTAGCCACTGCTACGGCACAAGCGTAGTCACTTGCCCCGGCTGCACCACTTTGATTACGCCGCCCCAAATACAAACGAGCGTACCTTGAGCGTCCAGCGCCGGCATGGCGCCCAGCGTCACAGTGGGCGCGCCGCCCGGAATCCACGGCGACGGTGTAGCCGGAACGCAGGGCATCGGCGTGAATACACCCAGCGCCGCGGCAGTCGCGGCGATCACCGTAGGATTCGCCGGGCTTTGGCACAGCGCGAACGGTGTGATATTGGCGATCGGAATCGAGTCCGCAATCGTCGCGGCGGGCGCACCGCTCACGAGCACGCGATTGACGGGCAGAACGTTGAGCGTGCCCGGCGCGCCGCCAAACGAGCATTGCAATGTGGCGCCGGCGCAGACTTGCGGACTGGTCATCGTGTACCTCCTTATGCGTTGCCAGCGCCAGAATCAGGCCGAAGACGGATTAGCCAGCGACTGCCACCATTGCTTCCAGCGCGGCAGCGGCTTGCCGTCCGCCGCTAGCGGGCGGTTGTCGTCGGTATAGCGTTTCGCCGCTTCGAGCGGCTTTCCGGCGTTGAACGGCTGCCGTAGCGCCAGGCAGCCATTCGGATGGAAGCGCTGCAAGATGCCATGCAGCTTGCCGTTGCGGTAATGCGCTTCTTCGAGCAGCGTGCCGTCGGCCAGCCAGGTGCGCGAAACGCCGTGCAGCACACCGTTGGCGTAGTGCGCCTCGCGCTGGACCTTTCCATCGGGGTGGTAGAAAAGCGCCTTGCCGTCGAGCTTTCCGTGCGCGTACTGCACCTGCGCCGAGGGGTTACCCTCCGGATAGCAATAGGTGGCCGGGCCGCTGAGCACGCCATTCGCGTAACGCATCATCGCGACGGGACGTCCTTCCGACTCGATGCGCACGGGGCCGTGTAGCGCGCCGCCCAGCGTCGCGCCTTCTATGCGCGTGTCGTCGCGTTCTATCGTGACCGGCTGGATCGTCTCCATGCTCGCCTCAATTGATCTTCACAATGCCGCCCTTGACCACCAGCATGCCGCCTCCGTCCACCGTCTGCTGCACGGCGCCCTTGTTCGTCACGCTCTGCGCCTCGTTCGAAAGTGTGCCGTCCGACTTGTTGGTCAGCGACGTCCCGGCCTGATTCGTGAGCGACACGCCGGCCTGGTTCGTGAGCGACGCGTCGCTCTTCGCCGTGAGATTGCCCGTGCTCTGCAGCGTTAGCGTGCCGCTCACCTTGATGGTGAGGTTGCCGTCCACGGTGAGCGTCATGTTGCCCGTCACGGTCTGATCGAGGTTGCCGCCCACCGTGCGCGTCTCGTTGCCACCGGCTTTCACGGTGCGTGCGCCCTTGATGTCGACGGTTTCGTCGCCGGTCTTGACCGTCGTGGTGCGGTTGCCCTGTTCGACCGTGAGCGTGTCGTTGCCTTCCTTGACCGTATGCGCGCGGTCGTTCTTGATCGTGCTCGTTTCGTTGTGGTCTATGGTCCACGTGGCGTCGTTGATCACCTTGGCGTTGAGGTCCTTTTGCGCCTGCAGGAAGATTTCCTCGCTGTCCTGCTTGTCTTCGAAACGCAGTTCGTTGAAGCCGTTGCCGCCTTTCGAGGTATTCGTCTTGATGCCGGACTGCGTCTGGTTGTCGGGCAGCGTGTAGGGCGGCAGATTTGCGCCGTTGTACACGCTTCCTGTGATCAGCGGGCGGTCCGGATCGCCGTTGATAAAGGTCACCACGACTTCGTCGCCCACGCGCGGCATGAACTGCATGCCGAAGCGCTTGCTCGCCCAAGGCTGCGCCACGCGAATCCAGCACGAACTCTGTTCGTCGTTCTGGCCGTCGCGGTCCCAGTGAAACTGAACCTTCACGCGGCCGTACTGATCCGTCCACAATTCCTCGCCGCTCTTGCCCACCACCGTCGCGGTCTGCGTCGGCATGAAGGGGCGCGGCGTCGTGCGCGCGGGCCGCCATGTCGTTGCGAACGGAAACGCCTCGAAGCGGTTGCGATAGCGGTTGTGATCGGCTTCGTGGGTCACGCTGCGCACGACCCATTCGATGTTGGCATCGCTCGATTCGTGATCTGCCAGCGTAAAGCGGCAGCCCGGCGCGAGCGCGCGGCAATCGCTTTCGCCAATGAGGATCCGGGTGGGTGCACGCAGCGCGTCCACGCGGTGTTTGGAGAGCGTGGAGCCATCGCCGCTGGTGGCGTAGCGCCCCGGATACTCGTACACGCTGTGTCCGTTCGATGCCGCCTGTGCCTGCGAATAGAGCTGTGCGGTCGGCGTCTCCCACGCGTAGTCGGTATGCGAGAAGAGCCCGGTGGCCGTCTCTTCGACGACCTCGCAATGGACGATCTGCGTCGACTCGCGCGCGCCGCTCGTGCCACCTGTGTAATGCAGTGTCGCGTCGCCGGGCAAGGGCGTGAAGGCGTCGTTGCTGTCGGCAATGACGAGCGTATGGCTGCCCGTATCGTGGCGGAAGAAATAGAACCAGCCTTCTTCTTCGCAAAGGCGGCTCACGAACGCGAAGTCGGACTCCGCGTACTGCACGCACCATTCGCGCGTCGCCGCCGTGCCCGTGACGGAGAACGAGTAGTCCGTCAAGCTGTGCCCACCGAATACGGCCTGGATGATCTCCTGGGCGTTCTTGCCCTGAAAGATGCGGTTGTTTCGCGAGAGCGTGAGCAGCCACAACCACGAACGCAGTTCCAGGGTGAAGTGGCTGGCGTCTATCGTCGAGGGCAACTGCGCGGCGCGCGTGCAAACGGTGTCGATGAGCCGAGGCGACTCGCCCCATGCGAGCGAGAGCGTTGCATGGTTGCCCGTCATGCCCGAGGGTGCGGGCGGCGGCAATCCGCCGTGGGCGTGCAGCGTCAGCGTGGTGGGAGCGTCCAGCGCCTCGCGCGCCTCGAAGCGGGCGGGAAAGAGCGTGCTGAACGCGCTGCCCGTGAGGCTGATGCGCGCATCGGTATCGGCGGAAATGGGGCGGTTCATCGCGGGAATGGTGTCGAGTGGAAGGCAGTGTGGCGGGGCCCGTGCATCGTCATTCGAGCGCCCACTGCGCGAGCGTGCCGACCAGCTCGTTCATGAGCACGTTGTCGATCTCGCGGGCACCGCCCGCGGCGCGGCAGCGCGCGAGCACGGCGTCGATGATCCTGCTGTCGAAGGCGAACTGTTTGCCCGTCGCGTCGCGGTAGCGCGTGCGCAGTTGTTCGAGCTTCTTTTCGATGATGGCGCGCAGCACCGTGTCGTCGAGCGCCGCATAAGGCACGGCGGTCATGCGCGCGAGAAACGCCGGGCGAAACGCGTGCAGCAGTTCTTCATGCAGCCGCCGCGCGAAGGCGTCGGTGGCGAGCGTTGCGGCAGGCGTATTGAGAAGCAGTTCGGCGCCCACGTTGCTGGTGGCGAGGATCACGGTGTTGCGAAAATCCACCACGAGCCCGGTGCCGTCCTCCATCACGCCCTTGTCGAAGACGTTGTAGAACGCTTCGAGCACGTCGACATGCGCCTTTTCGATCTCGTCGAGCAGCACGACGCTATAAGGGCGCCTGCGCACCGCCTCGGTGAGCTGGCCGCCGCTCGCATAGCCCACATAGCCCGGCGGCGCGCCGCGCAGCTGCGAGACCGCGTGCGCTTCCTGATACGCGGCGAGGTCGATGACGATGAGATTGCGCTCGCCGCCGTAGAGCGCATCCGCAAGCGCGTAGGCCGTCTCGGTCTTGCCCACGCCAGTCGGCCCCACGAGCAGGAATACGCCTACCGGGCGCAACGGGTCGGCCAGTCCCGCGCGCCACGCCTGGATGCGCATGGCGATGCGGTCGAGCGCCGCGTCTTGCCCCACGATGCGCTGCGCGAGACGGCCCTTGAGCGTGCGCACGGCGTGGGCTTCGTCGGCGAGCATCTTGCCCACGGGAATGCCGGTCCAGCTCGCGATCACGGCGGCGATGGTCTTCGAGTCCACGCAAACCGGCACCATGGGGTCGTCGTCGCGTATCGCTTCGAGCCCGCTTTCGAGACGCGCCAGTTCGGCGGCGAGGTCTTCGCGCGGGTCGGCGGCCTCGTTGTTCTCGTTTTCGTTCTCGCTTGCGTCCGCGCTATCTGGCGATTCCTGCGCGCCGTCGTTGAAGGCATCGCGAGGCGCCGCGTCGAGAGCGGCCAGGCGCGCGCGCACCGCGAGAATCTCGCGCACGGTAGCGGCCTCGTCACGCCAGCGCGCCTCCAGCGTCTCGACGAGCGTGGCGTTGTGCGCATGTTCCGCTTCGAGCGCGGCGAGGCGCTGCGTGTGATTCGCGCCGAGCACCGTTTCCGTGCGCAGGCGCAGCAGTTCGTCGTCGAGCGCGCGCTGCCGGTGCCTGGCCGCTTCGAGTTGCGGCGGCGTGTCGTGCTGCGCCAGCGCCACGCGCGCGCATGCGGTGTCGAGCACGGCAATCGCCTTGTCGGGCAACTGGCGCGCGGAGATGTACCGATGCGAGAGTTTCACCGCATCGACGATGGCGGCGTCGAGGATCGTCACGTTGTGGTGCGCCTCGAATTTTTGCGCGAGCGCGCGCAGCATGGCGATGGCCGTGGGTTCGTCTGGGGCTTCGATCTGCACGAGCTGGAAGCGCCGCGCGAGCGCGGGGTCGCGCTCGAAGTACTTCTTGTATTCGAGCCACGTCGTGGCCGCGATCGTGCGCAGCTCGCCGCGCGCAAGGGCGGGCTTGAGCAGATTGGCGGCGTCGCTGCCGCCTTCTGCGCCGCCTGCGCCGATCATCGTATGGGCCTCGTCGATGAAGAGCACCACCGGTCGTGGCGAGTGCCGCGCTTCATCGATCACCGCGCGCAGGCGCCGCTCGAACTCGCCTTTCAGGCCAGCTCCCGCCTGCAGCAGCGCGAGATCGAGCATGCGCAGCGAGACCTCGGCAAGCGGCGGCGGCACGTCGCCCGCCGCGATGCGCAGCGCGAGACCTTCGACCACGGCCGTTTTGCCCACGCCCGGCGCGCCCACAAGCAGGGGGTTGTTCTGTCGCCGCCGCAACAGGATGTCGAGCGTCTGGCGAATCTCCGCATTGCGTCCGATGATCGGGTCGATGCGTCCGGCCCGCGCTTCGGCGGTGAGGTCGAGCGTGTATTGGTCGAGCAGGGCGGGCGCTGGCGTCGCGGACGCAAGCGCACCCGCGAACGCGGGAAGGGGCGCGTTATCGTCTGTGGCCGGCTCGAGGGGCGCGACCGGAGTCAGCGGCGCAAGCGATGCGGCCGCCTCGATGGGGGCGAGCCAATCGGAGAAATTGGCGCGCAAGGCGGCGCTCGCCACGCGAAGCAGCATGGGCGCCCCATGCACGGCGCGTGCGCGCAGCGCGTCGTTTTCGAGCAGGGCGATGAGCAGCGTCGCCGCGCGCACGCGCGGCTGCTGGAGCACGACGGTGGATTGCACGAGCGCGTCCTGGAGCCACACGAGCAGGTCGGGCGAGAACGACGGCATACCCGTGTTGCCGCGCCTGAAGCGCGCGATCGCCATGCGGATCTCGGCGCAGAGCGCGGCGCGGTCCACGCCGAAGTGAGGCAGCACGCACGCGAAATCGCCGCCCTCGGGTTCGGCGAGCGCGAGCAGCCAGTGTTCGATTTCGACCACGAAATGTGTTTCGCGCAGGCATTGCTGCGCGGCGCGTTCGAGGGCTTCGCGCGGCTCGCGCTCGAGGCGCGCAACGAGCGTCTTGAGATCGAGCGTCACGGCCCGGTACGCCCCGGAACGTCTTCGGGTGCGAGGCGCGTGAGGCGCGCGGGTGCCGTTTCAGCCGCGCCGGCCCAAGCGGTCCAGCCGAGCCTCAGCGGCGCGTGCCGCGAGAGGCGCGCGCGCGGCAGTTCGCCCGCGGCGAGCTGCAGTTCGAGATGCACCTTGAGTTCGGCGCCGAACCATTCGGAGGCGAGCGTTTGCAGTGCTTCGTGAGCGGGCGCGCCGGGCAAGAAGGCTTCGTACTGCGCACGCCTGAGCGGACCCAGCCGCACGCGTATGCCGTGGTGTTCGTCCCAGATCCTCGTGCCCGCAACGGCGTCCTGGCCGAGCCGCCGGTTGCGTCCACCAGAGCCGATCGCCGTGCGGCTCGCCGGAGGCAGTGTGCGCCAGCCGCCTGCGAACGGCGTCGAGCGCACGTGCACACGGAAATGATGGAGCACCATGACGTCAAAACCGGCGAGCGAACGCCGGCGGTTCGCGAAGAGGCCCGCGCGCGCCAGCACGGCGCGCAGGTCGAGCGGCTCGGGCGGCGCTGCCGCTTCCCGCGCCGCGCGGTTGTAAAACGCGCGTGAGTTCAGCGAGGCGTTGCCCGTGAGCGCGCGCAGCACGACATCGGCCGAGCGCTGCGTCGTGGCGGGCAGCGGCTCGGCGCTGCGGTACTTGCGCTGCGCACGATAGAGCAGCGCCAGCAGCCGATGCTGGAAGATGTCGAGAAACGCCGCCGCCGAGCGGTCCTTGCGGCGCAGGCGGTCCTGCAGCCATTCCTGCCAGGCACCGGGCAAGGGGCCGTTCGGGCCGCCCAGCGCGAACGCGTTGACCTGGAGCTGGGGCGGTCCCGCATGCGCGGATGGTTGTTCGCCCGGCTGGGGCGCAAAAGCGAGCGAGCGCGGCAAGCCGCGCCGCAAGGGCCCGAGCGCGCTGGCCGGAAACGCGGGAGAAAGATTGCCGCTCAACGCGAGCGCTTCCTGGCCGGGGTCGAGCCCGGTGCCGAGCGGCTGCGCGTGCGGCTGCAACAGCTCGAGCAGGCGCACGGCCTGCGTGAATTCGAACGCGTGCGGTTCGTCGAACAGCCGCTGCGTCAGAGAACGAGCGGGCTGCCCATCGTCGGCCGCCATGTGCGGATCTCCCGACCGTCGCGCACGAGCGAGGTCTGTACGAAACGGTTGACGCTCGCATAGAGCGAGAAGAATTGCGCGAGCACGCCGGAAAAGAGCACGGTGCTCGCGCCCACGAAGCTCGCTTCGTCGAGTTCGATCCGCACGCCGAGTCCGTTGCGCCAACCGCGCCAGCGGTCCGTGCCGACATGCGCGACGATCGGTTCGCTCGACACGGCCACGAGCCCCGCGATCTGGCGCTGCGAGGGGGCATGCGCGCCGAGATTGTGGAGCATCAGCATTTCGCGCAGCGACTGCAGCGCCTGCGGACCTTCCACGATCGACGTGTGATTGAGCACGAGTTGCGACACGAGGCGCCAGCGCGACGTGCCGTCGAGCGCGGCCACGATCTGCGGCGTGGGCCGATGCGCAATGCGCACGCTCGCCACCGGGCCCGGCACTTCGAACGACAGCGCGGCGCCCGGCGCGAGCCGGTGGGCCAGATGACGATTGGTGCACAACAGGTCCGCGGTGAGCGTGCGCGCCGCGGGCGCGGCGGGACTGAAGCGCGTATCGACGAACGTGAGCATGACGTCGCTGCCGGGTCGCGACGGATGCAGCCCGCTCACGCGCCGCGCGTACCAGTACACAGCCGAATCCGCGCCATGCATCGAGCCGTACCAGGGCGGCACGTCCGTCACCGTGCGGCCCGCCACGGCGCGCACGTTGCGCACGGCGTAGATCTCGGTGCTCGATTCGCGGTGCGCGTCGGGACTCACGCGCATTTCGCGCGCCGTGCCGTCGGGCCGCAACGGTTCGGAGGTGCGCGCGAACAGATTGAGCGCGCTCGCGCAGCCGAGCTGGATATCCTGGGTGTGCAACGTGAAGCGTCCGCGCGGGGCCGCCGTGAAACCGATCACGAGATCGAGGCTGTCGAGTGCATCGGCAGGCGGCTTGAACGGCAGATCGAAGAACGCGAACTTCTCGGGAAAGGCGAAGTACTCGACCAGCAGACGGCAGGCCGGATGCGCGCCGTCTTCTAGCGGCAGCAGCGCGTCTTCCTCGTCGAAGCCAACCGGGGAGGGCAGGCCGCGTTGCGCGCGCAAGGTACCGTCTGGCGCCTGCAGCCAGGTGGCGGCGCTGTGCGCGCCGAGCAGGTCGTAGAGCGCGGCGGAGGTGACGGGCGACCCCGTGAGGCGCACGCGCAGGCGCTCGATCGGCAGTGTGCCCAGCTTGTGCGGACCGATGCCCCGCAGCGTGAGCCGCAGCGCCGATTGCAGCGACGCGTTGCCGGTGAGCGCCTGGGCTTCCTCGGCGTCGAGCAACTGGGCGGCGGCGAGGGTGATCGGCCAGAGCGTGACGTCGCTGCACGTGCGCCATTGGATCGTCGCGCCGCTCGCGTCCACGTGCATGAGGGGCGTATCGCGCGGCACGCGATACCCCGCGGCGATGCTGCCTTGCGTGGAGTCCGGCTCGAACTGCACGATCGTCATGGAGGGCACGGGCCGCGACGCGTAGGGATAGAACTGTTCGAGAAGGCCGTCCGTGAGCGTGGTGTATTCGTCGTCGAGCGTGCGCTGGATGCGGGCGGTTAGCACGGCGAAGCTTTCGATCAGGCGCTCGACGTTCGGGTCGGCGCTCTCGCCAGGGCCGAGTTCGAGCCGCCGGGCGATCTTCGGATACCGCTGCGCAAAGCCTTCGCTCGCGCGGCGCAGATAAGTCAGCTCGCGCTGGTAGTAGTCGAGCAGTTGCGCATCAAGCGAGTCGTTCATCGACGATCCCGATGGACTGCGTTTCGCCGTCCTGCCCGGCGACGTAGGTGACGACGTGCTCCACGCCGTCGCTGCCGCGCAGCGTTCCCCGAATGCGCAGGCACAGACGCCATGGCGCGGCGGCGTCCGCTTCGATTTTCACGCGCGGGTTGCGAAGGCGCGGCTCGAAGGCGCGGATCGCCTCGGCCACCTCACGCTCGATCACCGCCCGATCTTCCGCGCGGGCCGCGCTTTGGCCGCTCCAGTCGGGCAGGCCGTAGAGCAGGACGTCCGGCGCGCGCGGCAGGCGGGGCGTGCCGCGGCGCGTGTTGAGAAGGCGCAGCAACTCGGCGCGCACCGACGCGCGCAAGCCGGCCGCGTCCAGTGTGCGCGCGGCGAGTTCGTCGACGGACTCGTGCGCGTCGAAGGGCGCGTCGTCGGCCAGCCGCTCGAAGAGCGGCATGGGCGCGATCGCGATGAAGGCGCGGACGTTCGCCATAGGCGGTGCGCGCTAGGCTGCCGCCTTCACGACCTTGTTCGCGGCCAGGTCCCACGTCGTGGCCGCCGTGCCTTCCTTGGTGGCGTCGTCCTTCTGCGCGGTGAGTTCCCACTTGATCTTCGTGAAGTTCAGCGAGAGGGTTTCCACGGGCTTGCCACCCGCGCCGCCCGACACGCTCACGTTGCTCAGCACGACATTGTTCAGCGTATAGGTGATGAACGGCATGATCTTGCCGTCGCTTTCGGCGGCGTTGCGGCCCACCACGATGGTCGCGCTCGCAATGGCCTTGCCGGAGCAGCAATATTCGTTGAGCGTGGGCGTGGCGACGTCGACGAACTTCGTCACGGTGAATTCGCCGAGATGGGGCTTGCCCGACGTGCGCTCCGAGTTGCTGACGTCGTTGGTGACCTGCATCGCCACATTGTGGCTGTACGACATCAACTCGATCTTGTCGGCATAGCCTTCGAGCGTGCACTCGCCTTTGATGTCGCTGCCCAGGTCGAGAATGATCGAATCCATGGTTTGCTGCTCCCGAAGCAGTAGAGAACCGCGCGGGCCGCGTGCGCGGCGCCAGGCGCGTTCAGGGACCAGGGGCGCTCACGCGCCGCCTGGCCGTCGTTTGTTCATCGAATCGCTTTCTTCTGCGGGTGGATCAGGCGGCTGCCGGCGGCGGCAGCGTCGCCACGAGCCGGATCGAGGCGGTGAGTTCCTCGAGCTGGAAGTGCGGCCGCAGGAACACCGTCGCGCGATACGCGCCGGGCTTGCCCGGCACATCTGTCACGTCCACGCGCGCCTCGCGCAGCGGATACTGGGCCTTGATTTCCTGTGGCGCGTTGTCGTTCACGAGCACGTAGTCGGCAATCCACGTGTTGAGATAGGCACGCACGTTATCGCGCGTCATGAAGCTGCCGACCTTGTCGCGCATGATCGCCTTGATGTAGTGCGCAAAGCGCGACGCCGCGAGGATATACGGCAGCATGGCGGAAATGCGCGCGTTCGCGGTGGCCTCGGGCGTGTTGTAGAGCGCCGGCTTGCAGGCCGTCTGGCCGCCGAAGAACACCGCGAGCCCTTCGTTCTTCTTGTGCACGAGCGCAATGAAGCCGAGCGAGTCGAGCTCCTTTTCGCGGCGGTCGGTGATCGCCACTTCCGTGGGGCACTTCATGGCCTTGTCGCCCGAAGCCGTCTGGAAGATATGGTCCGGCAAGCGCTCGACCGCGCCGCCGCCTTCCACGCCGCGAATCGCGGCGCACCAGCTGTACTGTGCGAACGCGTTGGTGATGCGCTGCGCCAGCGCGTAGGCGGAGTTGCCCCACAGATACTTCGAGTGGTCGGTGCCGTCCACATCCTCGAAGAAGTTCATGCCTTCCACCGGATTGCTGTCCGGATGATAAGGACGCCGCATCAGGATGTGCGGGAGCGTGAGCGCGACATAGCGCGAGTCTTCGCTCTTGCGGAATTCGCGCCAGCGGGCCATGTCGATGGTCTCGAAGACCTTGGAGAGATCGCGCGGCACGCCCAGCTCCGTGAAGCTCGACATGTCGAACAGCTGCGGGTGCGCCGCCGAAATGAACGGCGCGTGCGCGGCGGCAGCCACAGAGGCGAGCTTCTCGAGCAGGCTCACGTCGGGCGTCTGGCGCGTGAAGTAGTAGTCGCCTACCAGCACGCTGAACGGAAAACCGCCGAACGTGCCGTATTCCTCCTCGTAGATCTTCTTGAAGAGCGCGCTCGTGTCGACGTCGATGGCCTTCTCGAGATCGTTTTGCAGGTCTTTCTTCGAAGCGTTCAGGAGGCGCAGTTTCAGGCGCGTGCCCGTTTCGGAGCCCTTCACGAGAAAGTGCAGCCCGCGCCACGACGACTCCAGCGCCTGCATGTCGGGGTGATGCAGCACTTCGTTGAGCTGCTCGCTGATCAGCTCGTCGATCTTGCGGATGTGATCGTTGATCATCGCCACGGTGTCGCGGCTGATGGTCATGTTCTTGTCGAGCACCTGCAGCGCGAACTCGGCGAGCAGCTCGCGCGCGTGCTGCTGCTGCTCCTCGTATTGCGCCATGCGTCCTTCGTGCACGATGCGGTCGAGCAGCGTGACCGTACCCGCCTGCGCGGTCGCGGCGGCCTGAATGTCGGACATGATCGTCTCCTCGCGTTGGGCTTAGCTGGCCGGCGTGTCACTGGAAGGGCTGGCGGGTGCAGCGGCGTCGCCCGCGGGCGGCGGCAGCTGCGCTGTCGGCGTGTCCTGCGGGTGCGCCGAACGGATTTCGCTCAGCCCCTTCGGGTCATGCACCACTTCCTGGAGCAGCTTGTCCAGTTCGTCGTTGCCGTCGAGCTTGGTGAGGAGGTCGCGCAGGCGCAGCCGCGCGTCGTAGAGCTGTTTGAGCGGGCCGATCTGCTGGACGATGCTCACAGGATCGAAGTCGTCGATGTGCTCGAACTTCAGCTCGACGTTGATCTTGCTGCCGTCGGCGGCGAGCGTGTTGTCGACCTGCAGCGTCGCGCGCGGCCCGATCGACTTCATCACGTCGTTGAAATTGTCGCGGTCGATGTCGACGAAGCGGCGCTCCGTCATTTTCGGCAACGGCTCGACAGGCTTGCCGGACAGGTCGGCAAGAATGCCCACGACGAGCGGCAGCTCGCGCTTTTCGATGGCATTGCCCGTTTCGACGTCGTACGTGATCTGGACACGCGGCGGTCGGTTCCGTTCGAACCAGTGCTGGGTACTGTCGGCCATGGTCACCTCGGTGGCGGTCGTTCTTCTATTGCATTGTGTAACGGGAGAGATGCGCGTTTGTCGTCAATCTGCCCTTTTCAGGATGCATTTTCTTTAAGACGACAATGCCCCGCAAAACGTAATTAAACGATTGCCAGGTGCATTCCCGGTCCTTCAGAAAAAACACAGCTAAAGCATGCCCCGGATTCGTCAGACGAGAGCATTCACGGCGTCAAGCGTTCGCGCTGCGTGCGGCTTCAACTTGTCCTTCGTCGCGCACGTCGTGAAGATAGACGGTCACGACTTTAGGACAGTAAACGCGGAATTTCAAAGTATATTTACGGCGCATAGACTCATTTCCTTTCAAGTTTATTTACGCATTGTTTTTGAATTGATCGAGTAAAAAATCGTTATTGCAATGTCGTGTGGGGCGCTTGTAGACTACGCGCGAAACAGCTTGCGCAGCAGAACATGCGTCTTGATTAGAAATACGAACTAGCATGGACTCTCCTGCGCGCGGGCAGGAGGCATCGCGGACAAGAGGCGACGCACACAATGGGGATGGCGCAGTGATCACCACGTTATTCGCCGGCGCGTCGCGCGCCGCGAAGCCGTACGGCTGGCGTGCCGCCGCGCTGGCGTTCGCGCTCGCGCAGGTGCTCGCGGCGTGTTCGTCGCTGCCCAAGGTACAGGTAGATACCCTGGCCATTGCCGTTTCCACTCAGGCGAATCAGGACACGCCCATTGCCGTGGACGCCGTGCTCGTGCGCAATCAGCAACTGCTCGACGCATTGCTCGGCCTGCCTTCGGCGAAGTGGTTCGCGCAGCGCGATCAATGGCGCCGCGATCATCCCGAGGACATCACGATCGTGTCGTTCGAAGTCGTGCCGGGCCAGCAGGTCGCGGCGGCGCCGTTTCCGTTTGGCGGCAAGCGGGGCGCAGGCGTGGTGGTGTTTGCCGACTACCAGACACCGGGCGCGCACCGCGTGAGGCTCGACACGGGGCCCGCTCACGCGCTGCTGCTGCTCGGCGACCAGGATCTGAGCGTGCAGGCGGCGCATTGAGCAACGAGACCGTGTGACGCCACGGTGTCACACGACGGTGTCACGCAGCGGCGCGGCAACACTGAGCGACGAAACGTTTAGCAATAGAAAGCAAACACATCATGCGAACTTCGTTTCCCGATCCGGTCTGCTGGTTCGACGGCATGCCCTTGCTGCCGCAGCATTTCCAGACCCAGGCGCTGCACGCGGCGGGGCATGCCGCGTTGCTCGCCGGCGCCGCGCGCGCGCACTACTGGGGCGTGCTCTCGCTGGAGCACGACGCCGCCGGGCTCGCCCAGGGGCTCGTGCGCATCAGCGCGCTGGAGGCAATCCTGGCCGATGGCCTCGCGATCCGCCACACGCCGCACGATCCCGTGCTGGAAATCGACGTGAGCCACGCGTTCAGCGCGCCGGACGAGGAGGTCACGATCTATCTCGCGGTGCCGCCGCTGTATCGCGGCGGGCAACTCGATCCGCAGGCCGGGCGCTACACCCAGCGCGAGAGTCCCGACGTTCCCGATCTCGTCTCGGGCGGCGAGCCGGCTTCGATCACGACGTGGACGCCGCGCCTGCATCTCATGACGGACCTCGGCCGTCACGAATTCGACCGCTTGCCGCTCATGCGCGTGCGGCAGCAGGGCGGCGGCGTGGCGATTGCGGACTATGCGCCGCCTTGTCCGTTCGTGCGCGCCGACTCGGTGCTCGGTCAACGTGTGATGCAGCTGCTGCTGCGCGTGCGCGAAAAATGCGTGTTCCTGGCGGGGCGTCTGCAGGCGGCGCAACGCGCGGAAGAGCGCGACGATTCCGTCCAGATCGAGCGCCAGCTTTGCGCGCTCTGGAGCCGCCTGCCCGAAGTGGAGGCGACGCTCGTCACCGGCATCGCGCATCCCGCCGAACTGTACCGCGCCGTTGCGGGCATGACGGGCGCGCTCGCGGCGCTGCGGCCCGCGCGCGGCGTGCCTGCCTTCGCGACGTTCGATTACATGGCGCTGCTCGCGTCGTTCGATCCGCTGCTCGCGTGGGCGGACGAAGCGCTCGCGACCATTCGTCAGGGGTATCGCGTGCGCGCGTTCACCGAGGAGGGCGGCAGCTTCTGGATCGCGCCGCCGTTCGAGAGCGGCGGCAACGTGGCGCGTGAACTCGTGATCGGTTTGCGCATGCCGCCCGACGCGGGCGAGCACGACGCGAGCGTGTGGCTCGATCATGCCGTCGTCGCGTCGCGGCCCTACGTGCCCACGCTCGCGCGCCAGCGCATGCGCGGCCTCGCGCGCCGGCGGCTCGCGCGCGAGGAGCGCGCAGCCTATGCGACGGGCGACGACACGACGCTCTTCGCGGTGGCCGTGGAGGATGCGTGGTTCGACCGCGCGCAGCCGTTGTGCATCGAGGTCCGCACGACCGTGCCGGGCCGCGCGCCCTGGGCCGTGCAACTCTTCACGCCCACGGGCGACGCCGCCGACGACGCACGCCAGCCGGGAGCCGATCATGCTTGATCCCAGCGACCCGAATGACGAGCGCCTGCCGCTCATGCGCGCGTTCGTCGTGGCGTTCGCGTTCGCGGAGAACGCGCGCCTGCGCGCGGTCGCACTGGCGGCGACTGCAGCCAGCGCCGCCAACGCCGCGAGCACAGAGACGTCCGCCGATCCCCAGCGCGATGCCGACGCGCTCGCCACGCAGCTGCAGTCCGCCACACGCAAGCTCGCGCGCGACGCGATGGCCTGGACCGGCGCGGCCGGCGAAGCGGACATCGCCGCCGCGCAGTACGCCTATGTCGCGCTGCTCGACGAATTGCTGCTGTTTTCGGCGTGGAATGGCGCGAGCGCGTGGGAAACGCATCCGCTCGAAGCGCGTATTTTTGGCACGCGCGCGGCGGGCGAGCGCATTCCGGCCGCCATCGAAACCTTGCTCGCGCAGCGCGATCCGGCGCAGCGCGATCTCGCCAACGTCTATCTCGCCTGCCTCACGCTAGGCTTTCGAGGCCGCCTGCGCGGCGAGGCGGGCGCCTTGCGTCACGATCAGTTGCGCCACGCGCTGTTCGCGTTCGCCATGCAGCGCGACCCCGAGCCCGACCGGCTCGGCGCGCCGCTCGAACGCGCCGCGCTGGCGCCGCGCGAAACCCGTCCGCTCACGCAGATGTTTCCAGACCGCGCACGCCTCGCGCTGTTCGTGGGCGGCGGATTCGCGGTGCTGCTCGGCATCTCGCAGCTGCTGTGGCTCTACGCGACGGCGCCCGTGCGGCCATCGCTCGAACAGTTCGAGACGGTGTCGATGGCGCAAGGGCGTCCCGCGCAGGCGAGCCATACGAGCACCACGGGCATGGTGCTGCCGCGCGCACGGACGGTGCGCAGGCTGCGGCCAGCGCCTCCGCCCGCCGATGTGCAGGCGATGCCGCGGACTCAGGACATCCCAGCGGGGCCGACGGTCGCTGCTGCGCCGCCCGCCACGCTCGCGCTCGCGGCACGGCGCATCGTCACGGTGAGCGCGCAGAACGCCGACGAAGCCGGCGAAGACAGCGAAGACCGCCCTGACGACAAGCCACGCGGAGCACGGCCATGACGACCACACTCGTAGTCGTCCTGATCGTCCTCATCGCGCTGTTGATCGTGGGGCTCGCGGCCGTGCTCGTCGTGCGCTGGCTGCGCGGGCGCGACGAACGCCGGCCGCTGCGCAACTTCTCCGCCATGATGCGCACGGCGCACAACGCGATGGGCGTGCGCGATCCGTACTCGGTGCCGCGCGTGCTGGCCACGGGCGCACCCGCGGCGCTCGACGCGCTGGCGCTCAGCTGGCGTCTCTCGCCCGTTGGCGAGCCGGCGTGGTTCGGCAGGCTCTGGCACGACGCCGAAGGCATCCTGATCGCGGAGCCCGGCGACTCGCTCGGCGCGCGGGCGGCCGCCGAGCGCCGGCGCGGCTCGACCGGCGGGCGTTTGCTGCGCGGTTTGCTGCGCAACCGGCCGGGCCGACCGCTCGACGCGCTCGTGTGGGTGATCGCGCTCGATACGCTCGTCGACGAAAACGGAACCGCGCGCGCGGACACCGACGCAGCGCTCGAAGCCTCGCGCACGGTGCTCGCGCTGCAGCGTCAACTGGGCCAGATGCTGCCGCTCTACGTGGTGGTGACGGGCTGCGACGCGCTGCCGGGCTTCGATGCGCTCGCGACCCGTCTGCGCCGTGAGCGCATCGAGACGCCGCTGGGCTGGGCCTCGCCGTATGCACCGCGGCGCGCCTTCGAACCCGCGTGGGTAGACGAAGCCTTCGCCGACATGAGCCGCGCGCTCGCGGCGACGGTCACCGAAATGGGCACGCTCGACGGCGCGCTGGACGGCGACGTGTTCCTGCTGCCTCAACGCCTCGACACCCTGCGCGAGCCGTTGCGCGAGCACATCGAGCCCACCTTGCGCGGCGCCGCCGACGGCACCGCGCCGCTCATGCGCGGCATCTGGTGCGTCGGAGCGATGCCGCAAGCACAGGAGCGCGAGGAGCCCGCCATCACGAACGCGGCGCGCAGCGAGGCGCGCGCCGCGCCGGCCTTCGCGTCGCGTCTCTGGCACGACCTGCTGATGCCGGGGCAGGGACTCGCACTCGCCATTCCGCGCGTGCTCGCGCTGCGCATGCGGCGCTACCGCATCGCCACGTTCGCGGCGATCGCGCTGGGCGTGTGCTGGTGCGTGGGCCTCGGCGTGACGACCTGGCACGTGCGCAGCGATGCACGGGCGCTCGCGAGCAGCTACGATGCGCTCGCGCTTGCCAGCGTCGCCTGGCACGAAGCGGGCGCGAGCAGCAGCGAAACGGCGGCGGCGAACGCGCTGGGCAGCGCCGCGAACGCCTTCGTCAAGGTGCCGCGCTGGCAGCTCGCCACGCCGTTCATGCCGCTCTCGTATTTCGGCCTGCGCCGCCGGCTCGACGACGCGCAATACCACGTGTTGAGCGGGCTCGTGTTCACACCGCTGCGCGCGCGGCTCGTCAGCCGTCTCGCCGAACTGAACTGTGACGGCGCCACCGGGTCGGGCGACAACGCGAGCCTCGCGGCCGCCGCGCGGCGCCCCCAGGACCTGCCCGAGTACACCCAGGGCACACGGCTCGTCACCAACGCGGCGCAGACCGAGCGGCTGATCACGAACTACAACGAGCTGGTGGAACGCGATTCGGGCAACACCGTCATGCTTGCGCAACTCATGCGCGGCGCGGTGGGCGTGAGCTTTTCGCCCGATCACGTGGCCGACCGTACGGGGCTGGACGACGCCGTGCGCGCGACCGCGGTGGAAGGCGGCGAGCTGTCGTTCGACGGCACCGAGGCGCGCGCCGCGCACGCGCGGGCGAGCGTGTGCTTCGAGGAAACCTTCGATCGCTGGTTCGACGCCATTTATCAGGACTCCTCGCTCACGACGAACGCCGCGCAAATCCAGGCCATGCTCGCCGATCTCAAGGCACCCGGTGCCGTGCCGACCACCGCGTCGCTCTCCGAACTGGCCACGCGCATCGACACGCTCGCAACCCAGGTCGACACCGCGGACCACGGCTGGGCGGGCACGCACGGCCAGGAACTCGTGCCGGGACTCACGGCGACCTTCGACACCGCGAAGGGGCTGCGCCTGATCGGCGCGACGCCGGTGGCGAGCGTGCTGGATCACGAACAGAGCGAACAAAGCGCGTTCGCGGCGCGGTGGCTCGCAAGCGGCAACCTGCCTGGCGTGCTGGCCTCCAATCCCACCACAGGGCTGCAACTGGCACCGGACCTGCTGCCGCTGCGCGACGCGTTGCGCACGCTGCTCGGCCAGTCGTTCGTCGCGGGCGAAGGCAATGCGACGGCCGAAATTCGCGGTGTGGATGCCGACTCGGCGCAGCGCGCACTGGCGATCCTGCCCGCCTACAAGCAATACTCCGCCGGACTTCTCGCGCAGGCGCCCGAAGCGTGGCGCGGCGCGCTGCTCGCCGCGGCCGGCAACGCGACCGTGCACAGCATGGTGGCCGCGCTGTCGGCACCCGTTGCGACAGCGGCAACATCGGCGGGCGGGGCGCGCAACGTCGCCTACGCGCCGCAGACGCAAGGCGCGTCCTTCGACATGCTGCGCAAGAACGCGACCGATCTCGTGGAAGCGTTCGACTCGCTCGGCCGCGCGGATCTTGCGCAAGCCGTTGCCCTGCGCGTGAGCGACGCCGCGCTGGACGTGCTGCGCTCGACCGATGTCCAGTTGCAATCGCTGGAACCGTTTCGGCCGCTGCGCGGCGACTTTTCGGCGTGGAACGGCAACGCCGGCGGTTCGATGCGCGCATTCGGCGCCGCCACGCCCGAAGCGCTGCAAACCTACCTTGCCGCGCAGTCGAGCGCGGTGGCGGACACGGCCACGCTCGCGTCGAGCGCGCTCGACTGGCTGAGCACACAGAACCCGCCGCTTTCCACCGCCGACGCACGGCTCGTGGCGCGCTGGAAGGCGCTCTTCGCGGACCTCGCGCAATACCGCGCGCGCAGCCCGGCGAGCGCGCTGGTGGCGGTGCCGTCGATCATCTCCAACCAGCTCGACAAGATGGACCTCGACACCTGCAGCGCCTCGCTCGCGCAGGTGGACGTGCCGGGCTCGGGCGACATCGTCGCGAGCGCGGGCATGCGGCTCGTCTCATCGGCGCGAGAGCGCTGCTACCGGCTGCAGATCGGCACCGGCGGCGAGGCCTACGAACAGCTGCGCAACTATTTCGCACGCTACCTGGCCGGCCGCTTTCCGTTCTCCGCGGATGCGAACGCGCAGGCCGCCGACCTGCGGCAGACGGCGGCCTTCGTCGCGCTGCTCGACGCGAAGCTCGCGGACGCGCAACGCGGCATGAGCGCCGCGGCCGCGAGCGGCGGCCCGCAAGCGGGCGCGCAGCAGTTTCTGGCGAAGCTCGCGCGCGCGAAACCGTGGCTCGACGCGCTGGTGGCGCGCGGTGCGGACGGGGCGCTCGTGGGCGTGGACGTGGCGGTCGATTGGCGCATCGATCGCGCCGACGAAGCCGGTGCGGACCAGGTGATCCAGTGGTCGCTGGCAAGCGGCAGCCAGACGCTCGCCTGGCCCGCCACGGCGGGCACGCCGCTGCGCTGGGCGCCGGGCCAGCCTGCCGCGCTGAGCCTGCGCTGGGCGAAGGACGGCCCGTGGCGGCCCATGCAGGACGCGTCGCAGCCGACGCTCTCGGTCGACGGCGAAGCGGCCACATGGGCGGCAAACGACACGTGGGCGCTATTACGCCTCGTGCGCCTGCACGCGGTGCCGGACGACGGCGTGGATACCGGCACGGGCGCGGGCAACGCGCGCATGGTGCTGAACGTGCCGGTGCGCGACCGCAACGGCGGCACGCAGACGGCGCGCATGTTCATGCGGGTGGGCATGACGGGCGCGTCGAAAACGGCGCTCGCGTGGCCCGACCTGCCGTACGCGGCGCCGGGCTACAGCGCATACGGCACGCCTGCGGTCACCTATGGACCGGATCCGTCGAGCACCCAGGCGGGGCGCGGATGAACCCGGCATTCGACATCGAAGCACTCGTTCAACCGATACCGGGCGGCACGCCGGCCGGCGTCTCGCTGCTGCACGACGCCGCCTTCGACGCGATCAAGGCGGCGCGCCGCGAGGACGATCCGGCGTTGCCCGCGGGCATCTGGCAAACCACGCTCAAGGTCGCCGACTGGGCCGCTGTCGAAGCGGGCTGTGAGGACCTCCTCGCGCGCCGTAGCAAGGACTTGACGCTCGCCGCATGGCTCGGCGAGAGCTGGCTGCATCGATACGGATGTGTTGCCTTGCCGGATTGCTTCGCCCTGCTGAGCGAATTGTGTGCGCGCTATTGGGACGACATTCATCCGTTGCCGCGCGACGGCGACCTGGGCTTTCGGGCTGCGCCGCTCGCGTGGGTTGCGCAGCAGTATCCGACCTTGCTTGGCGGGCGGATCGCGTTGTGCGCGGGGCCTGATGGATCTGCGTTGACGCTTGCGCGCTGGCAGGGTGCGCAGCGCGAGGCGGTGGCGGTGAAGGACCGCAAGGATGTGCCGGCCGCGAAACGCGAGGAGGCCGCACGCGTGGCGCTGGCGTTGGCTCAGGCCGCGCATGCGGCGGAGCCTGCCGCGTTGCGCGATCAGTTGCAGGCGCTGCGTGCCGCTCGCGCGCCCATCGCGAAACTCGATGCGTGGTGCACACAGCGGCTCGGCGCGGAGGCGCCGTCGTTCGGAGCGCTGCTGGAGACGTTGGAGCGCATGGAGAGTGTGCTGCGTGACTGGCTCACGACGCATCCCGAGTGGGAGGACGTACCGATGGTTGAAGTCGCAACGATTCAGGAGCCGGCGGCGGTCGAGCCTGCAGCGGGTCAGGTGGCTGCGGCGGGTGCGGTGCTGGAGCCGGCTGGGCCGAGGAGGCTCGATGCGCCGCAGTCGCGTGATGAGGCGTATCGGTTGCTCGCCATTGTTGCCGAGTACCTCATGCGCTATGAGCCGCATAGTCCTGTGCCATATATGCTCAAACGGGCGCTTGACTGGGGTGGGAAGCCGTTGCCCGAGCTGCTCGCTGAACTGATGGCCGGTGAGCGGGGCAGGGCGTTGGGGGCGGCGCTTGGGTTGCTGCCTGAGGGCGGCGAAACGTAGGTGTGTTTTTTTTGTTTTTTTCTGACACCGACTGGGCATGCTTGTTTTCGCGTCGGTATGCAGGCTGCTCCGCACAGGGGCAACGCCTGCATACCGACGCGAAAACAAGGAAAGGCCAAGGTGGCCTTTAACCCCGCCAGGCCTCCCCCTCAGGGAAATGATACTTATCAAGCGATCCAGCGATCATCTCAATGCTATACCCAGGCTTCTGCGGCGGCATATACCGCCCATTCCGAATCACAACAGGATCAACAAAATGCTCATGCAAATGATCCACATACTCGAGAACCCGATTCTCGAGCGAAGCCGAAACACACAAATAATCGAACAGCGAAATATGCTGCACATACTCACACAGCCCAACGCCACCGGCATGGGGACAAACGGGCACACCAAACTTCGCCGCCATCAGCAGCACGACGATGACTTCGTTAAGTCCCCCTAACCGACAGGCATCCACCTGACAAAAATCGATCGCCTGCGCCTGCAACAACTGCTTGAACATCACACGATTGTGACAATGCTCGCCAGTGGCAACCCCAATCGCCCCCAACCGCCGGCGAATCTCCGCATGGCCGAGAATATCGTCGGGGCTCGTCGGCTCCTCGATCCACCACGGATCGAACTCCGCGAGCCGCCGCATGTTCGCCACCGCTTCGTCCACATCCCACACCTGGTTGGCGTCCATCATCAGCTTCAAGTTCTCGCCGATCTCCTCGCGCAGAATGCGTGCGCGCCGCACGTCCTCGTCGAGATTGCCGCCCACTTTCTGCTTGAAATGCGTCCAGCCCAGCGCGACGCCTTCCCGCGCGAGGCGCCGGATCTTGTCGTCGTCGTAGCCCAGCCAGCCGGCCGAGGTCGTATAGGCGGGATAGCCCTGCGCGAGCATTTCCGCTTCGCGCGCGCCCTTGGTCTTCGCGTGGCGATGCAGGATGGCCAACGCTTCGTAAGGCGTGATCGCATCGGTCACGTAGCGAAAATCGAGGCAGCGCACGAGTTCCTCGGGACTCATGTCCGCGAGCAGTTTCCATACAGGCTTGCCAACCGATTTGGCCCACAGGTCCCACACCGCATTCACGACCGCCGCCGTAGCCAGATGAATCGCGCCCTTGTCCGGCCCGATCCAGCGCAACTGGCTATCCGAAGTGAACGCGCGCCAAAAGGCGCCCATGTTCGCGGTAATGTCTTCGAGCCGCTTGCCGACGATGAGCGGCACCAGCGCATTGACCGCCGTCACGCAGATTTCATTGCCGCGCCCGATGGTGAACGTGAGCCCGTGCCCCGTGAATTGGTCTGGAGAATCGGTTTCGAGCGTGACGTAAGTGGCGGAGTAGTCCGGCGCGGCGTTCATGGCGTCGGAACCGTCGAGCGAACGCGAAGTGGGAAAGCGGATATCGCGAACGGACAGGCTGCTGATCGTGGTCATTCGAACTCCCTTCTAAAGGGACGGCTTTCGGGTAGGGGAAAACCAGGCGTTTGCACGCGTTGACAACGTTGAATCTGCTACCTAGCATGCTAGCATGTCTTCTCAAAATCAAGCGCGCCGTGAACTCTTCATCCGAAGTGGCGAGTGTCGCCGGCAATCCTTATGTCGCACTGCAAAAAATTAGGGGCGGCGAGCGCGGCAGCCTGACCGATGCCGTCGAGCACGCACTGAGAGAAGCAATCGTGACGCTCGCGCTGGAACCCGGAATGATGATCGACAAGATGGCGGTCTGCGAACGCATGGGCGTGTCGCGCTTTCCGGTTTCCGCCGCGCTGGCGAAGCTCGCGCATGCGGGTCTCGTCGAGGTTTTGCCGCAGCGCGGCACGCGCGTCAAACCGATCGCGCTAGACGATATTCGCCAGCATCTGTTCATTCGCAGCGCGCTCGAAGTCGAGACGGTGCGCGGCGTCGCGCGCATGAAGGACCGCGCCACGATCGACGCACTGGCAGCCAATCTAGACGAGCAGCGCAAGATCGCCGGCAGTGGACAGCGTCTCGAGTTTCATGAGCTCGATCTGGCGTTTCATGAAATCCTGCTCGACGCGGTAAACCTGCCGCGCGTGAAAGAGATCGTCGCGGTGTCGCGCAACGCGCTGGACCGCGCGAGGCAATTGCTGGCCAGTCCCGAGCGTCTCGTGCACACGCTCGACGAGCACGAACGGATCTTCGAGGCCATTCGCGCCGGCCGTGCCGACGCAGCGGCAAAAGCAATGCACGACCATCTCGATCAGGTGATCGAGGAATTGCGCCGGTCCGCGAAAGAACGGCCGGATCTCTTTGCACCTTGAGCCCGTTAACCTTACGTCGAGCAACGCCCCGTCCTTCAACCCCTTTGTGCAGCGCTGCAAGCCACGCCGCGCACGCAATCAAGAGGCCCCGGTAATGTGTCTGGCTTTTCTTCGCGGATCAGCGCCATGACGCCGCTCATCTCCGTCAACAAGCTGAGCAAGAGTTTTCCCGGCGTGAGAGCGCTTCACGAAGTGCAATTCGAGCTCATGGCGGGCGAGGTGCACGCGCTGATGGGCGAGAACGGCGCGGGCAAGTCGACCTTGATGAAGATTCTAGCGGGCGTGTATACGCGAGATTCAGGCGACATTCTCTACGACGGCCAGCCCGTAGCGTTCGCGAGTCCGGGCGAGGCCCAGGCCGCGGGCGTCGGCATCATTCATCAGGAACTCCAGCTGATGAATCATTTGACCGTCGCGCAGAACATGTTCATCGGCCGCGAACCGCGCGGACGTCTCGGGCTCTTTCTCGACGAAGACAAGCTCAATGCGCAGGCCCGCGCGATTCTCGCCCGCATGCATGTGCAGCTCGACCCGCGTAAGGTGGTCGGCTCACTTACGGTCGCGAGCCAGCAGATGGTCGAGATCGCCAAGGCGCTGTCGTTCGATTCGCGCGTGCTGATCATGGACGAGCCGACTTCCGCGCTCAACGACGCGGAAATCGCCGAGCTTTTCCGCATCATTCGCCAGTTGAAAGAGCGGGGCGCGGGGATCGTCTACATCTCGCACAAGATGGATGAGCTCAAGCAGATCGCCGATCGCGTCACCGTGCTGCGCGACGGCGAGTATGTCGCCACCGTCGCCGCCGCCGATACGAGCGTGCAGGCCATCATCGGCATGATGGTCGGCAGAACGCTCGCCGATGTCGCCCCGTACCCGGGTCCGGCGCACCAGGGCGAAGTTGCGCTCGAAGTGAAGCATCTGAACGCGGGCCCGCTCGTGCGGGATGTGAGCTTCAGGTTGCGCAAAGGCGAAATACTGGGCTTTGCGGGGCTCATGGGCGCGGGCCGCACCGAGGTCGCGCGCGCCGTGTTCGGCGCGGACCCGGTCGAATCTGGCGACGTCTTCGTGAAAGGCGCGAAGGTATCGATCAAAACGCCGAGCGACGCGGTCGCGCACAGCATCGGCTATCTCTCCGAGGACCGCAAGCGCTTTGGTCTCGCGACCGGCATGGACGTCGAATCGAACATCGTGATGTCCAATCTCGGCAAATTCCTTTCGCTGAACGTGTTTCTGCGCCGCGTGCAAATCCGCAAGAGGGCGGCGCATTTCATCAGTCTGCTCGCCATTCGCACGCCTTCGGCCACGCAGCCGGTGCGTCTGCTGTCGGGCGGCAACCAGCAGAAGATCGTCATTGCGAAGTGGCTGGAGCGTGACTGCGACGTGCTTTTCTTCGACGAGCCCACGCGCGGCATCGACGTCGGCGCGAAAAGCGAGATCTACAAGCTGTTGCGCGCGCTCGCCGAACAAGGCAAGGCGATCGTGATGATCTCGTCGGAACTTCCGGAAATCCTGCGCATGAGCGACCGGATCGTAGTGATGTGCGAAGGCCGTATCACTGGCGAACTCTCCGCCAGCGAGGCGACCCAGGAGCGCATCATGCATCTCGCGACCCAGCGCGAAACCCTGCAAGCGGCATGAGCCTCAAGAGGTCGAATCCATGACTATGCAATCGGATACTGCGGCGCTGGCCGACCAGAAACGGTCGTCCGGCTTGAAGGCGCGCATTTTCTCGCCCACTGCGCTGCAGAAAATGCTCGCGTTCGCGAGCCTGATCCTGCTGCTGATCTTTTTCAGCTTCGCTTCGCCTGCCTTCATGCAGATGGACAATATCCTCGGCATTCTGCAGGCGACCGCCGTGAACGGCGTGCTCGCCATTGCCAGCACGTTCGTCATCATCACGGGCGGCATCGACTTGTCGGTCGGCACGCTGATGACCTTTACGGCGGTGATTTGCGGCGTGTTTCTGACCTACTGGCATTTGCCGATGTGGATCGGCGTGCTCGCCGCAATCGGCACGGGGGCGGTGTGCGGAACCATTTCGGGCACGCTCACGGCGAAGATGAAGATCCCGCCGTTCATCGCCACGCTCGGCATGATGCTGCTGCTCAAGGGCCTTTCGCTCGTCGTCTCGTCCGACAAGCCGATCTATTTCAACGACACCGAAAACTTCTACATGATTTCGCAGGACTCGCTGATCGGCTATTTCCTGCCCAGCGTGCCCGTACCGAACGCCGTGCTGATCCTGTTCGTGCTCGCCATCGTGAGTTCGATCACGCTGAACCGCACCGCGCTCGGGCGCTATACGTTCGCGCTCGGCAGCAACGAAGAGGCCGTGCGGCTCTCGGGCGTGAACGTCGATCGCTGGAAGATCGCGATTTATGGCCTCGGCGGCGCGATTTGCGGCATTGCAGGGCTCCTGATCGCGTCGCGCCTGAACTCGGCGCAACCGGCGCTCGGCCAGGGCTACGAGCTGGAAGCCATCGCGGCGGTGGTGATCGGCGGTACGTCGCTGAGCGGCGGCTCGGGCACGATACTCGGCACCATCATCGGCGCGTTCATCATGAGCGTGCTGACCAACGGCCTGCGCATCATGTCGGTGGCGCAGGAATGGCAGATCGTGGTGACGGGTCTCATCATCATCCTCGCGGTTTACGCGGATATTCTGCGTCGCAAGAAGAGTCAATAGGGAGACGAAAGAAGCAGGAAAAGAACGGGGAGTAAAACAAGGCTCCCTCAACGGCTGGAGGTCTATGGCCCACCTTAGGAGGAGAAATGTCATGTTGAAAAGAAAACTGATCAGTGCCGTCATCGGAGTGGGCGCGCTCGTGGGCGCGTCCAGCTTGGCCTATGCTGAGGAACCCTATATTCCGATCATTTCGAAGGGCTTTCAACATCAGTTCTGGCAAGCCGTGAAATCCGGCGCGGAACAGTCGGCGAAGGCGAACAACGTCAGGATCACGTTCGAAGGCCCTGAAACCGAGGCCATGGTCGACAAGCAGATCGACATGCTTTCGGCCGCGCTTGCCAAGAAACCGCAGGCGCTCGGCATCGCCGCGCTCGACAGCAAGGCCGCCGTTCCGCTGCTCAAACGCGCGCAGTCGAGCAAGATCCCCGTGATCGCGTTCGACTCGGGCGTCGACAGCGATATTCCGCTCACGACCTGCGCCACGGACAACCTCGCCGCCGCCGCGCTCGCCGCCGACAAGATGGCGGAAATGATCGGCAATTCCGGCGAAGTCGGCGTGATCGTGCATGACCAGACCAGCCGCACGGGTATCGACCGGCGCGACGGCTTCCTCAACGAGATGAAGACGAAGCACCCGGGCATCAAGATCGTTTCCGTGCAGTACGGCGCGGGCGACCACCTGAAGTCGGCGGAAATCGCCAAGGCCATGATTCAGGCGAACCCGAACCTCAAGGGCATTTTCGGCGCCAATGAAGGCTCGGCGGAAGGCGCGGCGATCGGCGTGAAGGAGTCGGGCAAGAAGCTGGTGCTGATCGGCTACGACTCCGGCAAGGAGCAGAAGGAGGCCATCATGTCCGGCCTGATGGCGGGCGCGATCACGCAGAATCCGGTCGGCATCGGCAAGTGCGTCGTCGATTCCGCGGCGAAGGCGTTGAAGGGCGAAACGCTGCCCAAGAAGATCGACACGGGCTTCTATTGGTACGACAAGACCAATATGAGCGACCCGAAGATCGCGGCGGTGCTTTACGACTGACTTGTATGGGTGTGAGTCATGTGCAGGACGAAAGGAAGAGCCGCAGCGCTTCCTTTTCGTTTTGCGCGTCTGCCGCGCGCTTCACTCGGAAACCGCCGCCCCTGCCGGCGAGCGCCGGGAGGAACGCGAACCGTCTTTCGAAGCGAACACGTAGTAGGTCAGCGCGGTCGCGACGAGGCCGACCATCCACGAGACATCGGCGTCGCCGACGATCGATGCCAGCGGGCCGTGGAAAAAGCTTTCCGCCATGAACGGCACCTGCACCGCAATGCCGAAGAGGTAGATGGCGATGGCCTTGACGTTGAAGGCCCCATACACGCCGCCGTGGCTGCTGACGATTTCCGCGACGCGATAGCGCCGGTTATTGATCAGATAGAAGTCGACCAGATTGATCGCGACCCAGGGCGCGAGCACGATGCGCATGGCAAAGATCGCCGTCAGGAAGATCGCGATGAAATTGCTGGAGGCCCACAACGCCGTGACGGTAGAGGCGACCAGCAGGGCGGTCGAAAAGACGACGCGCACGGTGCGGCCCGGCACCCAGTCGGGGCGGAAGGTCTGCGCGGCGGTAATGAACGACAACACCCCGCCATACAGATTCATGCCGTTGTGGCCAATGATGTTGACGAGGAAGAGGAAGATCAGCACGTAGCCGAACACGCCCGTTTGCGTGCGGATGGCCTGCATGGCGTCGGTGGAATGGCCGGTGCTGACCGCGAGCACGCCGAAGAGAAACGCGAAGATCGTGCCGAGCGAGGTGCCGAAATACGTGAACGCGAAAGTCTTCGCAAAGCCCGCCGAGGTCGGCAGGTAGCGCGAATAATCGGACGTATAGGGCGCGAAGCTGATCTGCCAGACGGCGCACAGTCCGAACATCGCGAACCAGTTCGACACGTCGAAATGGCCCTGCTGCAGGATCTGCGCGTCGAGGCCGGGCGCCATCATGATCATGCCGATCAGGAGCGCGCCGCCCATGAACCACGCGCCAATCTTGTTGAAGCGGTGAATGAAGTGATAGCCGATCACGCCGACGAGCGTCGCGAGAATCGCGCCGAGCACCGTGCCTACCGGCACGGGCACCGCGGGCGCGGCGGTGTGGAGCGTCTTGCCCGCGAGGATGATGTTCGAGACGAAGAAGCCCAGATAGATCAGCGTGGTGAAGCTGACCACGAGCAGCGAGCCATAGCGGCCGAATTGCGCGCGGCTTTGAATCATCTGCGGCACGCCGACGAGCGGGCCTTGCGCAGAGGTGAGGGCGTGGAAAATGGCGCCGAAGAATTGCCCGGCGACGATGGCGAGAATCGCGCTCATCACGTCGAGGTGAAAAACCAGCACCGAAGTCGCGCCGGATATCACCGCAAGCGGCGCGACATTCGTGCAGAACCACAACGTGAACAGATCGGCTGGCTTGCCATGCCGATGCTCGGGAGCGACATACTCGATCGAGTTGCTTTCAATGGTCAGAACGCTGTTGTCGTTCGCCGGGTTTTTCATAGTGTCTCCATCTTTATTGCACAGGCCTAGCCACGCCACCAAAGTGGCGCGGCATCGCCTTGAACGGCTTTGCAGCAGTCTTGAATCGATACAGCGGGATGAGATCAGCGCATCACGAACGGATCGCTGATCGGCTCGTCCGAGGTACGCAGCCACACGGACTTCGTCGTCGTGTATTCGAGCGCGGCAGCCATGCCGCCCTCGCGGCCGTGCCCGGAAAGCCCGAAGCCGCCGAACGGCACGAGCGGCGACACTGCCCGATAGGTGTTGATCCAGACGATCCCCGAACGCACGCGCCGCGAAACGCGATGTGCGCGAGTGAGGTTGGTGGTGAAGATGCCCGCGGCGAGTCCGTAGGCGGTGCTGTTCGCCTTCTCGATGGCTTCCTGTTCGGAAGAGAACGTATCCACCGAAAGCACGGGGCCGAACAACTCCGTCGTGATGCTGTCCGCGTGGCTCACGCCCGTGCAGTCCAGAATCGTCGGCGCGTAGTAGTAGCCGTCGCGCTCCAGCGCCTTGCCGCCGGCGAGCACCTTTGCGCCCTGGCTCACGGAACTCGCGACGATCTTCTCGATGTTGCGCAGTTGCCTTTCGGTGCAGAGCGGCCCGTATTCCGTCGTCATCTCGTTGGGTGAGCCTACGCGAATGCGCGAGACGCGCTCGACGAGCAACTCGAGGAACTGCTCCTTGACGGACGCCTCGATCAGGAGACGCGAGCCCGCCACGCAGCTTTGGCCGCTTGCCGCGAAAATCGCCGCGACTTGCGCATTCACCGCGCTCTGGATATCGGTGTCGGCGAACACGATGAACGGCGACTTGCCGCCCAGTTCGAGCGAGACCTTGGCCAGATTGTTCGAGGTGTTCCTGAGGATATGCCGCGCGGTTTCGGGGCCGCCCGTGAAGGCGACCTTGTCGACCCTGGGATGGCTGCTGAGCACCGCGCCGCATTCCGGCCCGAAGCCGGTGATCACGTTGACGACGCCCGGCGGAAATCCGGCCTCGTGCACGAGCCTCGCGAATTCGAGCAGCGGGCCGGGCGCTTCCTCGGAAGCCTTCAGGACGACCGTGCAGCCGGCGGCGAGCGCCGGCCCGACCTTCACGGCGGAAAGGAACAACTGGCTATTCCATGGAACGATGGCGGCGACCACGCCGACGGGCTGCCTTTCGAGCCAGACCTGCATATCCGGTTTATCGACGGGAATATGGCTGCCTTCGATCTTGTCGGCAATCCCGGCGTAGTAGCGGTAGTACTCGGCCACGTAGGCGATCTGGCTCGACGTCTCGCGAATGATCTTGCCGGTGTCGTTCGTTTCAATTTCAGCGAGACGCGGCGCAGCCTTTTCGACGAGCCCGGCCAGCTTGTGCAACAGCTTGCCGCGCGCCGAGGCGGTGAGGCCGGCCCACGCGGAATCGGTCAGCGCGCGGTTGGCCGCCTCGACGGCACGGTTGACCTGCTCCGTGCGCGCTTCGGGCATGTGCGCCCACACGTTGCCCGTGGCCGGGTTCACGCTGCCGAACGTCGCGGCGCCCGCTTCGAACTGGCCGTCGATATACAGCTGAAAATGAAAATCCATGGAATCCGCCCCTTACCTGAATGCAGGCATGACGTCGTTGATCATGCGCTCGAGTGACGCCTTCTTGCGTTCGAAGCTCATGCCGGTATCGATCCAGAACGAGTACTCGTCGAAGCCCAGTTTCTCGTAGGCCCGCAGACGCCCGATCACTTCCTCGGGCGTGCCGATGACGTTGTTCTTGCGCATCGCCTCGGGCGTGTAGAACGGATGAGCGGCGATCTCTTCCTTCGTGAGCGGCTTGATCATGCCGCGGCTCACGGGCCGCTCGTTCTTGAACCACGCGCCGAAGTAGTTGTAGAACGTGTTCACCTCGTCGGCGGCGACCTGCGCGTCGTCTTCGCTGCTCGCCACATACGTGTGACGCAGCAGCATGATCTGCGGGCGCGGCACGTTGCTGAACTTCTCGCAGGCGGCGTTGAAGTGGCCGACGAGCTTCTCGACCTCTTCGTCGCCAAAATGCAGCGGCGTGACCTGCACGTTGCAACCGTTGGACACGGCAAATTCGTGGCTGTTCGGGTCGCGCGCGGCCACCCAGATCGGCGGATGCGGGCGCTGCAGCGGCAACGGCGACGAGGTGGTCGCGGGGAATTTCCAGAACTCGCCTTCGTGCGCGTAATCGCCTTCCCACAGCTTTTTCACGGCCGGAATGAGTTCGCGCATGCGCTGGCCTGCGCCCCACGCGTCGAGCCCTGGCATCAGGCGTTCGTACTCGAACGAGTATGCGCCTCGCGCGATGCCCAGATCCAGACGGCCATTCGAGATGATGTCGGTCATCGCGGCTTCGCCGGCGAGCTTGATCGGGTGCCAGAAGGGCGCAATGACCGTGCCCGTGCCGAGTCTCACGTGCTTCGTCTTGTTGGCGAGGTCCGCAATGTTGAGGAACGGATTGGGCGCGATCGTGAAGTCCATGGCGTGGTGCTCGCCGGTCCAGATCGCATGCATGCCGCCGCGATCGGCGATCTGGCACAGCTCGACCATTTCGTCATACAACTGCTTCTGACTGGTCTGGTCGGAGACGCGCTCCATGTGAACGAAAAGGGAAAATCGCATGATGGAACCTTTCAGGAATGAAGCGGGCGGACTGTGCCGTTGCTATGGTCGCCGAAGTACATCCCGTAGCTCTTCAATTCGCTTTCCTTGCGGTAGCGCTGGAGCATGCTGGCGAGCGCGCTGTCCTGGAACGCTTGCGTTTGCACGTCTTCCAGGCTCACGAACTGGGCCGAGGCGTCGCCCGCCGCGGCGAGTTCGTCCGGTGCGCTGCACAGGAACGAGATGTACTGGTAATGAGTTTCGGTATTGTTGTAGACCGAATAGATGAAGCTTGCCGATGCGTCGGGCTGATACTTCGTGAAGATCTCGGCGAGCGCCTTGTCGGCGCCTTCCTTGCCGATCTCTTTCGAAGGCAGTGCCCATTTGCCGTCGGCGGTCTTCACGAGGAGCACCTTGTCCTCGCGCGCGATGATCGCGCTCACGATGACCTTCGGGCCCGCGATGACTTCCGCCGATACCTTCGCCGGCGTGAAATAACCGCCCCGGTAGTAGCCGAGGCCCGCGAAGCCTGCCGAATGAAACGCCTCGACCCGGCCGACGATGAGCGCGTGATCGCCGGCGTCGATCACGGCGTGCGTCGTGCAGTCGAACCAGGCGCTCACGTCGCCGATCAGCGGGTTGCGGTTGGCGCTCAATTGCCAGTTCAGGTTGGCGAAGCGGTCGTCGCTCGGCCGCGCGAACGTATTGGACAAATCCCTTTGCCCTTCCGCGAGGATGTTGATGGCGAAGTGGCCGGCGGTGGAAAACGTCTGGTAATTGCCCGACGTCTTCGCAATGCTCACCAGCAGCAAAGCGGGGTCGAGCGAAACGGACGAAAACGAATTGGCGGTGAAGCCGAGCGGCTTGCCGTCGTCCGTCGAGGTCGTCACGATCGTCACGCCCGTCATGAACGCGCCGAACGCGTCGCGCAACTCGCGCGTGTTGATCTTCGCGGCTTGCGGGTTAACTACCTGGCTCGTGTCTTGGCTCATTTCACACTTCCACTTCGTGGTTTTCCGCCTGCGGCTCCGTTTGCAACCAGGCCCGCAGCGCGCGGTTGACTTCGTCAGGCGCGGTCAGGTTCACCATGTGGCGTTCGTTTTCGATCACCACGGCCGTGCCGTTGTGCGCGGCTTGCGCCATTTGTCTCGCCATCTCCGGCGTCGAGTTCGGGTCGTCCGAGCCGGTCAGGACGAGGGCAGGGCAGCGAATCGTCTGCCAGCCGTCGGCATACACGTCGTCGCCGCCCGCAAACGCCGTATAGGCCGTGGCGTAGCCCGCGAGGTTCACCGACTTCAGCCACGACTCGACCTTTTGCGCCGCCACTTGCTGCGCTTCCTCGGCGTTGAACCAGCGCCGCAGCGGCGTATCCACGTCGATGGTGCCCGAGCGCAGCTCGGCCGCACGCTGCAGCACGGCCTCGCGTGCCTGCTCGGTGCGCCGGTACACACCGTTCAGGACTGCCACACGCCTGACCAGATCGGGGCGCGTGACCGCGACGCCCGCCGCGATCAGCGACCCCATCGAGTGTCCCGCCAGATTGACGGGGCCCGCATCGAGCGCCTCGATGAGATGCGTTGCCCACTCAACGAACTGCGGTAGGCCGGCGCCCGCTTCGAGCGCATCGCTTCGACCGTGGCCCGGCATGTCGACCGAGATCACGCGGAATTCGGCCGAGAGGTCTTCGATCTGTGGATACCACGCGCTCGCCTGCATGCCCACGCCGTGAATCAGGACGAGCGGTTCGCCCGCGCCTTGCTCCAGATAGTGAGCGACGCGCTTATTTGACAGCTGCAGGGTTCTTGACGTCATTTCCGAGCTCTGCGAGGTCTTGGTAGCGGTCGCCAATGCGGTGATGCGGACGGCCACCCGTTGCGGCGCCGATGGCGACCACGAGTTCGTCGGCGGCCGGCGCGTCGGCAATCGAGAACTGCAGCGTGAGGTAGTGCGAGCGGCGGCCTTCGTCGTTCTTGTCCATCATCGGGATGAGCAGCGGTGCATTGGCCGGGCCACGCGTGTTGTTGAACGCGAGATACGACTTCGCGCCCACTGCCGAGCGATAGATATTGCCGAAGTGCAGCGTGTGGATGAGCGCGGACGCATGCTCCAGTTCGCCCGCAAGACCGACGATGGCGCTCTTGCCGAACGCTTCGACCGCTTCGCCCGAACCGGCTTCGTCGATGATGAGCTTCGTGAGGTGCTCGCTCAGTTGCGGCGCGATTGCGCGAATCTCGGGCGAGAGGTCTTCCACGTAACCGCGGCCCGCCCACGGGTTCTTGATCACCGCGACCGCGCCGATCATCTTCAGCGGCTTCGCAGCGGCCTTGTCGCCGTCTACGAAGACGTTCTCGACATGGAGGATGGATTTGCGAATCAGGCTCATGGCAACTTCCTTCGTACGTTGATTGTGTGAAGCATTTTGGTATACCATGTTACGGCATGCCATGGGTGTTAACCCGATGGCATGCGGCGAGCCCCGTCTGCCAAGGGATTGCCGCTTTTTCGATATGAATCCGACGATGGAAAACGAGGAGGAGAGATGACTGCTTACTGGATTGCCCATGTGACCGTGCTGGACCCCGCCAAGTACAAGGACTACACGGACATCGCCCCGCTGGCGTTCAAGAAGTTCGGCGCCGTCTTCCTCGCGCGCGGCGGCGCGGCGCAAGTGCTGGAAGGCGAGTCGTTCGCGCGGCACGTCGTGATCCAGTTCCCCGACATGCAAACGGCGCTCGACTGCTATCACTCGCCGGAATATCAGGCGGCCAAGGCGAAGCGCGATGGCCATTGCGTGGCGCAGATCGCGATCGTCGAGGGGCTGGAGGGCTGACCAGGCCGGTGCGGCCGGTGCAAAAAGCGGGGGCAAAAGGGCAGGCAGAAGGAAAGCTGGACGTCAGTTGCGTCATAATATGGCATTCCATGTCCGTGCCTTCGTGCGTGGACTTTCGTCCTTCTCCTGTTGCCGCCTATGCAAGACCTCAAAATCGATCGCAATGCCAAGACCCTGCGTGAGCTCACGCTCGACAAACTGCGCGGCGCGATAGTCCAGGGGTATTTCCGGCCGGGCACGCGGCTCGTCGAACGCACGCTGTGCGACGAGCTTGGCGTGAGCCGCACGGTGGTGCGCGAGGTGCTCCGGCATCTCGAGACCGAGGGGCTGGTCGAGATCGTCGCGCGCCAGGGGCCGATCGTGGCGCGCCTCGATCCCGCGCAAGTGGGCGAGATCTACGAGTTGCGCGGGCTGCTCGAAGCCAACGCCGCCCGGGCCTGCGCCGAGAACGCCACGCCCGAAGTCGTGCAGCAGCTGCGCGCGGTCCGCGCGATCATCGAGGACGCGTTCGAAAAGCGCGACCTGCCGCGCGTGGTGGAGCACACCGAGCGCTTCTATGAAACGCTGTTCGAAGCCGCCAACAAGCAGGTGTCGCTCACGGTCGTCAAGACGCTCAACGCGCGCATCAACCGCTTGCGTGCCTTGACCATCGCGATGCCGGGGCGCGGCGGCGACTCCAATCGCGAGATGAACCTGCTGCTCGACGCCATCGAGCGGCGCGACGGCGAAGCGGCCTCCGCGGCGTCGTTCGCGCATATCAAGCGGGTTTCCGAACTGGCGCTCTCGGCGCTCGCCCAGCAGAACGAGGGGCTCGGCGACGCCTGAGGCTTTAGCTAGCTCGCCAGGCTGAAAGGCCGCCGGCATACGCCGGCGGCCTTTTCTTTTGTCTGCTCAATTCAGGTGGATCAGGCGCGGCCCAAAACGTGCCAGCGCGCCCGTACGTGATCTCATGGTATTCCATAATACGCAATAGTTTGTTGTGGGCCATAAGATGGCATACCATAATCTCATCGAACGCGATCTCCGGCGGCTTTCCGTACCGCCCGAGTCGCCGGATGGAGCCTGAATTCCATGAAGCCAGCTTTCGCCTCCGAACATGCCGTCTCGCGCGCCCAGCGCGGTCGAACCGCGGGCACGTGCTACAGCGTGTACGCGCCGTCATCGGGCGCCGCGTGCGAAACCGTGGTGCTGATCCATGGCGTGGGCATGAACCAGAGCGTGTGGGCGCCGCAGATCGATGCGTTGTCCGAATCGTTTCGCGTCGTCGCCTACGACATGCTGGGTCACGGCGAGAGCGCGCTGCCGAGCGCACAGCCCACGCTCGACGAATACGCCGCGCAACTCGAAGCGCTGCTCGACGCCATCCAGGTCGAGCGCGCGCACGTCGTGGGGCATTCGATGGGCGCGCTCGTGGCGCTCGAATTCGCGCTGCTCAATGCGCCGCGCACGTTGAGCGTGGTTGCGCTGAACGCGGTGTACGATCGCACGCCGGCGCAGCGCGAAGCGGTGATGACGCGCGCGGCCAGTCTTGGCGACGCGCCTGCCGCGAGCGGCGTGGACGCGACGCTCTCGCGCTGGTTCGGCGACCCGATTCCGGGGCATCTGACCCAGGCGGCGCAGGCGGTGCGGGCGCTGCTGCTTGCCGTCGATCCCGTGGGCTACGCGCGCACCTACCGCCTTTTCGCCTCTTCGGACGACGCGCACGTGGGACGTCTCGCGAGTCTCGCGGTACCCGCGCTCTTCCTCACCGGCGAGTGCGATCCGAATTCGAGCGGGCAGATGTCGCACGCGATGGCGGCGGTCGCGCCCCGCGCGCGCGCGGAAGTCATTGCGAACGCGCGCCACATGATGAACATGACCGACCCGGAACGCGTCAATGCAAGCCTGCTTGCGTTCCTCGCCGAGGCATCGGCGACGCAGGTAGCCAATACCGCAGCAAACACAGGAGAACGCCATGGCTGAGCTGATGACTGCCCATCCCGCGCAACCGGCTTTCGATAGCGCCGAATTTCGCCGCGCGCTGGGCGCGTTCGTGACGGGCGTGACCGTCGTCACGACGATCCAGCCCGACGGCTCGCCGCGCGGCTTCACGGCCAACTCGTTCACCTCGGTATCGCTCGACCCGCCGCTCATTCTGGTGTGCATCGCGAAGACGGCGTCGAGCTATGCCGTGTTCTCGCAAACGCGCCGCTTCGCCGTGAGCGTGCTCGCCGAAGACCAGCAGCAGGTGTCGGGCGTGTTCGCCTCGAAGGCCGCCGACAAGTTCGCGCAGGTGCCCTGGAGCACACGCAGAACCGGTGCGCCCGTGATGGACGGCGCGGCGGCGAGCTTCGACTGCACGACGCATGAAGTCGTGGACGCGGGCGACCACATCATCCTGATCGGCCGCGTGGTGGACTTCGTGCAAACGAGCTCGACGCCGCTTGGCTACTGCCGCGGCGCGTACGTGAACTTCAGCCTCTCGCAGGATGCGCTGGCCGCAGCCGGCGTGCGCGCGAAAGTGGGCGCGATTCTCGAGCATCGCGACGGCCTCGTGCTGATCGACACGCCGAATGGCGTGGCGTTGCCAACGGGCGTCAGGCTCGAACCGGCCAGCGACGCGGCGAGCCTGCGCGGCGTGCTCGCGAAGCTCGGCCTGCGCGCGCATCTCGACTTTCTCTTCGCCGTGTTCGAAGACGGCAGCGGCAAAGGGCCGGGCGAGCACATCTATTACCGCGGCCGCGTGATTCACAACGGCTCGCCCTGGCTCGACAGCAGCATCCGCATCGTGCCGCTCTCGCAGATCCCCTGGGACGAAGTGAGCGATGACGCCGTGCGCTCGATGCTCGAACGCTATGTGCGCGAACGCAAGCAGGACGCATTCGGCATTTACGTGGGCGACAGCGAAGCCGGCACCGTACAGCCGCTCGCCCTCGCGCATTGATGGCAAGACACAGAACACAACCATGAAGAAGCCGTCGCGTTTTCCCGCAGCCGGCCTGACGAAGCGACAACCAACCGTATTCCGGAGACAGCCATGAGCAGCAGAAGCACCTCGTTTATCGCGCCGATGTTCGTAGCCTGCGCAGCGACACTCGCAGCCGCGCCGGCACTGGCCGCGGACCCCATCGTCTTCACGAGCTGGGGCGGTACCACGCAATCGTCGCAACAGAAGGATTGGGCGCAGCCGTTCACGCAGGCAAGCGGCATCACCGTGCTGATGGACGGCCCGACCGACTACGGCAAGCTCAAGGCGATGGTCGACAGCGGCAACGTGAGCTGGGACGTCGTGGACGTGGAAGGCGACTTCGCCTATGCCGCGCAGAAGGCCGGCCTGATCGAGCCGATCGACTACTCGGTGGTAAAGAAGGACGAACTGGACCCGCGCTTCGCGTCGCAGGCCGCGGTGGGCAGCTTCTACTACTCGTTCGTGCTCGGCTACAACAAGGCGAAATACACGGGCGCGCAGCCGCAAACGTGGGCGGACCTGTTCGACACCAAGCGCTTCCCCGGCAAGCGCACGTTCTACAAGTGGTCGGCGCCGGGCGTGCTCGAAATCGCGCTGCTCGCCGACGGCGTGCCGCCGAACAAGCTCTATCCGCTCGACCTCGACCGCGCGTTCAAGAAGCTCGACACGATCAAGAGCGACATCGTGTGGTGGAGCGGCGGTGCGCAGTCGCAGCAGCTGCTCGCTTCGGGCGAGGCGCCGATCGGCATGTTCTGGAACGGCCGCCTGCACGCGCTCGCGCAAACCGGCGTGCCCGTCGGCATTTCGTGGAACCAGAACCTCACCGCCGCCGACATGCTCGTGATCCCGAAGGGCGCGAAGCACCGCGATGCGGCGATGAAGTATCTCGCCGCGGCGACGAGCCCGCAGGCCCAGGCCAAATTCGCGGCCGATACGGGTTACGCGCCGATCAACGTGAAGTCGGCCGCGCTGATGTCGCCGGCCATGGCGAAGACGCTGCCCGATCAATACAAGGCATCGCAGATCAATCTCGACATGAAGTACTGGGCCGAGAACCGCGATGCGATTGCGAAGCGCTGGTACGCGTGGCAATCGAAGTAAGCGAGTCCCGAGGTCGCGAACCGGTTCAAAAGGAAACATCATGCCCAACGTATTGAGTACCGTCGCGCACCCGGCCGCGACGGCCACGCGCAAACGGCGCGACTGGCGCAGCATGCGGCTGCTGACGCCCGCCATGCTGCTGCTCGTGATCTTCTTCCTGCTGCCGGTGCTCTCGCTGCTGCTGCGTAGCGTGCTGGAGCCGACGCCGGGTCTGCACAACTACCAGCAGTTGCTCGGCTCGACCACGTATTTGCGCGTGTTCGGCAATACGTTTCTCGTGGCGACGGTCGTGACGCTCGTCACGCTGCTCGTGGGCTTTCCGATGGCATGGCTGCTCGCCATCGCGCCGCGCAAGGTCAGCGCCGTGTTCTTCGCGATCCTGCTGCTGTCGATGTGGACCAACCTGCTCGCACGGACCTTCGCGTGGATGGTGCTGCTGCAGGAAACGGGACCGATCAACCGCATGCTGATGGCGATCGGCGTGATCCATGAGCCGCTCTCGCTCGTCAACAATCTCACGGGCGTGACGATCGGCATGGCTTACATCATGCTGCCGTTTCTCGTGATGCCGCTGCACGCCACGCTGCGCAGCATCGACCCGTCGACGCTGCGCGCCGCCGCCGTGTGCGGTGCGAGCCGCTGGCAGGCCTTCTGGCGCATTCTCGTGCCGCTCGCCATGCCGGGCGTGGCCTCGGGCGCGCTCATGGTGTTCGTGATGGCGCTGGGCTACTTCGTCACGCCCGCGCTGCTGGGCGGCCCCTCGTACATGATGCTCGCGGAACTCATTGCGCAGCTCGTGCAGGAACTCTTGAACTGGGGCCTCGCCGGCGCCGCCGCATTCGTGCTGCTCGCCGTGACGCTTTCGCTCTATGCGCTGCAACTGCGCTTCACGCGCCATGCGCGCGCAAGCCTCGGAGGGCGCTGACATGTTGCTCGATTTCGATCGCCTGGGCGCGCTGCGCTGGATGTTGCTGGCCGTGGGCGGGGCCGTCGCGCTCTTTCTCCTGCTGCCCATCGTCTTTATCGTCGCGCTTTCTTTCGGCGATTCGCAGTGGCTCATCTTTCCGGCGCCGGGCTGGACGCTCGAGTGGTACCGGCAACTCTTCACCGATGCGGGCTGGATCGACTCGCTGATCACGAGCGCGAAGCTCGCCGTGATCGTCACAGTGCTCTCCGTCGCGATCGGCTTTCTCGCTTCGCTTGCGCTCGTACGCGGCAAGTTTCGCGGGCGCGGCGCGGTGCAGGCGTTCTTCATCACGCCGATGGTGCTGCCGGTCGTGGTGCTCGCCGTCGCGCTCTATGCGTTCTTCCTGCGCATCGGCATGAACGGCACGATGACGGGCTTCGTGATCGGCCACCTGATCATCGCGTTGCCGTTCTCGATCATCTCGATCAGCAATTCGCTCGCGAGCTTCGACACGTCGCTGGAAGATGCAGCGCTCATTTGCGGCGCCTCGCCGTTCATGGTGAAGCTGAAAGTGACGCTGCCGGCCATCCGGCTCGGGCTCTACGCCGCGGCGATCTTTTCGTTCCTCGCTTCGTGGGACGAGGTGGTCGTGTCCATCTTCATGTCGAGCCCGACGCTGCAGACGCTGCCCGTGCGGATCTGGGCCACGCTGCGCCAGGACCTCACGCCTGTCGTTGCCGCGGCGTCTTCGCTGCTCGTCGCGTTGACAACGTTATTGATGCTGGCGGGCGCTCTCGTGCGCCGCGGCCGCTAACCGAGGTAAACAAGCCATGACTGCATTCCTGCAAATCCAGCGCCTGCGCAAGACCTACGACGACGTCGTCGCCATCGACCAGGTGTCGCTCGATGTGCGCAAGGGCGAATTCATGACGTTCCTTGGACCGTCGGGGTCGGGCAAGAGCACGACGCTCTATATCGTCGCGGGCTTCCAGGAGCCCACGGAAGGGCGCGTGCTGCTCGACGGCAAGCCGCTGCTGGCGGTGGCGCCCAACAAGCGCAACATCGGCATGGTGTTTCAGCGCTATACGCTGTTTCCGCATCTCACGGTGGGCGAGAACGTGGCGTTTCCGCTGCGCGTGCGCCGCCGCCCCGAAGCCGAAGTCAAGGCGAAAGTGGAGAAGATGCTCAAGCTCGTGCATCTGTCCGAGTGCCGCGACCGCATGCCCGCACAGCTCTCGGGCGGCCAGCAGCAACGCGTGGCGATTGCGCGCGCGCTGGCCTACGATCCGCCCGTGCTGCTGATGGACGAACCGCTCTCCGCACTCGACAAGAAGCTGCGCGAGGAAATCCAGCTCGAATTGCGCCGCATTCACCAGGAAACGGGCGTGACGATCCTCTACGTCACACACGACCAGGAGGAAGCGCTGCGCCTTTCCGACCGCATCGCCGTATTCAACAAAGGCCGCATCGAGCAGGTCGGCACGGGCGAGGAGCTTTACGCGAACCCGGCTTCGCGCTTTGTCGCGAGCTTCATCGGCAATTCGAATTTCCTGCCTGTGAAGGTGACGAAGAGCAGCGAAGGCCGTATGAACGGCGTGTTCCCGAATGGCCATGAAATCGCCTCGGACGCCTTCAATCCGTCACTCGCCGCCGGCGACGACGGCACGGTGATGATCCGCCCGGAGCAGATGCGCATCAGCTCGCTGCAAGGCGCGAACGGTACGACCGGCTTGCCCGTGACCGTGCGCGACGTCACCTATCTCGGCGACGCGATGCACTACGCGGTGGCGACGCCCTGGCAGCAGGAGATTTCGATCCGCATGCCGGCGGCGCATCGCCACGACGGCGGCATCATGATCGGCACGCAGGCGCTCGTCGACTGGGACGCGCGCGATGTGCGCCTGTTCGCGCAAGCCTGACGGCGGCTGCCATGAGTGACGCACTGCCATCGCTGCGGGTCGAACGCCCTACGGCAACCTTGCGGGAACTCGCGCTCGAAAAAATGCGCACGGCCATTCTGGAGGCGCATTTTCATCCGGGCGAGCGGCTGGTCGAGCGCTCGCTCTGCGAGATTCTCGGCGTGAGCCGCACCGTGGTGCGGGAGGTATTGCGGCATCTGGAAACGGAGGGTCTGGTCGACTCGATTCCGAACCAGGGGCCGATCGTCGCCGTGCTCGACTTCGAGACGGCGGCGGAGATCTACGAAATACGCGCGCTGCTCGAAGGCGAAGCCGCCATGGCGTGCGCACAGCATGCCGACGAGCGCATCGTCGCGGATCTCGCCGGCTTCATCGACCGGATCCAGGCCGCCTTCGAAGCGCAGGACCATCCGGCCGTGAGGGCGCTCACCACGGCCTTCTACGAGCGCGTGTTCATTGCCGGTCAAAAGCGCGTGGCCTGGGAGATCGTGCAGTCGTTGACGGCGCGCATCAACCGCTTGCGAGCCCTGACGATCGCTTCCGATGACCGCGGCCGCCAGGCCGTCGATGAAATGCACCGCATCCTGAGCGCCATTCAAGCCGGAAACGCGGTCGCCGCACGTGAGGCCGCGATCGCGCACGTGGACAGAGTGGCCGAGATCGCGCGCAAGCTGCTGGCGGAAGGGCACGAGCACGCGTCGTGGCGTCAGGCGGGATAACGCAGCCTGGCTGTACTGATTATTGGCGCGCGCTCTGGAGCGCGCCACCAACTTTGTTCTTGCATCGAAGGAAAATCACGTGGAATTGAAGACCCTGTTGAAGGACGCGGCGCTGTTGCGCCATCAAGCTTATATCGATGGGCAATGGTGCCCCGCCGACTCGGGCGCGAGCTTCGACGTGTTCGACCCGGCGACGGGCGCTGCCCTCGGCAGCGTGCCTTTGATGGGAGAAGCCGAAACGACGCGGGCCATCGAGGCGGCCAATGCCGCGTGGCCGGCATGGCGAGCACGCACCGCCAAGGAGCGGGCGGCGGTCATGCGCCGCTGGTACGACCTGATGATCGAGCACGCCGACGATCTCGCGTTGATCCTGACCGCGGAGCAGGGCAAGCCGCTCGCGGAAGCGAAAGGCGAGATCGCCTATGGCGCGTCGTTCATCGAATGGTTCGCCGAGGAAGGCAAGCGCGTGGCGGGCGACACGCTCGCGACGCCCGCTTCGGACAAGCGGCTCGTGGTCATCAAGGAGCCGATCGGCGTTTGCGCCGCCATCACGCCGTGGAATTTCCCCACGGCCATGATTACCCGCAAGGTGGGCCCGGCGTTCGCGGCAGGCTGCCCGATCGTCGTAAAGCCTGCGGAAGCCACGCCGTTCTCGGCACTCGCACTCGCGGTGCTGGCGGAGCGCGCCGGCGTGCCCAAGGGCGTGCTCAACGTCGTCACGGGCGACCCCAAGGCGATTGGCGGCGCGATGACCGGCAGTCCGGTGGTTCGCAAGCTCTCTTTTACCGGTTCGACGGGGGTGGGGCGATTGCTGATGGCGCAAAGCGCGACCACGGTGAAAAAGGTGACGCTCGAACTCGGCGGCAACGCGCCGTTCATCGTGTTCGACGACGCCGATCTCGATGCCGCGGTGGAAGGCGCCATCGCCTCGAAGTATCGCAACAACGGGCAAACGTGCGTCTGCACGAATCGCTTCTATGTACATGAGCGGGTTTACGACGCGTTCGCCGCGAAGCTGGCGACGGCCGTGAAAGGGCTAAAGGTCGGGCACGGCACGGAGGGCGGCGTCACGCTTGGACCGCTGATCAACGAGGCGGCGGTCAGGAAGGTCGAGGCGCATATCGCCGATGCAGTGGGCAAAGGCGCAACGCTCGCCACGGGCGGAAAGCGCCACGCGCTCGGTCACGGTTTTTTCGAGCCCACGGTGCTGACCGGCGCCACCGCGCAAATGGATGTGGCGAGAGAGGAGACGTTCGGCCCGCTCGCGCCGCTGTTCCGTTTCTCGAGCGACGAAGAAGTCGTCAAGCTCGCCAACGACACGGAGTTCGGACTCGCCGCCTACTTCTACAGCCGCGATATCGGCCGCATCTGGCGCGTGGCCGAGCAGCTCGAATACGGCATGGTGGGCATCAATACCGGCTTGATCTCGAACGAGGTGGCGCCGTTTGGCGGCGTGAAGCAATCGGGTCTGGGCCGCGAAGGGTCGCACTACGGCATCGATGACTATCTCGTCATCAAGTACCTGTGCATGGCCGTTTGATCGCCGGATTCACACAATAAAAGAGGGGACACGCCGCCATGAATACGCCGTCATCGAGCAGCGCCGAGGTCAGGCTGGATCGCACGCAAAGCGAAGCGGGGCACCGCCTCGATACCGCGACCATTGCGATACCCACTCGCGTGACGGTGCGGGTCGTCGCGATCTGCCTCGCGATGATCCTTGCCGAAGGCTATGACGTCGCCATTTACGGGGCCGTGCTGCCCATGCTCACGCATGGCACCGACTGGTCCTTGTCGGCGCTGCAGCTGGGCGCGATCGCAAGCTGCTCGCTGGCGGGCATGATGATCGGCGCAATGGGCGCGGGCACGCTCAGCGACATGATCGGCCGGCGTCGCATGCTGCTCGGCAGCGCGGCGCTCTTCTCCGCGATGATGGCGGCCGCAGCGCTCGCGCCGACGCCAGCCTGGTTCGTCGTCGCGCGGATCGTGGGCGGACTCGGGCTTGGCGGCGTCGTGCCGACCGCCGCGGCGCTCACAGTCGAATACTCGCCGCCGGGCCGCCGTTCTTTCAACTACGCCTTGATTTACACGGGATATTCGCTGGGCGGCATTCTGGTCGCGCTGCTCGCGATGCACTGGTTGCCCACGCACGGCTGGCGATTGCTGTTCGGCGTAGGCGCTGCGCCGCTCATCCTCGTGGTGCTCGCGGCGCGCCATTTGCCGGAGTCGCTGGAGTTCCTGCTGGCGAGGAACCGCTTGGAGGAGGCGCGCAGCGTCGCGCGAGCGCTCGGCATTCGACATTCGGCGCTCGAGAACGAAGCGGGTGCGAGGGCCGTGCACGCTGCAAATGCCGGGAAAGCCGCGCCGATTTGCGCGCTGTTCGACGCATCCAACGTGCGCGCCACCCTGGCGTTCTGGATCGCGATGTTCATGGGCTTGCTCCTGCTCTACGGCCTGAGCACCTGGCTGCCGCAACTGATGCGCAAGGCCGGCTTCCCGCTCGGATCGAGCCTCACATTGCTGGTCACGCTCAATTCAACGGCGGCATTGGGCTCGCTGCTTGGCGGCGCGGTAGCCGACCGCCTGGGTTCGAAAGCCGTGGTCAGCGTCCTTTACCTGCTTGCGGCAGCCAGCCTGTGTGCGCTGCCGTTCGCCCATGGCACGCTGCAAACCTATGTGCTCGTGGGCATTGCCGGGGTGGGCACGATCGGCAACACGATGCTGCTTGGCGCGTATATCACGCGCTACTATCCGCCCCGCAACCGGGCGACGGGCATTGGCTGGGCGCTAGGCATCGGGCGCTTCGGCGCCATCGCCGGGCCGTTGATCGGCGGCGCGCTGGCACAAGCGGGCGCACCGCTGCCGTGGAATTTCTACGCATTTGCGGTCGCGGGCCTCGCAGCCGCGCTTGCTGTGCTCGCCGTTCCCAGGCACGCTGCAGGCAGCGAGTAACCCAATGCCGAAAGCAAAAAGCGGAGACCGGGTTCAATATCCGGTCTCCGCTTTTTTTACCGCTTCAATCGTGCGCGTTGCGCCTTGCCTTATGCCGATGCCGTGCCGCTCGTCGCGTCAATCGCCCACTGCGGCGCATCCTGCAACGCAACGGGACGCAGGAAGCGCTCGATCGCGGCATAACCGACCGAGGTGGTTTGCGGCTGCGTCGAAGCGGGCCACGGGCCGCCGTGCTGCTGCGCATCGCACACGGCAACGCCCGTCGGCACGCTGCCAAACAGCACGCGACCCGCGATACGTTGTGCGGCCGTTGCGAGTGCGCGATTTTCCGGCGTATCGGCCTGCGCGCCCCACAGCGTCACCGTGAGCGAACCTTCCACCGCGGCGAGCACGTCGAGCGTCTGCGCTTCGTCACGCACCTTCACGATCAGCGCGGCCGGGCCGAACATTTCTTCGTGCAGCGCCGCGTTGGCGACGAACGTCTGCGCGTCGGTTTCGAACAGACGCGGCGCCGGCGCTGCGGCTCCTTCGTCGTGTGCCGGCGCGGCGAGACGCACGCGCACGCGCGCCTGGCTCGCGATATGCGCGGCGGCGCTTTCAAAACCGTGGCGCATGGCGGACGTGAGCATGGCATGCGGCTTTTGTGCGGACAACGCTTGCGCCAGCGCCTCTGCGAAGCGCTCGCCATTTTCGTCATCGCGCACGACGATCAACCCCGGGCTCGTGCAGAACTGCCCGCAGCCCATCGTGATCGAGGCGGCGAGGGTGGCGGCAGGCGTGTCGACGCCTTCGGCAAGGGCTTGCGGCAGCACGACGAGCGGATTGATCGAGCCGAGTTCGCCATAAAACGGAATCGGCCGGCGACGCGCATTGGCCGCGCGCCACAGGGCCACGCCGCCCTGATACGAACCCGTGAACGCCACCGCCGCGACATCGGCGTGGCCGACGAGATGGACGGCCGCTTCGCGCGACGCCTGATCGACGAACGCGATCACGCCTTCGGGCAGGCCCTGCTCGCGCAGCACGCTCGCGGCGAGCGCATGCACGCGGCGCGACAGTTCGGGATGGCCCGAGTGCGGCTTGACGATCACCGTGCAGCCTGCAGCGAGTGCCGAGGCCGTATCGCCGCCGAGCACCGAGAACGCGAACGGGAAATTGCTCGCCGAGAACATGGCAACCGGCCCGAGCGGCAGTTGCACGCGTGTGAGGTGCGGACGGCCCGCGGGCGGCGCGCCGGGCACGGCCGCGTCGTCGACGTGGCGATTGGCGATGCCCGCTTCCACACGCTCGGCAAAGCCGCGCAACTGAAACGCGGTGCGTGCGAGTTCGCCGTTCAAGCGTGCGGCGCCAAGCGAGGTTTCTTCGTCGGCGATGGCGACGAGTTGGGCGGCGTCGCGCTCGAGCGCGTCGGCGAGGCCGCGCAGCAGGGCGCTGCGCACGGCACGCGAAGCCGCGCCATAAAGGGCCTGGGCTTCATGTGCGAGCGCGGCGGCTTCGTCGATTCGCGCGAACGGCGCGTTGTTTTCTGTCTGCATTACGAATTCACTCCAGATTAAAAAAGACCGCGCTCGGCGAGATTGGTATAAAGGGCGCGCACGCCGAAGGTCCACGGTTCGATTTCGGTGCAAAGGCGCACGGTGTTGACGATGGCGCCAAGCGGCGGTGCGCTGATCGTGACGCGGTCGCCGAGGTGATGCGTGAAGCCGCCGCCGGGCGCGTCGCGGTCCTTGATCGGCGAGAACATGGTGCCGAGGAACAGCATGAAACCGTCCGGGTACTGATGGTGGCGGCCCCATGCCTGCGAAACGAGATCGAGCGGATCGCGGCTGATTTCCTGCATATGGCTCACGCCCTCGAGCAGGAAGCCGTCGTCGGTGCCTTCCACGCGCAGCGAGACGCTGGTGGCGCGAACCGTATCGAGCGTGAAGCCTTCGTCGAACAGACGAATGAACGGACCGATCGCGCACGAGCCGTTGTTGTCCTTGCATTTGCCGAGCAGCAGCGCGGAGCGTCCTTCGATATCGCGCAGATTGACGTCGTTGCCGAGCGTCGCCCCGACCACCTCGCCGCGGCTGTTGACCGCGAGCACGACCTCGGGCTCGGGGTTATTCCACGCCGAGGCGGGATGCAGGCCGATATCGGCGCCGAAGCCCACCGAGGACATCGGCTGGGACTTCGAGAACACCTCGGCGTCCGGACCGATGCCGACTTCCATGTATTGCGACCACGCACCACGGCGCTGAAGTTCTTCCTTCAGTTTGATCGCAGCCTCGGACCCCGGCTTGATTTTCGAAAGATCGGCGCCGATCAGCTTCGTGATTTCGGTGCGCACGTCCTGCGCTTTGGCGGGATCGCCGCCGGCCTGTTCTTCGATCACGCGTTCCAGAAGACTCACGGCGAACGTCACGCCACACGCCTTGATCGCCTGCAGGTCACAGGGCGCGAGCAGCCAGGGGCGATCCGCGGGGCGATCGCCCGCGAAGCTGTGTTCGAGCAGCGCCTCGGCCGTGCCGAGCGGCTCGCCTGGCGTATGGCGCACGACATCGAGCAGATCGTCGTATTCGAACAAGTCGGCCGTGGTGGGCGCCACCTCCGAAATATCGAAGACCATGCCGCCGCGCACGACGACCACGCAGGGTCCGTCGCCCTCCGGGGTGGGCCGCCAGACGCGGCCGACGAGCAGCGCGTTATCGAGATCGTGCGGGAGATAAGCGGATGTTGAGGACATGGCGGGCGTTCCGGATTGAGCGTGGCGACACGCATCGTAGGGCGGATGCGCGTGCGCGTCCAAAGGAACGCCTCTTTGTCCAACTGGCTGGACGATGGCCCACCCCGGTCGAATTGATCCGGCGGCGGCCCGGAATGCGGGTTAGAACAGGTGCTTGATGCCGGCCGACACCGCAACCTGATTCGAGGTCGTCGAGGGCGAGAGATAGCCGATGTCCGCGACCGCCTGGCGGCCCCACGAGTCGACGCCGCTTGCATGCTGGTACGCAGCCGTTGCATACAGTTCGGTGGCTTTCGAAAGCGAGTAGCCTGCGCCCAGATTCCACTGCTCGTAGCGCGCGCCGCCCGTTCCGTTCAGGTTGCCGCCGTTCGTGTAATCGAACGAGGTGCCGACGCGCAGGAACGGCGTGACCTGGTAGCGCACGCTCGCCCCCAGCGTATTGAACGAGGCCGTGCCGTGATAGTTCTGCGTGTTCAGCGCGGCGGTGGCGCCGAGATCGCGGTATTGCGTGTTGGACCAGGCGAGGCCCAGAATGGCCGAGCCGATCGTCCAGGTCGAGGCCACGGCGACCGTCTGCTGCGTGCGGGCGGACGCGAATCCCGAGATCGACGGGTTCGATGCCGGCGTCGTGGCGGACCCGGCGGAGCCGAGATTGTTGCCGGTCGCGCTCGCATTCGCGTTCGTGCCATAGAGCGAAGTGTTCGGATTGCGCGCGTTGATGATCGACGCCGCGACCGCAACGCTCGGCCCGGTATAGCTGAAGCCCGCGGACCAGTACTGGTTCTGCGTGAAGTTGCCGGCTATCCCGCCCAGGCTGTAGAGCGCGCCGAACCGGAATCCCCCAAAGGAGTCCGAACTGTACTTGATCGCGTTGTTGATGCGGTGCGTGAAATTCAGGTTGTCATAGTCGGCCGGATGGATCGCGAGGTTGCCGAAATACCAGGCGTAGAGCAGCGGCGACACATAGTCCACCGCGGCGTCGGACTGGCGCCCGAGCGATGCGGTGCCGTAGTTGGGCGCGGTGACCCCGATCCACGCCTGACGGCCGAACAGGGTGCCGCCCTGGCCGAGCGTGCCGTTGCTGACGCTGAAGCCGCTTTCGAGCACGAACAGCGTCTTCACGCTGCCGCCCAGATCCTCGATGCCTTTCAGGCCCCAGCGGCTCGAACTCGGGCCCGAGGTGCCGCTGTCGAACTGGGCGACCTGGCCGCCGCCGGTGGGCCTGCCGCCGGCAGGCGTTGCCGCCGTCTGCACGTTGTTCGTGTAGGTCACGTTGCCCGTGACGATCCCGTAGAGCGTGACGCTGCTTTGGGCATAGGCGGCGACGGGCGACAGTGTGATGGTAGTGAGCGCGAGAAGTGTTTTTTTCATGGTGGTGGGCGTGGTCAAGCCGTGGTCGAGGCTAAGGCATCGGAAACATCGAACGCGTTAATGCGGATGGCCGCGAAATCGACGTCTTCGAGCGCACGCGGCGCCTGTGCGGTTTCGAGCGGGACGATGCGAATGCCGGCAGGATTCGCGACCACATCACGCTCCGAAACATCCACGGGATTGGGATTCTCGCGAATGCGGATCCAGCCGATCGCCTGAAGAATCTTGAGCGCGCGTTCGAGGTTGACGGGGTCGTTTGGCACAGCAACCGTTGCGCCGGCCTTCACCTCGGAGAGCGAATGGTGGCGGGTCGAGTAGAGGCCCATGGGGGGCGTCGGCACTTGCACGACACCGGCAAGGTCGGTGCCGTTCCGGTCGTTGTACGCCTTCAGATAGACGCTGTGCTGCATCACGTCGGCGGCAATTTCGCCGTGCCACACGGCCTGGTTCGCTTCAAGCCCAGTGCTGAAGTTCACGTACTGGACCGTGTAACCCTTGCGCTTGAGCTGCGGCTCGACGCCTTCGCGAAATTCGTCGGCGTATGGTCCGGGCACAAAGCCGACTCGCAACACGTGCGCGGCGTTGTCGGCAGCATAGACAGCCGGCGACTGCAGCACGAACAGCGCGATAGTTGAAAATAATATCTGGATAACTAATCGATATCGCATGATGAATGTCTTCGTGTTTTGGAAAGGCCGATTATGGTTGGGCCTTTCGCGGGCGGCCAATATTTAATCGAGATTTACATATCGGCTGCCCGCATGGATTACGAAGCGGCGCGGTTATCTTTGGCGGGAATTAGAAGCGCAGGATTTGATGGTTTTCACGCCGCCGCGCGGCTTATAACATCGACTTCTTTCTAATAGATTGCCGAGGCTTCCACGCATGAACACACGCCGCAACTTCATTCGAATCTCTGCCGGAGCCGCTGCGCTCGCCGCCTTGCCGGTGCTCGGCGCGTTACCCGCGCGCGCGGCCAGTGCATCGCGTACGCTGCGCGTAGGGAATCAGAAGGGTTATCTAAGTCTGCTGAAAGGGCGTGGAACGCTGGAGAAGCGGCTGGCTCCCCTTGGTGTCGCGGTCACGTGGACAGAGTTCGCTGCAGGCCCGGTGCAACTCGAAGCCCTCAACGTAGGCTCGATCGACTTTGGCGACGTGGGCGAGGCGCCCCCCATCTTCGCCCAGGCGGCCGGTGCGCCGCTCGCTTATGTCGCGGCCACGGTGCCGCGGCCGCAAGCGGAAGCGGTGCTCGTGCCGCACGCTTCGGCCATTCGCAGCGTGGCGGATCTCAAGGGCAAGACCATCGCGCTCAATCGCGGCAGCAACGTCCACTATTTCCTCGTCAAGCTGCTGCAGGCGCACAACCTTCAGTATGGCGACGTGAAAGTCGTGTTCCTCGCGCCCGCGGACGCACGAGCGGCGTTCGAGCGCGGCGCCATCGATGCGTGGGTGATCTGGGATCCGTTTCTCGCCGCCGCGCAGAAGACCCTCGATGCGCGCATTCTCGCCGATGCGAGCGGCGTGGTCGGCAACCGCGCCTACTATTTTTCGTCGCTCAGCTACGCGAAACAAAACCCGGATGTCATCAAGATCCTCATCGACGAATTGAGCCAGATCGATCAGTGGGGGCAGGCCAACCGGGCCGCGCTCGCCGCCCAGCTCGCGCAGGTGTGGGGCTTGCCGAACGACGTGGTCAGCGAGGTGATCGGGCGCGTGCAATTCGGCACCGGGCCGATCACGAAGGCCATCCTCGCCGAGCAGCAGCAGATCGCCAATACCTTTTTCGACCTCAAGCTGATTCCGAAGCGCGTGAACGTGCTCGAAGCGGCCGCGCCGGGAATCGTTTAGCGCGACGACTTTTTCATCAGCCCCGGCCGCTCCTGCGCGCCGGGGTTTTCTCACACTTCACAAGCCCAGCGCGCGGCGCGCCGCCATGGTGCGCAGCAAGCTGTTGGACGGCGCGTGAATGCGCGCGCACTGCACGTTGCGGTGATGGCGCTCGAGAGGGTTGTGCCGCGCAATCCCGTGATTGCCCGCGAGTTCGAGCGCGATATCCACGGCCTGTATCGCATTGTCCACCACGTTGTGCTTGACGACGGCAGACAGCTCGGCAGGCGCCGTGCCTGAGTCGATCGCGTCGGCGTGGGTGCGCAGCAGCCAGTCGTTGCTCGCCAGCAGCATCTCGATGCGTCCCACGCTTTCCTGCACGATCGGAACGGTGGCGAGCGCCGCACCGCCTAGCGCAGCGGGCTTGCGCTCGCTGAGGAAGGCGAGCAGCCAGTCGCGCGCCGCCCGCGCCGCGCCGTCGTAGACCGTTCCGACCAGACTGAAGTACCACGCCGTGGCGTGCGGATCGCGCTGCACGCCGAGATGGGCCGGCCTCAAGCCGACCACATCGTCCGCGGAAATCGCCACGTCCGTGAACACCACATCGTGGCTCGCGCTCGCGCGCATGCCGAGTGGGTCCCACGTCTCCAGGATGCGCACGCCCGCCGCCTCGCGGGGCACGAGAAAATGGCCGAGACGCGGCTCGGGTTCGTCGGTGCGGGCAAGCACGTTGATCCACGTGAGCAGGGGGGCGCCCGTCACATAGAGTTTGTGTCCCGTGATGCGCCACGAGGCGCCTTCGCGGCGCGCGAGCGTGTCTGGCAGGCCGCCGTGCGAGGGCGAACCGAGCGCGGGTTCGACCTGGGCCGCGTTGACGAGCGCGCGGCCTTCCACGCTCGCCCGCGTGAGGCGCTGCGCGAGCGCTGCGGGCCAGTTTCCCGTTTGCTCGCGCGCGTCGTGCACGATCATGGCGTGCTGGCTGTAGTGCATCGAGAGAATGAGCGCGACCGATGGATCGCCATAGGCGATCTCGGCGACGATCGCGCGCGCCACCGCGAGCCCCGCGCCGAAGCCGCCGTCGCTGCGGGCAATATTCGCGCGCAGCAGGGCCGCTTCGCGCAACGCGCGGAATTGCTCGAACGGCGCAGTGGCATTGCGATCATGCTCGTCGGCGAGCGCGGCAAACGCGCGGCCGAGCCGCGCCGCGCGCTCGATCAGCGCGGCGGCCTGGTCCTCGTCGCGCGCGAGCGCGGCGTCCGGAGTGAATGCGTTCACGGGGCACTCCCTGGCTAATTAGCGTTCGCCGGCCGGCGCACGCGGGTCTTGCGTAGCGCCATGGCGCACGAGACGACCGAAGAACGGGTGGCCGGGGTCGTTGAACCCCGGTGTCGAAGGATGGCCGCTTGCTACCAGCGAGTCGACGAATGCTTCGTCATCCTCATCGAGGCGATACTGCAGCGCGGGCAGATAGTCGCGCCATTGCGCTTCGGTGCGCGGCCCCGCGATCGCCGAAGTGATATAGCGGCTATTGAGCACCCAGGCCAGCGCGAACTGCGCGGCGGTGAGGTTGCGCGCCTTTGCATGCGCCTCCACGCGCCGCGCAAGCTCGATCGTTTCCGCGCGCCATTCGGTCTCGCTCAGGCGGCGGTCCTGGCGCCCCGCGCGCGTGTCGGCGCCGGGCTGGGCACCGGGCTCGTATTTGCCGGTCAGCACGCCCCGCGCGAGCGGGCTGTACGAGATCACGCCAAGGCCATAGTGCCACGCCGCGCTCAACTGCTCTGCCTCGACCTGGCGATTGGCAAGGTTGTAGAGCGGCTGGCTGGCAACGGGCCGCGGCACGCCCAGCAAATCGGCCACGCGGCTGAACTCGGCAATCCGCCAGGCGCGATGATTCGAGAGCCCGTAGTGCCGCAGCTTGCCGGCCGTGATCAGGTCGCCGAGCGCGCGCACGGTTTCCTCGACTGGCGTGTGATGGTCCTCGCGATGCAGATACACGAGGTCCAGATAATCGGTATCGAGCCGCGCGAGGCTCGCTTCGACCGCGCGGATCACGTGCTTGCGCGCCGCACCGGCCGCGTTGATATCGCGCGTGTTGCCAACGGGATTGCCGACGGGGTTGCCAAACTTCGTGGCGAGCACCCAGCGGTCGCGTTGGCGGGCGATATGCCGGCCCACCACGCGCTCGGACTCGCCCTGGTGGTAGACGTCGGCGGTATCGATTGAATTCACGCCTTGCTCCTGCGCGGCGCCGATGATGCGTTCGGCCGTGGCGTCGTCGGTTGGTCCGCCGAACATCATCGTGCCGAGCGTCAGCGTGGACATTTTCAGGCCGCTGTGGCCCAGTTGCCGGTATTCCATGTAGGTTCCTTGAGTCATTCAAACAGTGCGACGCGAGCGCGCTCATCGTGACAGCCAGACGTCGGCGAAACTCGCTGCCAAGCCGTCGGGTGAAATGGAGTGGTCGTGCACGCGCTTCGAGGCGAGCGTCACCCACTGCGGCGAGACGAGATTCAGGTCGGGCAGATCGTGCTCCAGAATGCGCTGGATCTGCGCGAACTGCTGCTTGCGCTTCGTTTCATCGCTTTCTCGCTCGGCTTGCGCAAACAGGCCGTCGATTTGCGGGTTGCTGTAGTGCGAGCCGTTGGTGAAGGGCACGCCGGGGCGGAAGTTGTCGCTCGTGTACAAACGCGCCACGCCCACCACCGGATCGAACAGATTGCTCATGCCATTTACAGTGAAATCGAATTGCCGGTCGGTATAGACGCGCTTCAAATAGGCCGCGAGATCCTGATTGCGGATCGTCACCGCGATCCCCACGCGGGCGAGCGCCGACTTGATGTACTCGCCCGTGCGCGCGGGCAGGTCGCCGATGGGCAGCGGGTCGAGCGTGAGCGCGAAGCGTGTGCCGTCCGCCTTGCGCGGATAACCGGCCTCGTCGAGCAGGCGGTTGGCGCGCGCAATGTCGAACGGGTAGGGCGCGGGTGCCGCGTCATAGTAGGGGTTCGACGGCATCAACGGACTCGCCGTGGCCGTCGCGTAGCCGTAGTAGATGACCCTGCGGATCACTTCGCGATCGATCGCCGAGGCAATCGCCTCTCGAACCTTCAAGGTCTTGAGCACTGGATTGTCGAGATTGAACTCGATGCGCGCCACGCCCGCCTGAAACTCGTAGCCGCGTGTGTCGATGCCGAGCTTCGGATTGGCTTTGAGGCGGTCGAGGTCGGCGAGCGGCACGGGCGTATCGCCGCCGAGATCGACCGAGCCGTCCTCGAACGCCACCGCGCGCGCGGCCGGGTCGGCGATGATCTTCACGATGATGCGGTCCAGATGCGGCTTGCCGACGTTCCAGTAGTCGTCATTGCGCGCATATTCGATGTAGCTGCCGCGCACCCACTTGACAAAGCGAAACGGTCCGGTGCCGATGGGCGCGTTGTTGGCCGGATTGGCGAGCACGTCCTTGCCCTCGTAGAGGTGCTTCGGCAGGATCGGCGTTTCCGAAGCCGAGAACGCGCGTATCAGCCACGGCGTGGGCTCGCTGAGCGTGAGCACGACCGTATAGGGGTCTGGCGTAGCGATCGCGGTCACGTTCGCGAACGTGGTGCGCGCCCGCGGATGCACCCGTCGCAGCGTCTCGATCGACCATGCAACGTCGGCTGAAGTAAACGGCGCACCGTCGTGCCATTTCACACCGTGCCGCAGATGAAACACATAGCGGCGGCCGGCATCCTCGATCTCCCATGAGGTGGCGAGCAGCGGCTTGGGCTTCAGATCGAAGTCGTAGTCGAGCAAGCCTTCGATCACTTTCGGGCTGACCTTGAGGACATTCACGGCCGTTGTGGCGACATCCACGAGCGCAGTAGGCTCCGGCGTCACCACGAAATTGAGCGTGCCGCCGCGCGTTTGCGCGTGCGCGGCAACGTGAGCGGCCACGCTCGCCATGACGAGGAGCATGAGAACGAACCGGCGTGGCGCCGTGCGCAGGAGGTGAGCGATCATCGGTTCGGCAACAGACGATAAGAGGAAATGGACGCTGGCAGGCAGCGCCGCTTTGGTTATCCTGCGAGCACGCCGGCACGCTCCGCGCGGCGGGCCAGCGCCGCCTCGAGCGGCGCCGGATCGACCCATTGCGCGAAGTCGAAATCGGCCGCGATAAAGCCGTGCTCGAAGAGAAAGCGCTTGAAGTGCGCGAGCGCGTCGAGCGCCCCGGCGTCGAGTCCGATCGCGAGTTGCCGGTGCAGGCCCGCGCCATAGGCGCGCGTCACCCAGTGCTCGGCAGTCCGCACTTCGCGGGCGACATAGCGCGTGACGTCGCCGGGATGCGCGCCGGCCCACGCGGCCACGTCGAGCGTGCGCGCGAGCACGCGTTCGACGAGGTCGGGACGCTCGCGCAGGAGTTGCGCATCGACCGTGAGCGGGCGCGGCGTACCGTTGTTCGCGTGCGCACGCCGGTCGGGATGCGCGCTGATGTCGACCAGCACGCGCGCGCCGAGCACGTTGGCAATGTCGAGTCCGGTCGCGCCCTTCACGAACACCACGTCGGCTTCGCCGCGCAGCAGCGCCGCGGCCTCTCGGGAAAACTCGTGAGCGCGCTGCGCATCGAGCCATTCGCCGAGCGGCGCGGATTCGTCCGGTTTTGCGTGGGCGAGGCCACGGGGTGCATGCGGCAGATCGACGAGTTCGACCTCGGCTGGCGAGACGCCGATGGCTTCGAGCAGCGTATGAAAGCCGCGCAAAGCCGTGGCGCGATGGAAATCGACGACCCCAGCGGCGGTATTGATCGGTAATCCGAATCGACGCCCCGAGAGCGAGGCGCGCGTGGGCGTGAGGTGCGGATCGAGCGTGATGAGCGCCTGAAACTCGTCGACCCAGCTCACGCCGATGAGCCGTGTATCGCTGCCTTGCGCCCGCGCCCATAGCGCCGGAATGTTGCCGCCCTGACGAAACGACCACGGCTGCGTATGCGTGAAATGCGAGCGGCGGATGGCCGGGTCGTCGGCGTCCTGCAATGCCTTCACTTCGATGCCGTCGGCAGCGAATTCGGCCTGCAGCAATCCTTGCTGCGCGGCAATGCCGAATGGCGTCGGCGCAGGGCAACGGGTGTACCAGAGCAGCGTCATGAAGATTCCTCGGTCGCGAACAGGCATCGCGCAGAACTTCTGCGCGGACGGCATGGAGCAGTCGATTATCGGCAAGCGCTTGCCACGAGGTCAAAGAACGAATCGTGAAATAGGTCCACGCGCGAAGGTGATTTGCTTTGGTCGCAATTTCGCGCTGTCCGATTGCGCGAACTGCAGGCCAACGCAGAGATGCGAATAACAACATGCGAATTCGGTGTTTAGTCGCGCGCAATGCGCTCCCTATACTTTTCCCTTTGGCAAAACGCCTCGTGGCCGCCCGGGAATCGAAATAATTCGCGGGCCTGACAAAAAGGAAAACGCAATGTCCGCTCTTCCCACTCAACTTCCGGTGTGCGCGCGCGCAGCCAGTTTGTCGTTGCAGGATGCGCTCGCAGACTTGCCATCGCTCGCCAATGAAATCGGCAAAGACGCAGCAGCACGCGAAGGGCGCCGCGAATTGCCATTCGAGGGCTTCGACGCGTTCCGGCGCTCGGGGCTGGGTCGCCTCAGGCTGCCGGTGGAATGGGGCGGCCTGGGCGGCTCGCTCGCTGACGAATTCGACGTGATCGCCACGCTGGCCGCGGCCGACAGCAATCTCGCCCACGCGCTGCGCATTCACTACGATCAGACCGAAGCGCTGTTGCTGTCGGCGCGCACGCCATTCAACGATTTGCAGATCCAGCGCGTGATCGACGGCGCCATTTTCGGCGGCGCCTCGACCGAGCTGGGGACGTCGCGCCCCGGCGAATACACCACGGCGCTCAGGCGCGACGGCGAGCATTACCGGCTCGACGGCCGCAAATACTATTCGACGGGCACGGCCTTTTCCGACTACGCGCGCTTGAGCGTGCTCAACGACGAGGGCCAGCCCGTGGTGGCGATCGTGCCGGTGCGGCGCGAAGGGCTCACGGTGCTCGACGACTGGGACGGCATGGGGCAGCGCATGACGGCGAGCGGCAGTCTCATGTTCGAGAATCTGCTGGTGCGCGCCGACGAGATCACGGAACGCGGCCTGGCTACGCTCGCCGGCCGTCATGGCGGCGCGCTGCGGCAACTTCACCTCGTGGCGGTGGCCGCGGGCATCGTTCGCAACGTGGTCGCGGACGCGAGGCGCTACGTGCTGGAGCATGGGCGTCCCGTATTGCACAGCACGGCGCCCTCCGCGCGCGAGGACGCCTTCATTCAGCAGGTCGTCGGCACGCTCACCGCGCACAGCCATGCGATCGACGCGCTGGTGCACGAGAACGCCCGCACGCTCGATCGGTCGGCGCAGGCGATCCGCGCGGGTGCGCCGGACGCCGATCAGCTCGTGCTGGAAGGCGCACTGGCGACGGCGCGCACGCAGCTCGTGGTGAGCAAGCTGGCGCTGGAAGCCGCCGAGCGCCTGTTCGAAGCCGGCGGGGCTTCGGCCACTTCGCGTGCGCACAATTTCGACCGGCACTGGCGCAACCTGCGCACGATCTTCAGTCACAACCCGCTGCTGCACAAGGCGCGCGTCGTGGGCGACTACGCCTTGAACGGCGTGACGACGCACCTCACCGAAGGCCGCGTGTTCTGAAACCGATGATCCAGGGAGTGTCCAAAAGATGAGCCGAACTTCGTCGCGCCGCCTGCATTTGAACGTCAATATCCTGCATTCGGGCTTCGTGCCCTCGGCGTGGCGTCTCGCCGGTGCCGATCCTCGCGCATTCGTGGACGTGGCGCACTATGTACGGGTCGCGCAACTTGCCGAAAGCGCGAAGTTCGATGCGGTCTTTCTCGCCGACAATGCGGCGATCATCGACCAGATCGACTTCCGTCCGATCACGGCGCTCGAGCCCACGGTGCTGATGGCCAGCATTGCGGCGGCGACCACGCATATCGGCGTGATCGGCACGGCCTCGACGAGCTACAACGAGCCCTACAACATCGCGCGCCGCTTCGCCACGCTCGATCATGTCAGTCGTGGCCGTGCGGGCTGGAACGTCGTGACGACGGCCGATTTGCCGTCGGCGCGCAATTTCGGCCACGACACGGTGCCCGATCACGCGCAGCGCTATGCGCGGGCCGCTGAGTTCACGGAACTCGTGAAGGCGCTCTGGGATAGCTGGGACGACGACGCCTTCATCGGCGACAAGGCGAGCGGCCGTTTCATCGACGCGACGAAGGTGCGGCCTGTCGAACATGATGGCCGCTTTTTCAGGGTGCAGGGGCCGCTGAATCTTCCGCGTGCGCCACAAGGTCATCCTGTGCTCGTGCAGGCGGGCGGATCGGGGGATGGCCGCGATCTCGCGGCGCGACACGCCGAGGCCGTATTTTCCGCTTCGCAATCGTTCGAGGAATCGGTGGCGTACCGGCGCGACCTCAACGCGCGCGCTTCGGCATACGGGCGCACGCAGGGCGTGCAGGTGCTCGCGGGCCTCACGACCATTATCGGCGCGACCGAGGCCGAGGCGCTGCGGCGCCGCGACGAACTCGTCGAGCAGATTCCGTGGCGCTACAGTCTCACGCGCCTGGCCGGCACGCTGGGCCTGTCGCCCGATCAGCTCGACCTCGATGCGCGCCTGCCGGAGGACCTCGCGCTACCCAACGGCGGCAACGGCAATCACACGTTCTTTCAGGCCACGATCGCCGAGGCGCGGCGTGGCGGCCATACGGTGCGCGAGTTGATCCGCGCGCTCGCGGGCGGTGGTGGGCATCGTGTGATCGTCGGCACACCGGAGCAGATCGCCGACGATATCGAGCACTGGTTCAAGGGCGAGGCCGCCGACGGCTTCAACCTCATGCCAGACGCGCTGCCGGACGGGCTGGAGGCGTTCGTGAACGGCGTGGTGCCGATCCTGCAACGGCGTGGGCTCTTTCGAACCGGATACGAAGGCAATACGTTGCGCTCGCATCTCGGGCTCGAGCGGCCGGGCGTGGGCGCGGCTGCGATCGGCTCGGAGCTTCAGCGCGCCTGAGGTGGGGCTTACGCGGCGCGCTTCAGGCGCCGCGACTTCACCATTCAGCGGCGCAAGCCAGCTTCGTGGAGCAAAGGCAACACGCGCTCGCCGAAAAAGTCGAGGTCGGGCTGAAAATCGTAGAAACTCAGTTGCACGCCGTCGACGCCTGCCGCGTGAAGCTCGATGATCTTGTCGGCCACCTCTTCAGGCGAGCCCACGATCGCGATGTTGCCGCCCACCGCGCGTGAGGCGGCCTTCGCACGATCTTCGAAACCGCCGCGCCAGGCATGTGCGTCGCTGTCGAAGCGGTGAAAGCTTCCCTCATCGGCGTGCGCGATGATGGCGTCGTGATAGGCGCGAGCCTCGGCGGACGTCTCGCGACAGATCACCATCGGATTGATCAGCGTGCGCACCTCGCGCCCATACGCGCGCGCCGCAGCCTTCACACGCGCGGTGTGCGCGGGCAGCGCTTCGAGCGCGCGATCGATCTGCGGTCCCGCCGGGCTCGTGATGAACACCACGTCGGAGTAGCGCGCGGCGAAGTCGATCCCCGCGTCGGAGCCCGTCGCATTGATGAGGAGCGGGCGCCCATAGCGCGGCTTGGGGGTGACGTACGCGCCTTGCAGGCGCCAGCCCGAAAGTTCCGGCTCGAAACTGAAGTCGTCCGGTTGCGCCCACAATTGCTGCACGGCGTCGAGGAATTCGGCGGCCATCTCATAGCGCCGGTCGTGCTCGATGCGGTTCCAGCCAAACATCTCGTGCTCGACGGCGCGGTGCCCCGTGACCACGTTGATGCCCCAGCGTCCGCGCGAGATGTGGTCGAGCGTGGCCGTGAACTTCGCGAAGTGCAGCGGGTGCCATGGCCCGTAGAGCACATGGGTCGTGGCGGCCAGGATGATGCGCTCGGTGCGCGCGGTCAGCGCCGCGAGCGTCATGAACGAGTCGAGCGCATGGCCGTCGAACACGCCGCCATAGCCGCCTTTCGGCAGCCATTGCGACAGGGCGAAGACGAGATCGAACCCGAGCGCTTCGCACGTCTGCACGAGTGCGGCGTTGTAGTCGAACGACCAGTCCGTGCCGCGCGGCAGCGTCGATGCGCTCCATCCGCCAGCCTGAATCGGCAGGAACAGCCCCAGCATGAGCGGCTGCGCGAATGCGCGCGCCACGGGGCTATCGGAAAAGGCAGTGGGAGACGTTACGGGCACAAAGGGCGTCGATGCCACGGAAGGAGCGCGCGGCTCGGCCACGGGAATTTCACTCAAGACAGGCACCCCTGGAAGTTCGTTGCGGCGCCTGGCGCCGTGCTGGTCGATCGGTCAATCCACCGATTAAACACGTGCGGCGCGCGAATAACAAAGAAGCTTTTCTGCTTTCCAATTGCGTTGTCGCGCTTCAGCTTCGACGCGGCAGGTCATATGAATAGCAGCATCGCTTGGTTAGCGCACGAGGAGGCCGTTGCTACGATTGCAGCACTGTCGCCACGGCGCGAATTTCCCGGCTCTCGCAGATCGCAACGTTTAGCCGCTCGTAGCCTCATAGATATCGGAACGCATCAGCATGTCACGTTTGACCCGTCGTGAATTTCTCATTGCAGGCGGCGCGGCAGCCGCAGCCGCGGGGTTGCCCGTGCTTGCCCGCGCCCAGGGCGCCATCGCGCGCAAACGCGGCGGCACGTTGAACGTGCTGATCAATCCTGAGCCGCCCGTGCTGGTGTCGATCTTCCAGACCACGGGACCCGCGCTCGCCGCAAGCTCGAAGGTGCTGGAAGGACTCCTTGCTTATGACTTCGACCTGCAGCCCCAACCGCAACTGGCCACCGCCTGGAGCGTGAGCCCCGACGGTCTGCGCTACACGTTCAAACTGCGGCAGAACGTGCGCTGGCACGATGGCCAGCCGTTCACTTCCGCGGACGTTGCGTTCTCGGTCGATTTGCTCAAAGCGATTCACCCGCGTGGACGCAGTACCTTTGCGAACGTGACGAAGGTGCAGACGCCCGACGCGAGCACGGCCATCATCGAACTGTCGAAGCCCGCGCCATTTCTGCTCAAGGCGCTTTCCGCGGGCGAGTCGCCGATGGTGCCGAAGCATCTGTACGCCACGGGCGATCCGCTCACGAACCCGCACAACAACGCGCCGATTGGCACCGGGCCGTTTCGCTTCAAGTCGTGGACGCGCGGCGCGAGCATCGTCTACGAGCGCAATCCCGACTACTGGGACGCGGGCAAGCCGTATATCGACGCGCTCGTCTACAAGGTCATTCCCGATCCGGCCGCGCGCTCGGCGGCGTTCGAAACCGGCGCGCTCGATCTGGGCGGCGAGAACCCCGTGCCGCTCACCGACTTGCCGCGCCTCACGCAATTGCCACAGCTCGTGACCGAAACGCGCGGCTATCGCTTCCTCGAGCCTTTGGCCGAGATCGACTTCAATCTCGATCATCCGGTGCTGAAGGACCCGCGCGTGCGCCAGGCCATCGCGCACGCAATCAATGCGCAGGTCGTGCAAAAGACCGTGGCCTACGGTTATGCGGATGTCTCGCCCACGCCCATTACGCCCGCCTCGCCGTATCACGATGCGCAGATCACGCCCTATGCGTTCGACCCGCATGCGGCCGAGGCGCTGCTCGACGCGGCAGGCAAGCCGCGCGGCGCGGATGGCATACGCTTCAGGCTGACGCACGACTACCTGCCGTACGGCGATATGTACCAGCGCCAGGCCGGCTACGTGAAATCGGCGCTCGCGCGCGTGGGCATCGATGTCACGGTGCGCTCGCAGGATCTGCCGTCATTCCTCAAGCGTGTCTACGCCGACCGCCAGTTCGATTTCACGAGCATCGGCGTCAACACGCTGTTCGATCCGGCCGTGGGCGTGCAGCGCCTGTACTGGTCGAAAAATATCCGCCCCGGCGTGCCGTTCTCGAATGCGCCGCATTACAGCAGCGCGGAAGCGGACCGCCTGCTGGAAGCGGCGTCGGTCGAAATCGACGAAAGCCGCCGCGTGAGCCTCTACAAACAGTTCCAGCAGACCGTGTACCGCGACCTGCCGATCCTCAATCTCGTCGCGCCGCGCATGGTCACGCTCGCCAACCGGCGCGTGCACGATCACACGGTGAGCGCGCAGGGCCTGGAGGGCAACTTCGCCGACGTCTGGCTGAGCGCCTGAGCGCGCATCGCAACCCTCGAAGGAGCCCGATGATGAGCCGCAGCGCCCGCTGGCAAACGATCCTGCGCCGCACCGCCTGGCAAGCGCTGCCGACGGTGCTGGGCATCGTGATCCTCAACTTCTTCCTGCTCAAGCTGATGCCGGGCGACGCCGCCGACGTGATTGCCGGCGAAGCCGGCTCTGCGACGACGGAAACGATGACGATGCTGCGCGCGAAGTTCGGGCTCGACCAGCCCTTGCTCGTGCAACTCGGGACGTATCTGAAGCATCTCGCGCATTTCAGTCTTGGCTATTCGCCACGCTACGACATGCCTGTGATGCAGCTGATCCTTTCGCGCTTGCCCAACACCTTGCTGCTGATGGGCGTGGCGCTCACGCTCGCGCTCGTCGCCGGCGTGGTGCTCGGCGCCGTGATGGCGCACTGGGCCGGCAAGTGGCCCGACCGCGTGCTGTCGGTGTTCGCGCTGCTGTTCTATTCGACGCCTGGTTTCTGGATCGGCCTGCTCGCCATCATCCTGTTCGCGGTTCGGCTCGGGTGGCTGCCGAGCGGCGGCAACGTCACGATCGGTGCGGACCTGCACGGCCTCGCGTACGTCGCCGACGTTGCGCGGCACGTGTTGCTGCCCGCGGCGACGCTCGCCACCTTCTTCGTCGCGATCTACGCACGCATTACGCGTGCCGCAATGATCGAAGTGCAGCGCCAGGACTTCGTGCGCACGGCGCAGGCCAAAGGTCTGCATCCGTGGCGCGTGACGTTGCGCCACGTGCTGCGTAACGCGCTGATGCCGCTCACCACGCTCGTGGGGCTGCATTTCGGCACGCTGCTTGGCGGCGCGGCGGTGACGGAGACGGTATTCAGCTGGCCGGGGCTCGGCCGCCTGGCGCTCGACGCGGTGCTGGCGCGCGACTTCAGCGTGCTGCTGGGTGTACTGCTGCTGTCGTCGCTGCTCGTCATCGTCGCGAACGTCGTGGTCGATCTGCTGCAGGCGTGGCTCGATCCGCGCGTAGGCTAACGGAGGAATCTTAATGAGTTTCGAATCGCCGGATCTGCCGGTTGACGCACGACGTGCAGCCGCGCGCCAGGGTTCGCCTTGGCGGCGTCAGTTGACGTTCGCGCTGCTCGGCCGCCGCGACGCCGAGCGCGACCGTGCACCCACACGGCGCGCCGGGCACGCCTTCTGGCGCGCGCTGCTGCGCAACCCTTCGGCCTGCGCCGGCCTGGCGCTGCTCGCGGCATTCGTCGTGCTCGCCGTGCTCGCGCCGCGCCTCTACCCGGGCGACCCGCTCGACATGGTGGGCGGGCCGTTCGAATGGCCGGGCAGCGACCCGCAATTCCGGCTGGGCACCGATTCGCTGGGGCGCGACGTAGCGGCCGGCATCGCGCATGGCGCGCGCGTTTCGCTGCTGATCGGCGCCGCCTCGGCCGGCATCGGACTCGTGATCGGCACACTCGTGGGCGCCATCGGCGGCTATTTCGGCGGCCTCGTCGACGACGCGCTGGTGCGTCTCACCGAGCTGTTCCAGACCGTACCGTCCTTTCTGCTCGTGATCGTGCTCGTGGCGATCGGGCGGCCCAACGTGGTGGTGATCGCGCTCGCCATCGGCATCGCCTCGTGGCCCACGGTCGCGCGGATCGTGCGCGCGGGATTCCGCACGCTGCGGCGCTCGGACTTCGTGCTCGCGGCGCGCAGCCAGGGGTTCAGCAACACGCGCATCATCTTCGGCGAAATCCTGCCCAATGCGCTGCCGCCCGTGATCGTCACGGCTTCGGTGATGGTGGCGAGCGCGATCCTGATCGAATCGTCGCTGTCGTTCCTCGGCATGGGCGACCCCAATGTCATGAGCTGGGGGGCGATGATCGGTGCGGGACGCGATTCGCTGCGCACGGCGTGGTATCTCACGGCGATTCCCGGCGCCGCCATCGTGCTCGCGGTGCTCGCCCTCAATCTGCTTGGCGACGGCCTGACCGAAGCCCTCAATCCGCGCCAGCGGCAACGCCCCTAAAGGTGCCACGTGAGCCAACTGCTTGAAGTGCGCGATCTGCGCGTGAGTTTCGGGGCGCACGAAGCGGTGCGCGGCGTGAGCTTCGACATCGCGGCGGGCGAGACGCTCGCGCTGGTGGGCGAGTCGGGCAGCGGCAAGTCCGCCACGGCGCTCTCGCTTATGCAGCTCGTTCCCGAGCCGGGACGCGTCACGGGTAGCGTGCGCTTCGAAGGGCGCGAGCTGCTGGGCCTGCCGCCGAGGGCGGTGCGCGAGTTGCGCGGCCAACAGATCTCGATGATCTTTCAGGAGCCGATGACCTCGCTGAATCCCGTGCTCTGCGTGGGCGCGCAGATCGTGGAGACGCTGCGCCAGCACGAAGCGCTGTCACGCCGGGCCGCTCGCGCGCGCGCCGTCGAACTGCTCGATCTCGTGCGCATTGCCGAGCCGCAGCGCCGCTTCGACGACTATCCGCACGAGCTATCGGGCGGCCAGCGACAGCGCGTGATGATTGCGATGGCCGTGGCGTGCCGCCCGCGTCTGCTGATCGCCGACGAACCGACCACCGCGCTCGACGTCACGATCCAGGCGCGCATTCTCGAACTGCTCGACGCGCTGCGCCGCGAGCTGTCGATGTCGCTCCTGCTGATCACGCACGACCTGGGCGTCGTGGCCGATCATGCGGACCGCGTGGCGGTGATGCTGGCCGGGCGCAAGGTCGAGGAAGCGCCGACGGCGGAGCTCTTCGCGCGCCCGCGCCACGCCTATACGCGAGGGCTGCTGGGCGCTTCGCTCAACCTCGCCGATGATCTGCACTACCGCGCGTGGACCTTGCCGGAAATCCGCCACACGGCACCGGCCAATCGCGTGGATCGGGCCGGCGAGGAGGCGGGCTTCGCGGTGGTGCCGCGCAGGGTGCCGGAGCGTACGGCTTCGAACCTTCAGGCGACGGACGCCGCGCCGCTGCTCGCGGTGCGCGACCTGCGCGTGGCGTACCCGCAGCGCCATGGCGCGCCGGCGCTGCACGCCGTCGACGGCGTCTCGTTCGATATCGGCCGCGGCGAGTCGGTCGGGCTCGTGGGCGAGTCGGGCTGCGGCAAGTCCACGCTTTCGCGCGCGATCATGCGCCTCGTGCCGGTTGCGGGCGGCGCGATCGCGCTTGACGGCACCGAACTCGTCCCGCTCGGCGAGCGCGCGTTGCGGCCATTGCGGCGCCAGGTGCAGATGGTCTTTCAGGATCCCTATGCATCGCTGAACCCGCGCCGCACGATAGGCGATATTCTCGAAACCGTGCTGGCCGTGAACGGGGTTGGCGACGCGGCGGCGCGCCGTATGCGTGTGCGCTCGGTGCTCGAACGCGTGGGCCTTCCCGCGGCGGCGCTCGCGCGTTTTCCACACGAATTCTCGGGTGGACAGCGTCAGCGCATCGGCATTGCGCGCGCGCTCGTGCTCGAACCCGCATTGCTGATCTGCGACGAGCCGGTATCGGCGCTGGACGTCTCGATCCAGGCGCAAATCCTCAATCTGCTCGTCGAACTCAAGCGCGAGCTGGGGCTGTCCATGCTCTTCATCTCGCACGATCTTTCGGTCGTGCGCTACATCGCCGACCGTGTGCACGTGATGCAACAGGGCAAGATCGTCGAAAGCGGCGACCATCAGGACATCTGGCGAGCGCCGCGCCACCCGTATACGCGTGCGCTGCTCGCCGCGATTCCAGGGCGAGAGCAGGAGGCCGAAGCGGCCTGAGAGGCGCAGGGTAGTGGCGCAACAGTCAACGCGAATCCGGTTTGAGTGCTTCAATGTGTATTGCGCCGCCTTGGCCGCCGGGCCGAGGCGGCTCACCATGCCGTGCTCCGATCCACTCCCGATTCTGGCCCCTATGACGAACCGTACCGAAATCAAAGCCCTTGTATTCGACGTCTTCGGCACCGTCGTTGACTGGCGAAGCGGCGTCGCGAGGGAGGCCGCCGCTTTTCTGCAGCGCCACGCTCCGCACCTCGACGCGTTCGCGTTCGCCGACGCCTGGCGACGCGAATATTCGCCTTCCATGGAGGACATCCGCAGCGGACGCAGGCCCTACGTGCGCCTCGACGTTCTGCATCGCGAGAACCTCGTGAAGGTGCTGGCGCAAAGCGGTATAGCCGGCGTGACGGACGCCGGGATCGACGAACTCAACCTGGCCTGGCATCGCCTCGATCCATGGCCTGATTCGGTCGAGGCGCTGAATCGCCTGAAACGTCGCTTCATCATCGCCCCGTTGTCGAACGGCAACATCCGGCTCATGGTGGATATCGCGAGGCGCGCCGGCCTGCCATGGGACGCCATTCTCGGCGCCGAAGTGGTGCGCGCTTACAAGCCCTCGCCACAGGTGTACACCGAGACGGCCGACATTCTGGGTCTCGCGCCCGCCGAACTGTGTCTCGTCGCGGCGCATAACGGCGACCTGGCCGCGGCGCGCCGGCTCGGGCTTTCGACCGCTTTCGTCGTGCGCCCGACCGAGCACGGTCCCGATCAGAAAACGGACCTGCAGGCGGAACAGGCGTGGGATTTCGTGGTGGACGACTTGAATGAGCTTGCGAGTCGGCTTGATGCCTCGATCGATTGAGCTTTTAATGGTAGTTGCCATGGAGGGCGTCTCTCGAGATCAGGGGCCATATGCGCTGCACAAATTGTGGCTTCGAATGCCGCGAGGGCGCCAGATTTTGCGAGCAGTGCGGCACCATCGTCGCTCATACGCCGCTGCGCTCTCCTGCCGATTACACGCCTTCGCACTCTTTCCTCCGTGGCGGGCGCGCAGCGCGATGCGGCTCAGGCGAGTTTCAACGAAGCCCTCGCAACGGCTCGCCGCCGGGGTGCCAGATCGCTCGAACTTCGTGCGGCGTCGAGCCTGGCGGCGCGATAATCGCCTCTGTTTGCGCGCCGGCGCGGCGTAGCGCGAAAGCACACGGGCAGGCAGACACCGAAGCGTCTGCCTGCCCGTGCTCAGAGCGCCGCTGGCGCGGCGCTCACGTTGCGAGCGATCGTCGCGTTAGAAGCGATGGCGGATACCCACGGTCGCCACGGCTTGCGAGTTCGAATCCGACGCGGAAACGCCCATGATGTCCGCGTGGATCTTGCCCTCGCCATCCACGACACGCTGATACGCGGCTTCTGCATACAGGTCGGTGCGCTTCGAAAGCGCGTAGTCGCCCTGCAGCGTGACCTGATGGAACTTCGGATTCACGCCGTCCAGGCTCGCGTCCGTGTACGTATAAGCGCCCGACACGGTGATTGCAGGCGTGAACGCATAACGGCCATTGAGTTCAAAGTTGCTGAAGCGCGCGCTGTTGCCGGCGAACGAAGTCGTCGCACCCGCGTTCGACGAGTTGATGGCCGTGAGATTGCTCAGCTGCGTTTGCGTGAACACGAAGCCCACGTTGGCCGCGCCGAAGGCGTAGTTCAGGCCGGCGCCATAGGTGCGCTGACGCGATGCGGTGAAGGTCGCGTCGTCGCTGACCGCGCCGCTGCTGTTGATGGTCGAACCCGAGTTGTTCAGCTGAAGATAGCCCGCACCTGCCTTGAGGCCGCCGAACGAGTACGTGGCGCCGACGCTGTAGGCGCGGTTGTTCGCGAAGCCGCCGGCGGCGTTCGAGAAGCCGTACAGCGCATTGAACTTGAGGCCGCCGTAGTTCACGCTCTGGTACTTGAGCGAATTGCTCACGCGGAACGAGTTGTTGAGGTTGTCGTTGTCGTACGGGTGCGCGGCGAGCGTGCCGCCGTACTGCGTGCCGTTCAGCGACAGTCCGCCCAGGTTGTCGACCACGCTGTCGTACTGGCGACCCAGCGTGACCGCGCCGGCGCGGTCGCTCGAAAGGCCGATGAACGCCTGGCGGCCGAACATGCGGCTACCTTGCTTCGCCGCGCCCGTCGAGATGCTGAAGCCGCTCTCGAGCACGAAAATCGTCTTGAGGCCGCCGCCCAGGTCTTCGCTACCGCGCAGGCCCCAACGGTTGCCGTTGAGCGCGCCGCTCGACTGTTGCACGTTCGAGCTGCCCGACTGGTTGCTCGTGTACAGGACGCCCGCGTCAATCAAACCGTAAAGCGTGACCGAGCTTTGTGCGTGTGCGGCGCTGGCGAAAGAGGCGGCAGCGACTGCGAGGGCGGAAAGGGTGTACTTTTTCATCGTAACTCCATTGCTTTGTTATTCACTCGAAAGCGAGCGAGCGCGGAGCATAACGCGATATCCGGAATGATTTTCAGAAGTTGTGGCATGCGTGCCACGATTATTGGCTAACATTGCCTTACCTGTTCCAGACTATTACATCCCGAGCCTGATGAATTGAAATATCCGGTAAAACAAGGGACTTTCCGCACGACCATGCGCGGGTATAAACGCGCGATTTCTCGCATTTTTCTCGTAATTCCGGGAAACATTTAGCGATCAATATTATTGATTATTACCGTGAATGAATAACGCGAAGAAATACACGTTGTTCCACGTTTCAGATCGACTGCGCCGTTCGCTATCATGATTCCCGGCAACGTGGAGCGACGAAACCGCGCGGACACGGCTGAGGTAAAATGCGGCCTCGAGTCCTTATCCATGCATTCGGGCGCGAGCGCCCGGCGTTCCCATGACTGACACCATCGTCGCGCTGCTCGCCCAGGCGAAGCAGCATTTCACCGCCGGCCGCATCGACGCCGCGGAGCACGACCTGCAATCGATCCTGCAAGCGCATCCCGAGCACGCGGGCGCGCTGGAAGCGATGTCCTTCGTCTACGCTACGCGCGAGGATTACGCGGGCGCCGCCGAATTCGCGTGGCGCGCGGCACAACCGGCCGCGACGCCTCCGGAGCAGTTGCAGCAGGCCGCACGCATTTGCCAGCTCGGGCAGTGTCACACCCAGGCCGTCGCGCTCTACGAGCGCCTGCTGGCGCTCGCGCCCGATCACGCCGATGCGCTCCACGGCGCGGCCATGTCGCTCATCCAGCTGGAGGAGGCCGAGGCCGCGCTCGTGTATCTCGCGCGCCTGGCGCGCCGCTATCCGCGTTCGCCGGAAGTGCACTACAACCGCGGCACGCTGCTCGGCGAGCTGGGCCGTTACGACGAGGAACTCGACGCGTACCGGCGGGCAATCGAACTCAAGCCGAATTTCGTCGCCGCCTACGTGAATCTCGGCGTCGCGTTGCGCGACCTGCATCGCTTCGACGACGCGCTGCGCCAGTTCAAGAAGGCCTTGTCGATCGACACGAACGACGCGGGGGCGCGCACCAATCGCGCGCAGACCAATCTGCTGCTCGGCGAATTCGAGCACGGCTGGCGCGAATACGAATGGCGCTGGCGCGACGGCACGATGACGCACGATTTCCCCGACGCGACGCAATGGAAGGGCCAGCCGCTCGCGGGCAAGACCGTGCTCGTGCACGCGGAACAAGGTCTCGGCGACACGCTGCAGTTCGCGCGCTTCGTCGACCGCCTGCATGCGAAGGGCGCAAACGTGATCGTGCGCGTGCAGGACGTGCTGCTGCCGTTGCTGCAGAATGTGGCGGGCGCGGCGAGCGTCATCGGCGATTCGTCCGCGCTGCCTGCGTTCGACTACCACGTGCCGATGTTGAGCCTGCCGCACGCGCTCGCGCTGCGCGAAGCGGATTTCGTGACGTCGGGCGCGTATCTCGATGCGGACGCCGACGCTGCCGCGCTTGCGTCGTGGTCCGATGTGATCGGCACCGGTGACGATGGCGATCGGCGGCTGCGTGTGGGCCTCGTCTGGTCGGGCAGCACGACGCACGTGAACGACCGCAATCGCTCGATGCCGCTTGCGGAACTTCAGCCGCTGTTCGACGCCGATGTGCGCTTCGTGTCGCTGCAAAAAGAGCTGCGCGAGCGCGACCGCGCATGCATGGACGAACTCGTGCAGCGCGGGCGGCTGATCGACGCCGGCCCGCGCCTCACGACCTTTTCGGCGACGGCGTCGCTCGTCGCGCAACTCGATCTGGTGATCGCGGTCGATACGGCGGTCGCGCATCTGGCGGGTGCGCTCGGCAAGCCCGTATGGATTGCCCTGCCGTTCACGCCGGACTGGCGCTGGCAGTTGAATCGCGACGACAGCCCGTGGTACGCCAATGCGCGTCTGTTCCGCCAAACGCGCCGCGGCGAATGGGCCGACGTGGTGAGCGCAATGCGCACGGCGCTCGATACGCAGATCGCCGCGCGCTAGATCACCATGAACGCGGTATGCCGGTCGGGCGTTTGCCGACCAGCATGCCCGCCAGCGGTCCGGCGCGGTATTCCCGCCCCAGCCAGGACAACCCCCGAACGATCACAACCGGCCGGCTGCCGCGCGACGCGGTCGGCCTGTTGGCGATCGCCCAACATCGACCGGCCAGGTGATGGTCGCGCCCAAACTCGCATCGTCGCGATGCACGGGGGGAAGGGCGCCGCGCGGAGCGCTCCCGGTTGGCATGACATCTGCATGGCGTGCTGCCAGCGGCTTGCCGCCTGGCCGTTCCTGCAACCGTCCTGCTCAAGGAGACCCATCATGACCACGCTCACCATCCGCGACCTTCACAAGTCGGTGGAACTCGATCACCGGGAAATGGCCAGGTTCCAGGGCGGCCGGATCAAGATCATCGGCCAGCATCCCGGCTCGCTGCTCACGTCCGCCGACGGCGACCCCGTTGGCGTGTATGTGGACGGCGTGCTGGAAAACTCGGTCGGCGACGGCTACTACCACGGCTGAGCGTCCAGCGACACATGAAGCGCGCGAGCGCTGCGGCGTAACTGGGGAGGCTGACGTGGACCCAACCTGGCTGGGTATGGCTGCCGGCACGATCGTGCTTGCGATCGCTGTGGCCGGCGTGACGGCGCACTACCTCCGTGAGCGCCGCCGCGCCGATTTTCTGCGCAATTTCGATCACCACGCATGGTGGCAGCGGACCCACGGTGCGGCCTGCGCTTCGGGTGGATTCGACACAGGCCGCTGGGCAGTGCAAACAAAAACGTGGCGGACACAACGAACGGGGAATCACGCCTCCATCAAGTAATGGAGGCCAGCGGGGGCGCGGGAAAATTTGCGGGAGCGTATTGAACCTGCGCATCGGTTCAAGCTTGTCGCACCCTACGTGGCAATCGTTAGAGGAACCTCATCATGAAATCTCTTGGTCAAACCTTCGTTATCCTCACCGTCATGGCTGCTCCGGTCGTCTCGTTCGCACAATCGAACAGCGCCGTGACGCCTGAGCAGGTCCGCGCCGAACTGGTTCAGCTCGAACAGGCCGGCTACCGCCCAGGCGATGGCGACAACACCAACTATCCAGCCGACATCCAGGCGGCCGAAGCCCGCGTGGCCGCGCAGAACGGCGCGAGCGGTTACGGCGGGATGGCAGGCAGTACGTCGACGTCCGGTGCACCCGCCGCCGGTGACAGCATGAAGCCGATTTACTTCGGTCAGTAACTCATGGTGTCGACGAGCCCCTTCCTCAGCATCGAGAGGGGCTCTTTTCGGGGCCTGCCGCGAAATGAGGGCCGGACTGACGAGCCCATTGCATGAAACCCGAAAACTTGCCAGGATTTTATATCGACCGGGAACGCGGTATGCTACGCACCTTTGAAAACGTTGAGCCATCGCTCATTGACTGACATGTGGTTCATGACGCCATCACTGCGCTATTTGAGCGTTTTCGCAATCTGTGCGTTATTCACAGCGTGCGGACAGATGGCGTCCCGGCAAGCCGCGTGCAAGGGCGAATCCTGTCATATGCGGCACGAGGTGGTGCAATCCGGCGAGGCATCCTGGTATGCGGAGAAGTTCCAGGGCCATGAGACCGCAAACGGAGAACGCTTCAACACCGGCGCATTCACGGCGGCCCATCGAACCTTGCCGCTCGGCAGCTATGTGCGCGTCAGATCGGTGGCGACCGGGAAGACGGTCGTGGTGCGCATCAACGATCGCGGCCCTTACGTGAAAGGCCGGATCATCGATCTCTCTTATGCCGCGGCGAGAGCGCTGGGGCTGACCGACGCACGGTCGATGCAAGTGCAGATCGAACGGGTAGGCAACGCGTCGAGCGCACAGACGGAATCCGACGGCGACGGAATCCTGACGACAGGAAGGTGACGTGAGGGGGCCGCGTCACGGCATGCTCCAGTCTCCAGATCCTCGACTTCCCCCCTTCAACCAGGAAGAGCCCGCGCCTCACCCGGTGGTTTGCGCGGCGCTTGCACTGCCCCGCCTGAAATGACCCGGCTTCAGCGCCACAACGGCCACGAGACTGAGCGCGATGCCGATCATCACATAGAGCACCGGCGCCAGCGGCGAGCCCGTGAGCATGATGAGCCAGGTCACGAACGTCTGCGCAAAGCCGCCAAAGATCAGGACGACGACGTTATTGACCACCGCGAGCGAGGTCGCGCGCGTGCGCTTGGGGAACATCTCGGCAAGCGTCGTGCAATAGACGCCGAGGAAGGTCGCACTCACCACGCCGATCACGATCTGCGCGACCAGCAGCCGCGAGACGGACGGCGCCGCCACGATCCACGCATAGAGCGGATAGATCGCCACCAGGTAGGCGCCCAGCGAGCCGACCAGCAGCGTCTTGCGGTCGTAGCGGTCGGATAGCGCGCCCGCGATCGGCGTGACGATCAGCATGACGATGGCCGCGATCATTTGCACCATGAAGCTTTCCGAAACGGGCAGCTTGAGCACCTGCTTCGCATAGGTGACGGTATAGCCGAACGTGACGTAGAACGTGACGGTGCTCGCCACCACCATGCCCATCCCGATCAGGTAGTCGGACAGTCCGCGCTTGACGGCGGCCGCCTCCTTCGCGCGGGCGTGCGGCGTCGCGTGGATGCGCGCATAGGTTTCGCTCGCGTGGCGGCGCAGGTAGATGGTCAGCGGCGCGATGAGCAGGCCCACCGCGAACGGGATGCGCCAGGCGCCCGCGAGTTGCTGCCCGGGCGTGAACACCTGCGTGACCACCATGCCGAGCGCGGCGCCCAGCATCGTCGACATGAGTTGTCCGCTCATCTGCCACGAACCGTAGAAGCCGGTGCGATTCGGCGGCGCCAGTTCGATCAGGAACGCCGTCGAGGTGCCGAATTCACCGCCGATCGAAAATCCTTGCAGCAGTCGGGCCGCGAGCATCAGGAACGGTGCGGCGAGACCGGCCGTGGCATAGGTCGGCGCGAAGGTCATGATCGCGGCGGCCAGCGCCATGATGCCCATGCCGAGCGTCATGGCCGCCTTGCGGCCATATGTGTCGCCGTAGAGACCGAGCAGCACGCCGCCCACGGGCCGCATGAAGAAACCCGCGCCGAACAGGGCCGTGGTCAGCAGGATCGCGTTCAAATCCGCGCCCGCCGCGCCGTGCGAGGCCGGAAAGAACAGCTTGCTGATGATCGGCGTCATCGCGGCGAAGATGGTGAAGTCGAACCACTCCATCGCATTGGCCAGCACGGCGGCCACGATGACAGGCTTGATGCCAGGTTGAGTGCCCATCGGCTATCCCCGGGTATTGGTTGAAGGGAGGTGCAGCGTTGGTCGGTCAGAGGGCGGGTGCCGGCTCGGGAAACACGGGTTCGCCGAGATTGAGCATCAGGCGGTTCGCCCACGCGAATATGGCAATCGAATGGATCAGGTCGAGCATTTCGGCGTCGGTTAGACCGGCCTCGCGCAATGCCTGCAACTGGGCCGCCTCGATCTCGTCCGGGTGCTCGGTCAGTGCGGCCGAGAAGCGGGCGATCGCCTCTTCGCGCTTTGTCGTGCCGGCGCTGTGAGGATCGGCGAACACCTGGCGGATCACGTCGTTGCGCCTGGCGAGCTGCTCGAAACGCTGGGCGTGCACCGACGCGCAATACACACAGCCGTTGAGCCGCGAAACCACGGTGGTCGAGAGTTCGCGTTCCGCGCGAGGCAAGCCGCCGGGCGCGTACATGATCGCGTTGAACGCGGCGGAGCGCTGCCGCAGGATTTCGGGCTGATGGACGAGAAACCGGTAGTAGTCCGAGACTTTTGCCTTGGGGTGGCTTTCCTCGAGAACGGCGATCTGACCCGTGGTGGCCTGGTCGAGGTCGACGACGTCGAGCCACGCGTCCCATTCGAGCGATTCGTTCGTGAAGCCGTGCGATCGGATGATGTCGCTCATGATGCGCGCTCCAGCAATTTGAGGGCTTGCAGACCCGCGACGAGGCGCGTCTGGTACGACAGAAAGGCGATCAGCTGTGCGAGCGCGACGACGGCCGGCGTCGTCAGGCCGGCGGCGGGCAGCGTCTGCAGCGCGGCCTTGTCGCCGGCGACCGGATTCTCGATCAGCGTGCGCGTGAACGCGAGGATCGCGCGCAGGCGCGGCGCAGCGAGATCCTCGGGCGCGCCCGTTTCCACGGCGGCGAGCGTCGCCGCCGCGACTGCGTGAGCGGCCAGTTCGGCGCGGTAATGGGCCGCGAGCGCCGGGGAGGTCGCGAGGCGGCTCGCGTAGAGCGCGACGAGCAGCCGCTCGACCAGCGTGAGGCCTTCCAGCGTGGGGTCGAACAGCGCGTCGTAGCTGCCCTGCGTCGCTTCCACCACTTTGGCGCGCTGGTGCCGCAACGCATGCGTGGCCGAGTCGGGCGCCAGCCCGGCAACGCGATCGACGATGTCGTCAGTGTCGTATGTCATGGTCAACTCCGGAAAACTGCAGATTCACGCGCTCATTTCGCTTCGCGCTCGGCGAGGGCCGGAGGCGGTGGCGCGGGCGTCCATTCGTCGCCTTCGATTTCCGGCTCGGCGAAGGCCGCCATGTTGGCGTAATGCAATTCGACATCCTCGCGATAGAAGGTCGCGGCAAGCCCCTGTGCGAGCCGCTTCGCGCCTTCGCTGACCGCCGGAATATCGCCCGACAGCGCGCCATGCGAGAGCGTTGCGGGCGCGCAAAAGCAGTGGATGCGTTCGAGTCCGGGGCACGCGCCGGGCGTCTTTTCCTGGAATTCGAACACCGGTCCGAGGTCGGGCGAATCGGCAAGCTCGGTGTCGTCGTCGCCGGCGGGCGTCGCAAAGCGGTCTTTCCACGCACGCACGTGGCGAGCAAACGGCGCGAGTTCGGGGCGGCTCGCCAGATCGATGCGAAAGCCCGTTGCGAACACGAGGAAGTCCAGTGCGAAGTCGCCTTTCGGCGTACTGACGATGAGTCCGTCGTCTACCTGTTCGATGCTGGTGATCGGCGCACCGAGGTTGAAGCGGGCGTTGGCGTGGCGCGACACGCGCAGCGTACTGCCGCGTGGCGGCGGCACCTGCTGCACGTTGATGTAGTGGCGGATGCGCCACTTCCAGTCGTCGGACAGCGCGACATGGCCGTGCGTGAGGCCCGGATTGCCCGCACCTTTGCCTTTGTTGATGCGCGGAATGTCCGCGCGGCGGATCAGCAGATCGACCGAGGCCGCACCCGCTTCGAGCGCGGTGGCCGCGCTGTCCATCGCCGATGCGCCCGCGCCGATCACGCCGACGCGCTTGCCGCGCAGCGTGCCATAGTCCAGGACATCGGACGAATGGGCGTAGAAACGGCGCGGCAGATCGCGCACGAATGCCGGCAACGAAGGGCCGCCCAGGCCGTCGCGGCCCGTCGCGAGGACGACGTGGCGCGCATGGACGGTCTCGCTGCCGGCGGCGCTCGTGACGGACAGCGCGACGCTGCCGTGCGCGCCCGGCGTGATCGCGGTGACCCGGTGTTCGTTGCGCACGTCGATCTCGAGCACGTCGCGATACCAGCGCAGATAGTCCATCCATTGCAGGCGCGGGATCTTGTCGAGCGCGTCCCACGCCTGCCCGCCGAACTGCGCTTCGAACCACGCGCGGAACGTGAGCGAGGGCAGGCCGAGCGCTGGGCCCGTCAGCTGCTTCGGAGACCGTAGTGTTTCCATGCGTGCGGTGGTGGCCCATGGGCCTTCGAAACCGCGCGGCGACTGATCGTAGATGACGGCGTCGATGCCGAGATGACCGAGCGCGGCGGCCAGCGCAAGCCCGGCCATGCCGCCGCCCACGATCGCCACGTCGATCACGGGGCGGCCTTCGAGGGTGTGTGCGGGGATCCAGCGCTTCGCGGGCAGTTCGAGCCACGCGAGATCCTCGCGCAAACGGGCTTCGAGCGCGGCGAGGCCTGCACACGATGGGGTGGTCGGATTCATTACGGCAACGATTCGTTGGTGGCGGGCAGGTCGCCGTACAGCGACTGCAGGACTTGGGCGTGCTCGGCGCTCGCGCGCAGCGCAAAATCGGGCAGCACGGCGCGGGCGGCGTCGGCGAGCGCGTCGATGAGCGTCACGGCGATGGGGGGCAGCGCGATGGCGTCGCGCGAGATCACGCCGAAGAAGTACGGAATGTCGGCGTCGATCGGACGGATCGCGACGCCGGCGAGCGGCATGCCATAGGCCGTGACCGGTTCGAGCACCGAGATGCCGAGGCCGGCGCGAACCGCGGTCAGCGCGTTCATCGACGAATTCGTCTCGATGAGTCCCGCCGGCGACACATCGGCCTGCGCGAACGCGTGATCGAGCCGGCGGCGCAGGCGATACGGGTTCTGCATCGTGACGACGCGCCGGCCCTCGCAGGCCGACAGCGGCAGCCGCTCGGAGCGGGCGAGCGGATCGTCGTCGCGCAGCGCCGCAACGCACGCGGATTGTCCGATCCAGTGCACGACCACGCCGCGATGTTCGAGCGGCAGGCTCGCCACGCCGATGTCGGCCGCACCGGTGAGGACATCGTGCACGACCTGTTCGGGGGGCAGGCTGCGCAGCTGGATCGTCTGCGCGGTGACGGCGAGATCGGTGCGCGCGAGCGCGACGGGCACGAGGCCGGCGGCGAGCGCCGAGGTTGCCGCAATGCGCAGCGGGCGGCTTTCGCCGCGGCCGATTTCGCCAGCTCGCTTGTGTATCTGTTGCACGCCCGTCAGCACGTGCTCGACATCCTCGTAGAGCAGGATGCCTTGCTCGGTCGGCGTGACGCGCGGGCCGTTGCGCGTGAACAGCGCGTAGCCGACCTCGGTTTCGAGCTCCTGGATCAGCCGCGTGATAGCTGGCTGCGAGCGCCCCAGCAGGCGTCCAGCGGCGGTGACGCTGCCGGTCGTGATCACTGCGGCGAAGGCTTCGAGCTGGCGTAGTTCCATCTTCCGGTTGATGTTGGGATGCACAAGAATGCGTATTTCACATTCTGACGCTGTAAGAATGTGTTTTTCAAATAATTGATCTTTATATCGTTATTCCGGAAGAGGGGTTTCCCCTAACGCCACGGTTCTCGTGATGATGTGCACGGCAAGACTCGGCCACCGGTTCTCAAGTGTGTCCGGATGAAGAGGCGGTGGTACTGGGCGGTGGTCTTCGCTGAACGCGCGTCCTACACTCTACGGCGAACGGAAAAGGCGTCGCGCGTGGGCCCGGCGGCACCACCTGTTATCGGACAGCGAATAGTCACGGTTGCAATTGACGGCGTCCGGCCACGCTCCCCGCGTGGCGTTCAACTTCAACGGTTGAGCAAAGTCCCATAGCCGGTTTGCGCCGGCACCCCGAGCTCGGCTTGCCGCGTGGCGGTTGCCCTGGCAACCGCTGCATCCTCGCCGCGAACAGCAAAAGGCGTGCTCAGCGGGATATCGGACCAAAGTCTCATTGTTTTTGCCCTGGACGGCTACCAAACTTCACGACTACGAGTGCCGTGACCCTACGGCGCCGATACCAAAGCGCCGTGCGGCGTCCGGTGGCGCTTTCGAGCGCGCCGTATGCGCGGCACCCCAGCCAGAGAACAAGAAAATCATTCCGGTGTTCGCGCAATTCATCGGGGCGCGTTGTATCGAGGAAGTCATAACCGGCGTGAGCAATCGTCCGGGCGCGGCAAGTCGGCTGGCCCCGTCCTGTCTCGGCCGGCGCCGCGTCTTGCGTAGTGTGCAGAGTCTTGGCGATCCGTATCGCGAACAGTAAGCGGGCAACGCAGTGGTGACCATGGCGCGCGCGTACCGGGGCGATGCGCAGATCCGGCGCGTTGCGGGAGGCCATTCATGAGCGGACCGTTTTTTCCCGAGCATCGACCGTTACCCCGCGTTGCGGCACGCCGGGACCGCCTGCCGCTGATCTTCGTCGCTATTGCGCTGACGCTCTTCGCCGGCTGCAAGAAGGCATCGGGGCCGCCGGCGCTCGGCGCACCGGAAGTCACGGTGATGACGGTCACGGCTCAGGACACCCCGGTCCAGCTCGAGTTCACCGCGCAGACGCAGAGTTCGCGTGAAGTCGAAATTCGTGCGCGCGTGGACGGCTTTCTCGACCGGCGGACGTACTCCGAAGGCGACAAGGTGAAGGCCGGCCAGACGATGTTCCTGATGGATCCGAAGCCGTTTCAGGCTGCGCTGCAGACGGCGCGGGGCGAGCTTGCGCAGCAGCAGGCGCGGCTCACGGTAGCGCAGCAGAATCTTGCCCGCGTCAAGCCGCTCGCCGCGCAACAGGCATTGAGCCAGAAGGATCTCGACGATGCAGTCGGCAACGAGAAGCAGGCCCAGGCCGCGGTGATTTCGGCGCAAGGGCAGGTGGAGACGGCGGAACTCAACCTCGGTTACACGACGATCAAGTCGCCCCTGGATGGCCTCGCGAGCTATGCAAGACAACAGGACGGCAGCTATCTGATCGCCAATTCATCGGGTCTCCTTACCTTTGTCTATCAGCTCGATCCGATCTGGGTGAACTTCAGCATTTCCGAAAACGAAATGCTCCACTTTCAGGACGAGATTGCGGCGGGCAAGCTGCTGTTCCCGCCGCACAGCGAATTCGTGGTGGCCGTGATCCTCGCCGACGGCACGGAGTTTCCGCAGCACGGCACCATCAGCTTCGCGAATCCGGCGTTCAGCACCGACACGGGCACGTTCCTCGTGCGGGCCTCGCTCGCGAACCCGAAGGGGACGTTGCGGCCGGGGCAGTTCGTGCGCGCGCGCGTGTCGGGCGCCACGCGGCCGAATGCGATCCTCGTACCGCAACGGGCGGTGCTGCAGGGCGCGAAGAGCCACTTCGTCTGGGTCGTGGACAACGAGTCGAAGGCCAAACAGCGAGTGGTCGACGTCGGCGACTGGAACGGCGACAACTGGTTCATCAACGATGGCCTGAAGGCCGGCGAGCGCATCGTGGTGGACGGCGCGATCCGCGTCGTGGCCGACGTGCCGCTCAAGATCGCCGGAACGCTCCCCTCGACGCAGACCGGCGGCAAGACGGTCGTGGAGAAGGGCGGCGCGTCGGCGCCACAGGTGAGCGGGGGCGAGCGAGCGACGGCGCCGGCCAAAACCAGTGCCGCGTCGCAGTAAGGGGCGACTCGATGAACATCTCGCACTTCTGCATCGACCGGCCCATCTTCGCGTCCGTCATCTCGATCGTGATCACGCTCGGCGGCGCGTTGACGATGCTCGCGCTGCCCATCGCGCAGTATCCGGACGTCACACCGCCGCAGATCACGGTCTCCGCGACCTACCCGGGGGCCAGCGCGGACGTCGTGGCGAACAACGTGGCCGCGCCGATCGAGCAGCAGGTCAACGGTGCGGACAACATGATCTACATGTATTCGTCCGGCTCGTCGACCGGCAACTACACGCTCAACGTGTTCTTCGGGATCGGCACCAACCCCGAGCTTGCCCAGGTCGACGTACAGAACCGCGTGAACCTCGCGCTGCCGCAACTGCCGCAGCAGGTGCAGTCGCAGGGCGTGCAGGTCCAGAAAAAGTCGAACGCCTTCATGATGGTGATCGCGATCTACTCGCCGGACGAGCGCTTCGATCCGACCTATATCGCGAACTACGCGAACGTCTACGTGCTCGACACGATCAAGCGGATTCCGGGTGCGAACCAGTCATCGATCTTTGGCACTCCCGACTATGCGATGCGGATCTGGTTGAAGCCCGATCGCATGGCGCAGCTCGGCATCACCGCCGGCGACGTGCAGAACGCCGTACGCGCCCAGAACCAGCAGTTCGCGGTCGGCACCGTCGGCCAGGCGCCAACCGGCAACCCGGTCGAGCAGTCGTTCGCGGTGACCACCACCGGGCGGCTCGCGACGCCCGCCGAGTTCGACAACATCATCATCCGCGCAGCGAGCAACGGCGCCGCGATCGTCCGCCTGAAAGACATCGGCCGGGCCGAGCTTGGCCAGAAGAGCTATTCGAACCGCACCACCTACCAGGGCAAGCCGGCGACGATCATCGCGGTCTACCAGCAGCCGGGCGCGAATGCGCTCGACGTCTCGAAGCAGGTGCGCGAGACGCTCGCGGAGCTCAAGACTTCGTTTCCTGAAGGGCTCGACTATCAGGTCGCGATGGACACGACGGAGTTCACGCGTGCGTCGATCGCCGACGTCGTCCATACGTTCTTCGAAGCGCTCGTGCTGGTGGTGATCGTCGTGTACGTGTTTCTGCAGAGCCTGCGCGCGACGCTCATTCCGGTGCTGGCCGTCCCGGTGTCGATCGTCGGCACGGCGATGGGGATGGCGGCGCTGGGCTTTTCGATCAACATGCTGACGTTGTTCGGGATGGTGCTCGCCATCGGCATCGTCGTGGACGACGCGATCGTCGTGATCGAGAACGTCGAGCGCAACATGACGGTCTTCAAGCTCAGTCCGAAAGACGCGGCCAAGCGGGCGATGGACGAGGTGTCGGGTCCGGTCATCGCGATCGTGCTCGTCATGTGCGCCGTGTTCGTGCCGGTTGCGTTCCTCGGCGGCATCACCGGACAGTTGTACAAGCAGTTCGCGATCACGATTGCGATCTCGGTGGTGTTCTCGGGCATCGTCGCGCTCACGCTCTCGCCTGCGCTCGCCGCCATCCTGCTCAAGCCCACGCACCATGAGAAAAAGGGCTTCTTCCGGTGGTTCGACCATCAGTTCGAGCGCATGACGGCCGGCTACGGGCGCGCCGTGCAGTTCATGATCCGGCGCTACGTGCTGGGCCTCCTTGTTTTCGGTGCCGTGATCGTGCTCGCCGTCATGATGGCGAAATCGATCCCTGGCGCCTTCCTGCCGCCCGAGGACCAGGGCTATCTGCTCGGCGCGATCGTCATGCCCGACGCGGCGAGCCTCGACCGGACCGCGGACGTGGGCGACAAGGTCACCGACTATTTCATGAAGCAGCCCGCGGTCAGCAGCATCACGATCGTGAACGGCTTCAGCTTGCTGGACAGCCAGAACAAGAACAACGCGGGCACGTTCTTCGTGGGCCTAAGGGGTTTCGACGAACGGTACAAGTTCTCGAACATCAGGGAGCAAAACGCACGCGCGGTGCTGATCAAGGCTTACGAAACCCTCTCGAAAATTCAGGAAGGCCTCGTCATCCCGGTGAATCCGCCGTCCATTCCGGGTCTCGGTACGACGGGCGGCAGCGAGATGTGGATCGAAAGTCACGGAGACGGCTCGATTCAGCAGCTCGCGGGCGTCGTGCAGGACTTGATGGCGAAGGCGAGGGCGCGCCCCGAGCTGACCGGCGTGACCTCGACGTTCAACGCGAGTTCGCAGCAGTTGCTCGTGAACGTCGACCGCGACCAGGCGGAGACGCTCGGCGTGCCGGTCGAAGAGGTGTACAGCGCGATGCAGACGATGTTCGGCTCGCTCTACGTGTCGCAGTTCAACAAGGACGCGCGGCTCTGGCAGGTGATCGTTCAGGCCGATCCGCACTACCGGCTCACGCCCGCCGACCTCGACCAGATCTACGTGCGCAGCCGCTCGAACAACATGGTGCCGATCAAGGCAGTGATGACTTACAAGTACGTCACGGGACCCGATCTGATCACGCGCTTCAACAACTTCCCGGCGGTGAAGATTACGGCGAACGCGGCGCCGGGCTACAGCTCGGGCCAGGTGATCGGCACCTTGAAGGAACTCGCCGCGCAGATGCCGCCGGGCTACGCCGTCGGGTGGAGCGGGGAGGCGTTCGAGGAGATCAAGTCGGGCTCGACCGGGGGGCTCGTGTTCGTGTTCGGGATCGTCATGGTGTTCCTGATCCTCGCCGCGCAATACGAGAAGTGGTCGCTGCCACTCGGCGTGCTCATGGCGGTGCCATTCGCCCTGTTCGGCGCGCTGCTCGCGATCCTGCTGCGCGGCCTGAACAACGACGTGTACTTCCAGATCGGGCTGACCATGCTGATCGCGCTCGCCGCGAAGAACGCGATCCTGATCTTCGAGTTCGCGGTCCTGAACCGGGAGAGCGGCAAGACGCCGTACGACGCCGCGCTCGTCGCCGCGGAAGAGCGTCTGCGGCCGATCGTGATGACGTCGCTTGCGTTCATCCTCGGCTGTGTGCCGCTCGCCATTGCACTGGGCGCCTCGCAAAACAGCCGCCATTCGATCGGCACCGGCGTGATCGGCGGGATGCTGGGTGCGACGGCGATCGCCGTGTTCTTCATTCCGATGTTCTACTGGGGGATCGAGTCGCTTGGCTCGCGCAAGGGCGGCGACAAGGAAACGCCCACGCCGGATAGCGGGACGCCGCCACCGGCCTCGGGCGGCCCTGGCTCGCCGACCGTCACGCCGTCCGCGCGGCACGAGGGCGACTGATATGCGCGCCGCAGCTTTCACGCGCGTCGCCGCGCCAGTCGTGCTGATCGGCTTGCTGAATGGCTGTCTGCTCGGCCCCAACTACGAGCGGCCGAAAGTGGACGTGCCGGCAACGTACCGGTTTGCGTACCCGGACGTGGCCGACGTTGCCAACACCAGGTGGTGGGAGCAGTTCGACGACCCGGTGCTGAACGACCTGGTGAAGACCGCGCTCGAGAACAACCTCAACGTGAAACAGGCGGCCGCGCGTGTCGACGAGTTCATGGGCCAGTTCGTGAGCACGCGTTCGGCACTGTTCCCGCAAGCGAGCGCAGGTTTCAGCGCGGCGCGCGAGCGCGCGTCGCAGAACGGGCCGACGCCGATACCGGCCGGCGTCTCGCCGGTCTTCAACGAGTACCAGGCGAGTGTGTCGGCCTTCTGGACCATCGACCTGTTTGGCCAGGTGCGGCGCGAAACCGAGGCGGCGCGCGCCAACGTGAACGTGGCCGAACAAAGCCGACGCGCGACGATTCTGACGCTCGTCGCGTCGGTCGCGACGTCCTATATCACGCTGCGCAGCCTCGACGCGCAGCTCGAAATCGCACAGAGCACAACCGTGAGCCGTGCCGATTCCGTGCACGTGTTCACGCTGCGCCAGCAGTTCGGCCAAACCTCGGATATGGAGCTTGCACAGAGCCAGTCCGACTATGCGGCGACGAAGGCGACCATCCCGCAATTCGAGCAGCAGATCGCACAGCAGGAAGACGCGCTCTCGGTGCTGCTCGGCAGCAATCCGGAGCCGATCCTGCGCGGCCGTGCGTTGGTGGATCTCTCGACGCCCACTGTGCCTGCGGGCGTGCCGTCGGACCTGCTCGAACGCCGGCCCGACCTGCTGCAGGCCGAGCAGAATCTGGTCGCACAAAATGCGCTGATTGGCGCGGCGCGCGCGCTGTATTTCCCGCAGATCTCGCTCACGGGGCTGTTCGGCTCGGTGAGCACGCAGTTCTCCAATCTCTTCACGGGACCTGCGCGGGTGTGGACGTTCGCCGGCTCGGCAGTGATGCCGATCTTCACGGGCGGCAATATCTACGGCCAGAACAAGCAGGCCGAGGCGCGTCAGCAGGAGGCGCTGTTCGCCTACGAAAATGCGATCAAGGTGGCGTTCCAGCAGGTCGACGACGTGTTGGTCTCGGTGCAAAAGTCACGCGAGCAGTTCGAGATCCAGAGCCAGCAGGTCGAATACCTGCGCAAGTATCTGCGGCTTGCGCGGCTACGCTACGAGGGCGGCTATACGAGCTACCTGGAGGTGCTCGATGCCGAGCGCAATCTGTTCAACGCGGAACTGCAGCAAACCCAGACCCGGGCCGCGACGCTGACGAACCTCGTCAACCTCTACATGGCGATGGGCGGCGGGTGGGTCGTGCAGGCGGAGCAGATGAGCGTGCCGCAACCGGCGAGCGGTCCGCCGCCGGCGCAGCCCGCTACGGCGGAACCCGTTGCGCAGGTGCCGCAATGACGCTCGGGGGCTCGTGCGCGCCGCCCCCGACTATGTTCAGGCGCATCGACGCACAGACCGTTCTGGAAAGCGACCGCTGGCGTGTGATGGCGGGTGTCGTTGGCCAGCAAACGGATGAGGGGCGCTGAGGGAGGCGGATCGAGAGGAGCGCGTGCTGGAAACGTGGCTATCTTTTATTTAACATAATGCAAATTATCGCAGTTTTATGATGTTCGCAAACATCAATAATCACCGCATTCGATCTCGACAATGACGTTCAAGGCCCGCGGGCTGGCCGCCCGCGGAACCTCAGCCACGATCTTTCTAGCCGTAACGATAAACCCCGCGCCCAGTCTTCCGACCCAGACGTCCGGCGGCCACCAGTTCACGAAGCAGCGGGCACGCGCGGTATTTCGAATCGCCAAAGTCCTTGTAAAAGACGTCCATGACCGAAAGCACCACGTCGAGCCCAACCAGGTCGGCAAGCGCCAGCGGCCCAATCGGCTGATTCGCGCCGAGACGCATGCCGGTATCGATATCCTCGGCTGGCGCGACGCCTTCGGCGAGCAGGAAGAAAGCCTCGTTGATCATCGGCACGAGAATGCGGTTGACCACGAAGCCCGGCGAATTGCGCACGTTGATCGGCGACTTGCCGAGCCGCAGCGTCAGTTCGTGGACCGTCTCCGCCGCGGCGCTACCGGTTTCGAGGCCCCGGATGATTTCAACGAGCGGCATCAACGGCACCGGATTGAAGAAATGCATGCCGACGAGACGCGACGGGTCGGCAAGCGCGGCGCCAAGCGTGGTGATCGAGATTGAAGACGTATTGGAAGCGAGAATGGCGTCGGGACGCGCGACCGTTTCAATCTGCTTCAGGATGCGCAGCTTCAGATCGAGGTTTTCAGTGGCGGCTTCGATGATCAGCCCGGCAGCACCGAGCCGCTGATAATCGGTGCACGTCTCGATGCGCGCGAGCGCGGCATCGCTCGCCACCGCGTCCAGCTTGTCTTTCGCGATGAGCCGGTCGAGGCTTCCCTTCAGCGCGGTGAGCCCCCTGTCGAGCGCGGCCTCGCTGACGTCGACCACGATCACGCGCAGACCAGCGAGCGCGGCGACCTGCGCGATGCCGGAACCCATCGTCCCGGCGCCCACGATTCCCAATGTGTCGATTTGCATGGCTTTATATGGTGCGCCCGAAGGCGCACACAATTTACTGGACGTTTTCGAAAATGGCGGCGATGCCCTGCCCGCCGCCAATGCACATCGTGACGAGCGCGTAACGGCCGCCAACGCGCTTGAGTTCGTGCAGCGCTTTCACGGCGATCAGTGCGCCAGTCGCGCCAATGGGATGGCCAAGCGAAATACCCGAGCCGTTGGGGTTCACCTTTTCAGGGTCCAGGCCCAGTTCCTGCGTGACCGCGCACGCCTGGGCGGCAAACGCCTCGTTCGACTCGATCACATCGAGGTCCGCGACGGACAGTCCCGCGCGTTGCAACGCAAGACGCGTAGCCGGCACCGGGCCGATACCCATGTAAAGCGGATCGACGCCCGCGTGTGCATATGCCACGAGTTTCGCCATCGGCGCGAGGCCGCGTGCCTCGGCCGCTGCGCGCGACATCAGCAGGACGGCCGCGCCCGCGTCGTTGATGCCGGAAGCATTGCCCGCCGTGACCGTACCGTTCTCCTTCGCGAATACTGGCTTGAGCTTCGCGAAGTCGTCGATCGTTGCATCGTGGCGCAAATGTTCGTCGGTGTCGAAGACGGTCTCGCGCCCTTTCACCGTGCGCTTGACCGGCACGATCTGGCTGGCGAACCGGCCCTCTGCGATCGCTCGCGCCGCTCGACGATGCGACTCGAGCGCGAGGTTGTCCTGCTGCTCGCGCGTGATGCCGTAACGGCCCGCGACGTTTTCGGCCGTCACGCCCATCGGCACGGTGTGGAACGGATCGTTGAGCGCACCCAGCATCATGTCGATGAGGCGCGCGTCGCCCATGCGTGCGCCGAAGCGCGCCTCGGTCGTGATGTACGGCGCGCGGCTCATGTTCTCGGCGCCAGCGCCGATCGCCACGTCAGCATCGCCGAGCAGAATGGTCTGGGCAGCCGAAACGATTGCCTGCAGGCCCGAACCGCACAGCCGGTTGACGTTGAACGCAGGCGTCGATTCAGGAATGCCGGCGTTGATCGCGGCGACTCGAGACAGGTAAAAATCCCGCGGCTCGGTGGCGATCACATTGCCGAACACCACATGCCCCACGTCCTTTGCCTCGACGCGGCTTCGCGCGAGCAGTTCGCGCACGACGATTGAACCGAGTTCGGTTGGCGGCACGTCTTTCAGGCTGCCGCCGAATTTTCCGATCGCGGTCCGCACACCGCCCACCACCACGACTTCCCTGCTCATATGGATTCCTCACTTATCTGTTTTGCCGCCTGCGAAGCGGCGGCGCAGCCTGTTTCTACGCCTGGCCCCGACCTGTTCAGGAAGTCCCCAGGGCGCGCCGTGGCAATCCTAGCGCCAACAGGCGCCGGACAGACTGATCAAACCGGACGACATACTGACAAAACTGGCCATGTCATGCCGTCCACGCGGCCCGACGGTGGATTCCAGTCGCCCCTGTTAAGGTTTCGTTAAGGGGCCGGTGCGTAGAATCGCCTCTGACAACACAACCGGGACCGCCTTCCAGCGGTGAGGCAAGAACGGGCGTGAATAAAGAGGGCCCCTATGGATGCAGTCGAAACATTGAACCGAACCATTTTTCTCGCACTCAATGCCACACCCGCAACGCCGCATTGGCTCATTGCTGCGGGCACGCTGATCGCGGACGATGCGATCCTGCTGGTCCCGGCCATGCTGGCGGCACTATGGTTGACAGGCTCAGACGAGCGCCGCGCGTTGGCCGTGCGCGCCTGTTTTGCCGGCTTGCTGGCCCTCGGCATCAACCAGCTGATCGGCCTGGCGTGGTACCACCCCCGCCCTTTCGCTAGCGCAACCGGCTATACGTTTCTCGCCCATGCTCCCGATTCTTCGTTTCCTAGCGATCATGTGACGCTGCTTTCCGCAGTCTCGTTCACCTTCCTGTACGGCGGGAAGCGGGGAATCGGCTTGCTCGCCTTGTTCGTCGATATCGCCGTTGCCTGGGCTCGCATCTTTGTCGGCGTGCACTGGCCTTTCGACATGATCGGCGCGGCGATCGTCGCCTGGCTGGCCTGCATGATTGGCAGCCCGATCTGGCGCCTCGCGGGCATGGCGGTGACCGGCGCGTTGATCGCGCTGTACAGGAAGGTTCTCGCTGTGCCGATCAGCCTGCGGTGGCTACGGCCGTAGTGAGCCCTCGTCAAGCGCGTCTCAACGCCTGCGGCTGCCAGACTATTCTTTTGAAGCACTCTGGTCTAAGGCTCATCGGCCCCAACCTGTTCGAGTGCATTCAGGTCATCAGAGAAATTGTCAGGCGTCCCAGCAGCGGTTTCATGGGTGCGCGGCGGAGACTTCACGACCGACGGCGGCGTTGCGCCCATGCATTCATCGATACGCTGCAGCAAATAAGGAAAGAACGGATTCGACGCGATGCGGAACATCGAATCGAGCGTCAGGATCAGGGTGCCGCGAACCTATCTTTATTACCTTCAGTGAGGTGCGTAACAGTGTCGTTCTCTTTCGTTATTGATATCGGGAAATCGAAAATACACGCAACTCACAATAGCCGCGCTTTGCTTGCGAATGGGCTTCGAATTCTCACAGGAACGTTAGCTTGCCGTTTCGAATGTCATACATCGAGCCCACCATCTTCACGTTCCCTTTCGTTTCCAGATCGGACAGAATCGGACTCCCACTGCGGATAGCGGCTATCGCACCCTGAACATTCGATCGCGCGACGGCATCGACAAATTCATCGTTTTTGCCGCCATCCGCCGGGTCGTCGGGAACTTCAATCGCCGTGTTTGCAGACATTGGAATCTCCCTTTTGACGGAGGTCGAACCTTGACTCGGAGAGGGATCTTGATCGACGTTCGCTAACAACCTCTGTTCAGCGTGAAGGCAATGTGAAGATGGTCAGTCAGAGTATAGGCGGCGCGAGAAATGGTGATATCCGGCTGCGCCGCCGTCATGGACGCCACACTACGCTGCAGGACGAGCCCCCTCCCAGGCACGCTGCAGGAGCGCTCTAAGCGGCTTCCCCTCGATCGGCCGCGGATTCCAGTAGGGGTTCGACAATGCCACCTCGCAGGCATGATCAAGATCGGTTTCCTTCAAACCGATATCGCGAAGGCCTCGCGGCACCCCGAGTTCCCGGTTTAGCGCATAGAGACCGTCGGCTGCGGAATTCACGTTCAGTGCCCTCGCGATCCGACTCATGGCCTCTGCGGCAACCGTGCCGTTGTACGCGAGCGCGTGGGGCAAGACTATCGCATGCGTTTCCGCATGAGGCAGGTTGAATGTTCCCCCCAGGGTATGGCACAGTTTGTGATGGAGGGCCATACCCACGTTACCGAGCACCATGCCACAGAACCATGCGCCATACAGGCAGTCACCGCGCGCCGATACATCCTTGCTGCTCTTCCTCACTGCACGAAGGCCATCCGCGAGCGAACGAATGCCCTCCTCGGCCATCAATGACATGACAGGATTTCCGTCTTTTGCGTAGAGTCCTTCGGCGGCGTGAGCGATCGCATTCAATCCGCTCACAATCGAGAGTTGAACGGGGAGCCCAATCGTCAACTCCGGGTCGTACAACACGGTCTTCGGCAACACCCTGGCGTCGCGCCCGGTTCGCTTCAGACCGTTCTCGGTGATGCCGTATATCGGCGTCATCTCCGAGCCCGCGTAGGTCGTCGGTATCGCGATGATCGGCAATGACGATTCGAGCGCGATCGCCTTGCCGAGGCCGATCGTCGAACCACCGCCGATCGCGACCGCGCAGTCTGCTTCCACAGTCTTCGCGTGTTCCCGCGCTCGGCGAGCGTTCTCGATGGGAACGTGCATTTGCGCACCGTCGAAAACGCCTGCGCTAGACGGACCGAGGAGAGATGAAACCACCTCGGCTTGCGCTTTCTGCTCGGGGGTACAAAGAATCAATGCGCGGCGGGCGCCCAACGTCTCGACTTCCTGCTGGATCAGTTTCATGCTTCCAGCACCAAATACGACTCTCGACGCCTGCGTTGTGTAGGTGAACTCATACATGAGATCTGCTTCCCTTGTCGTCGGACGGCAAGCCCGCTTAAATGTAGTCGACCTGGTAGCGAGCGACACGAACATCGCCCAGGACCTGCTTCACGCGCAAATGTTCAGGATGCGATGCATAGGCTTCGAGCGACGCCTGGCAATCGAACTCCGTATACAGGACAACGTCGCAGGCATAGTCAACGGCGCTGACATCCAGCCCGACCTCGAGCTTCGTGAGCCCCGGGATTTTCCCGCTCAGGCTCTCGAATGCGCGCTTGACGAAATTCGCCGTCGCTTTCTTTTCCTCATGCGTCTCGCCGCGAACGTTCCACATCACGATATGCTTGATCATTTTCATTTCCATGAATACTGCTTACGAACAGGACCGCTGTTCGAGACACGATCTGGTACCTGGAACAGCGGTTCGCCGTATAGAGTCGTTACGCCTTGTTTTTGTTGTACACGTCCACGAATACGGCCGCGAGCAGCACGACGCCCTTGATCACCTGCTGATAGTCGACGCCGATACCCATGATCGACATGCCGTTGTTCATCACGCCCATGATGAATGCACCCACAACGGCTCCGACTACCTTGCCGACACCGCCGGAAGCGGATGCACCGCCGATAAAGCACGCAGCGATCACGTCCAGTTCGAAACCGGTGCCGGCCTTCGGCGTGCCGCTATTCAGACGCGCTGCGAAAATGATGCCCGCGAGCGCGGCAAGCACACCCATGTTGACGAACGTGAGAAAGCTGACGGCCGGCACGCTAACGCCGGAGAGCCGAGCGGCTTTCGCATTGCCACCGACCGCGTACACACGGCGCCCGATGGTCGTACGGTTCATGACGAACGTGTACAGCCCGATCAGCACGCCCATGATGACGAGCACGGTCGGCAACCCGCGGTAGGACGCGAGCAGGTAGCAAAAATAGACGATCAGGGCGGTCAGCACGACGTTCTTTGCCACGAACATCGGGAACGAACCCTTTTCCACCCCGTGCTTCGCCGCACTCGCGCGATGACGAAGCTCGATCGCGAAGAAAGCGGCGCCGACCAGAACGCCAAGCACAATCGACGTAACATGAAGGTCCTGCCCGCGGAAAATGTCAGGAATGAAACCCGAGCTGACCGCTGCGAAGCTATCCGGGAACGGACCGATCGACTGGCCCTGAAGCACCAGATTGGTCAAGCCGCGAAACACCAGCATCCCGGCCAGCGTCACGATGAACGACGGCATGCGCCAGAATGCAATCCAGTAACCCTGCACGGCGCCAATCAGCGCGCCAGTCGCGATACAGATGATGGTGGCCACAACGTAGTTGACGTTGAACTGCACCATCAACACGGCTGCGAGGGCGCCGACCAGTCCGGCCGTCGAGCCGACCGACAGGTCGATATGGCCCGCCACGATCACCATCAGCATGCCGAGCGCCATGATGACGATGTAGCTGTTTTGCAGCACGAGATTCGTCAGGTTCAGCGGCTCCATGAGCACGCCGCCCGTCGCAAACTGAAAGAAAATCATGATGACGATCAGCGAGAAAAGCAGCCCGTATTCGCTGGCGCCGCGCCTGATCACGTCGATGATTTCACTTTTCTTGACCTCGGCCTCCTGATGAGCCGCAGGCGAGAGAGCTTTACGCATTTCAGATGCCTCCATTTCGCATGATTGCCCGCATGATTTTTTCCTGCGAGACTTCTTCCGACGTGAACTCGCCGACGAAGCGGCCTTCGTTCATGACATAGACGCGGTCGCACATGCCAAGCAGCTCGGGCATCTCCGAAGAAATCATGACCACGCACTTACCCGCCGCAACCGCCTGATTGATGATGCTGTAGATTTCGTACTTCGCTCCCACGTCGATGCCGCGCGTGGGCTCGTCGAGAATGAGGACATCGGGCTCAGAGAACAGCCACTTGCTCAACACGACCTTCTGCTGATTGCCGCCGGACAGGTTGCCGACCACGTGCGAAACCCCTTGCGCGCGGATTCGCAACTTCTTCAGGAAGTCGGACGCAACGGTGACTTCCTCGTGCTCGTTCACGACACCGTATTTCGACACGCCCGCGAGATTCGCCAGAGAAATGTTGGTCTGGATATCGTCATCGAGAAGCAGCCCGTTGCCCTTGCGGTCCTCGGTCACGTAGGCCAGGCCCGCGTTGATGGCCTTCCTGACGGAAGAGACATCGACCGCCTTCCCATGAAGGTGGACCGAGCCGCCAATGTCTTGCCCGAAGGCGCGTCCGAACACGCTCATGGCCAGCTCGGTTCGGCCCGAACCCATCAACCCGGCGATACCCACGATTTCGCCCGCACGCGCCTTCAGGTTGACACCCTTGATGACTTCCCGGTCACGCTGGGTGGGATGCCGGACACGCCAATCCTTGACCTCGAAGATCACCTCGCCGATGTCCGGCGTTCGCTTCGGATAGCGATCGGACATCTCGCGGCCGACCATGGCCTTGATGATGCGGTCCTCGCTAACGGTTTCCGCACGACAATCGAGTTCGTCAACGGTCGACCCGTCGCGGATGACCGTAATGCTGTCTGCGACCCGAGAAATTTCGTTGAGCTTGTGCGAGATGATGATCGAGGTGACGCCACGTGCTTTCAGGTCCAGCAATAGCTTGAGCAGTGTGTCGCTGTCCTTCTCGTTCAGGCTCGCCGTGGGCTCGTCCAGAATGAGCAGGCGCACCTCCTTCGACAACGCCTTGGCGATTTCCACGAGTTGCTGCTTGCCGATTCCGAGGGTACCAACTGGGGTATCCGGGGAATCGGTCAGTCCAACCTTCTCCAGCAGCGCCTTCGCGCGGGCGCGGGAACCTTGCCAGTCGATCACGCCGCGACGGGACTGCTCGTTGCCCAGAAAAATGTTCTCGGTAATGGACAGCATGGGAACGAGCGCAAGTTCCTGATGGATGATGATGATGCCCACCTCCTCGCTGTCCGTGATGTCGGAGAACGCGCGCTCTTCCCCTTCATACATCACGGAACCCGCATACGAACCGTGCGCATAGACGCCGCTCAGAATCTTCATCAGCGTCGACTTGCCCGCGCCGTTCTCACCGCAGATGGCGTGAATTTCGCCTTTTCTGACCTTCAGATTGACGTTGTTCAGGGCCTTCACCTGGCCGAACGCCTTCTGGATGCCGTTCATCTCCAGAATCGTGTCCATCTCCGTATCCTCATATCTCTCGAGCTCGATGCACGACACCAGCGCGCCGTTACGCCTTCCAACGGTCACGGCGCGCTGAGCGACAACACCGCCATTACTTGATCTGCGCCGGCGTGTAGTAACCGCTGTTGACGAGCAGGGGTTGCACGCTTTCCTTGTCGACGAGCACCGGCTTCACCAGATAGGTGGGAACGACCTTCGCGCCGTTGTTGTAGCTTTTCGTGTCGTTCACGGGGACCGTCTTGCCGGTGAGCGCGTCGTCGACCATGTCGGCGGTAATGCTCGCCAGCTTGCGCGTATCCTTGAACACGGTCGTGGTCTGGTCGCCGCGAACAATGGCCTTCACGTTCTGGATGTCGGCATCCTGGCCGGTCACCACGGGCATCGGCGCCTGTGCGGAGCCGTAGCCCACGCCCTTGAGGGACGAAATCACGCCGATCGCGATCGCGTCATTGGGGGTCCAGACCGCATCGAGATGGTCCTTGCCGTAGAAGGCGCTCAGCAGGTTGTCCATCCGCGACTGGGCCGTCGCGCCGTCCCAGTTGCGGGTCGCGATTTTTTCGAATGCTTCCTGCTTGCTGCGAATCACGAACTTGCCGCTGTCGATATACGGCTTGAGCACCGACATACCGCCGGCATAGATCATGTGCGCGTTGTTGTCGTCCGACGAGCCGCCGAAGACCTCGATGTTCCAGGGCGTCTTGCTGCCCTTCTTTTTCCACGCATCGAGGATGCTTTGCGCCTGCAGCACGCCGACGCCGTAGTTGTCGAACGTGGCGTAGTAGTCGACGTCCTTCGTCTGGCTAATCAGGCGATCGTACGAAATGACCTTGATGTGCTTCTTCTGCGCATAGGCCAATGCGTCGGAGAAGGTCTTGCCGTCGATCGGCGCAATCACCAGCGCTTTCACGCCTTTCGCCAGCATGTTTTCGACCTGATTGACCTGCGTCGGCACGTCGTAGTTCGCGTACTGCAAGTCGGCCGTGTAGCCTTTCGCCTTCAGTGCGTCGACCATGCTCTTGCCGTCGGTCAGCCAACGCGACTCGGTCTTGTCAGGCAGCGAGATACCGATGACTCCCTTGTCCCCGGCGTACGAGGACGTCGACATCGCAGCGAACCCGATGCTGAAAGTCACTGCAACCACAACACGCTTGATGATGCTCATCTCCGTCTCCTGACTTAGTACTACGTAGTTATTGGCAAATACGATTCACTTGAAGACTGGCCCCGTGCCCGGGGCCAGTCTCGCCTTACTCGATAAACACTTCTGCCCCAGCCTGTTTCGAGGAGGCGAACATGGCCTCGATGACACGGCTGATGTTGTAGGCCTGTGCAGCGGGAACGACCGATGGGGTTCCGTTGCGCAGCGCCCCGAAGAAAGCGTTCGATTCCCGGTCGAAGTACACCGGGTTGCCGATTTCCGCAATGTCCGGCGAGTACTCGGTCTTCTTCGTGGCCCAGATTTCGGGGAAGCTCGTTTCCTGCCACTCGGTCCAGCCTTCCGGGTACGCGCCCTTGCCTGCGTCGTAGATCTTGTAGCTTGCCGGCAGCGAGCGCGAAGACATGATCCCTTCGGTGCCGTATGCCGTGATGTCCCAGCTCTCCGTCCACGGCAGCACGTCCCACGACATGAAGTCGATGGTCACGATCTTGTCTTCGTAGTTGAGCACCGCGCCAGCGGCATCTTCGCGCGACTCGTCGCCGTGGAAATTCGGAAACTTCGTGATACGCGCGTTGACCGACCGGGGCGTGCCGAAGTGGAGCAGGATGCGGTCCACCAGGTGGCAGCCGATCACGAACACGGCGCCGCCGATATCGCCGGGCTGCGTCATGTGCGCGGTGCCGGCTTCATCGTGCGAGCAGCCGCCGTGCGCGCGCACCTGGACGACCTTGCCGAGGCGCCCGCTTTTCAGGGCTGCCTGCATGACGTCGACCGATGGCGCAAAGCGCCAGCAGTAGCCCACCTGAAAGAGCCCGCCCGTGCGTTCGACGGCCTGCACGATACGCCGCGCGTCTTCCGAACTGCGTCCTGCGGGCTTCTCGCACAGCACGGCCTTGCCGGCTTCGAGCGCCTCGATGGCGAGATCGGCCATCTTGTCGCTTTTCGAGTGCACGAAGACCACGTGCACATTCTCGTCGGCCAGAATGTCCTCTTTTGTGCGAGCCTCGAGTCCGAGCGCGTCGACGAACGGCTTCAGCAACGGGCTGGTGTCCCAGGCGCCGAGCATCTTCGCATCGCTTCGACGTTGAATCGCCTTGACGCGCCCGGACGTGTGCGGGTGCGTGATACCGAGGCAGGCAACGCCTACCGTTTCTCCAGGGCGAATGTTTCGCGTCATGACAGATCTCCTCCAGCTGTATCGTTAGAACTTGACCGCTTTACCGGACGTCGCGGACTCGAGTGCGCATTCGGCGAGACGCAGTGCCTTGAGGCCGTCGTCGACCGAGGTCGGCAGCGGCGTGTCGTTGTTCAGCGCGTCGACGAACGCCTGCAACTCGCCTTTGTAAGCCTCAACGTAGCGTTCGAGGAAGAAGTTGAGCAGCGGCTCGCGCACGTCGGTCGCTTCCCTGGTCCAGCGGCGGATGGTCGAAGGACGCAGGTTTTCCTGCAGGAGCATGCCTCTCGAGCCCGACACTTCCATGCGCTGGTCGTACCCATAGACGGCTTCGCGGCAGCAGTTGATATGGCATTGCTTGCCGGACGCCGTACGCAATTGCACCATGACGGTGTCGAAGTCGCCCAGTTCGGCGAGCGACGTGTCAACGAGGCGGCTCGCCAGCGCCATCACTTCCACCGGCTCCTCGCCGAGCAGCCAGCGGGCCATGTCGAGGTCGTGAATCACCATGTCGCGGAAAATGCCGCCCGAATGCTCGACGTAGTCGCGTGGGGGCATACCAGGGTCGCGGCTCGAAATGACGACCTGGCGGACTTCGCCCACCTCGCCGGCGTCGATCGCCTTGCGGAACGCCTGGGAGGTCGGATCGAAGCGGCGGTTGAAGGCGAGCATCACACGTCCCCGCAGACGCTCGACTTCGCGGGCCGCGGCCAGCGACTTCTCCATGTCGAGATCGATGGGCTTTTCGCAGAGCACAGCCTTGCCGCGCGCCACGGCTTCCAGCATGAACGTGATGTGGGTATCGGTCGGCGTGCCGATCACCACGGCGTCGACATCGCTGCGTTGCAGAACGGCCATGCAGTCGGTCGACGCTTCGCAGCCCAGGCGTTCAGCGAGCGAGTTGGCCGCTGCCGCCACCGGGTCGGCGACGACGACGAGCCTCGCGTTCGGAATCGCGGCTGCGTTGCCTGCGTGAATGCGGCCAATCCGGCCCGCGCCGAGAACAGCGATACGAATCATGTTTGTCTCCAGAGATGTCGGGTTTGAGCGATGGTTGCGTGATGGTCGCGTCAGGCCGAAGCGCCCGCCGTGGTCGAAAACTGGGCGATGGTGGTGTCGTAAGCGCGCTTTGCCATCTGATCGAGCGGCAGCTTGCGGAACGGCTCCGAAATCAGTTCGACGCCGTAGTACGGCAGGTCGCAACCGGCTTGCTCGAGCGCCTCGACAAACGCGCGGCAGTCGGCGGCCCCTTCACCGCACAGCTTGCGGTTGAAGGTCGAGTCGTCCAGCAGCGTCCCTTGAATCTGCGCGGCGACATCGTCCAGCTCCACGCCCTTGATGAAGCGCGCCGGAATTTGGGCGACCTCGCCATAGGGGCTGCCGAAACGGGCAACGTGCCAGTGATCGACCATCAACCCGCCATTAGGCTGATTGGCGCCTTCAGCGATCTTCAATGCATCGCCAATATTTCGGATGACTGAGAAAGGCATGAACTCGATCGCGACAGTCGCACCGACCGTCGCCACGTCTTCGCACAACTTCGCGAACGCTTCCGTCATGCGCGGAAAATTGGTCGGGGTTTCGTCGAAAGGATTGGCACCGACTTTCAGGTTACGCATGCCTAGCTCGGCGCCCAGTTCGATGACACGGCGACGGAAATGGTCCGACTTGACACGCGCTTCGCCATCGAGATACCAGTCCATCAGGATTTCAAGCTCGAAGTACTTCATGCCTGTATCGTCGAGAATCTTCCTCGCGCCCGAGATCCCGTTTTGCTCGACGCTGTACTCGAGGTCGTCGAGGATGAGACCCATGCCGCGCCAACCCGCGCGCGACGCAGCTTCCGCGCGATCGCGCAGCGGGTACGGACTGACTTCCGTCGGGGCGCCGGGGTAGACATCGCCAGCCAGCGTCCAGTAGGCGGCCAGCAGCTCCTTGGTTTTCGTGCTCATTTCCAGTGTCCAGTCACTCAGGTAGTTGAGGTGTTCATCGGCGCGCCTCGATGCGTGCCGCGCGGTCGTGAACAGGCATTACGCAATAACGTGTGCGGGCTTCGTGGCAGGTGCGAGAGCGAAGTCCCACGTCACCGACCAGAACGGGGCTTCGAGCCCAACCCGCTGTGCGGTTTCCCGGTCTTCGACCTTCCTGAAATCGGCGATGAGTTCGCTCTTGACGCCGAACACCGCGTCTTCTGGGAGATACGGGCAATCCGGCGTGAAGATGTGCGTGATAACAGACTCGTAGCCGGGCGCGGTCACGATGAAATGCAGATGGGCTGCCCGGTTCGGGTGGCGTCCCATCGCGCCGAGGAGCTTGCCGACGGGGCCATCGGAAGGAATCGGATAGTGGCGCGGCTTGACCGACTTGAACGAGTAGCCGCCGTCGTGATCCGAAGTGAACACGCCGCGCAGATTCGAGTCGGGCTGGATGCCCTTTTGCTGGACATCGTAGAAGCCGTCGTCGTTCGTCTGCCAGACTTCGAGCTTCGCATCCGCAATCGGCTTGCCGGCAAGATCGGTCACACGCCCGGCAACGACGAGCGGCTCGCCCTTGCCGTCGAGGCAGATGTTCGCGCCATTCTCGTACTCCGGTGCGTTCGCCACATAGAACGGGCCGAGAATCGTATTCGGCGTCGCGCCGGTCGGGCGGCGATGGTTGATGGCATCGACCAGCATCGAAACGCCGAGAATATCGGACAGCAGAATGTACTCCTGCCGCCACGCATTGCATATCTGGCCGGTCTCGGTGAGAAAGCGAACCGCGGCGAACCATTCTTCGTGCGTCGGTTCGATTTCCTTCACCGCGGCGTGAAGATGCTTGACCAGCACGGACATGACTTGCTCGAGACGAGGATCGATGCCCTGCCCCATACGTCCGTTCACGATATCCGCAGACTGTGCCTCGTCGAAGTACGCAGAACGGGAGTGCGAAACGGTGGCTGTTGCCTCTTGCATGGAATGTCTCCTTCAGTGTTTCTCTACTGCTTTGAAGGAAGTCTATCTTCGCTATTGGCGGCAAAACAGAGCTGAAAAGGGAATCTCTTTCGCGTCTCGCAGGAAACTGCGTTGCTACGCACGAGCCGACGAGGAGCCATGGTTACTCTGTCCATAGCCGCTCGAATTCGTTCTTCCTGAAGCGCTCTGCAAGCGCCTCAATGAACAGCCGAACCTTCACGGGCATGTGCGAACGCGTCTGGAAAGCGATGTTCATCGTGAGACGAGGCAGATCCCAGTCGTCGAGAACCGGCAGGAGGCGGCCCGCTTTGATGTCGTCGTAAATGATGTATTTGGGCTGGACGAGTATGCCCATGCCGTCGAGCGCGGCAACCCTCAATATCTGGCCGTCATTGGATTCGAGCAACGGTTTCACTTTCACGCAGACGCACTCGCCGTCGCGTTGAAACGCGAGGTCGCGGGGATTGTCGGCGAGGCCGTAGTTCAGCACCTTGTGCTTGCCGAGTTCGGCAGGAAAGCGCGGCGAGCCGTTCGCTGCAAGGTAATCGGGCGCGGCGGCGAGAACCCGACGTGTCGCCGCGAGGCGACGCACCGTGATGTTGCTATCGGGCTCGAGAACCTTGGTTCGAATCGCGACGTCGATGCCGTTTTCGATAATGTCGTAGTAGCGATTCGCCGCGACCACGTCGACCGTGATGTCCGGATAACGCGCCGTGAATTCCGGCAGCATCGGTGCGATATGCAGCATGCAAAACGACAGCGACGCCGTCACCCTCAACAGGCCGCTCGGGCGAGCCGTCGCGTCCTTGACGACCAGTTCGGCTTCGCCAAGGTCCGCAAGGATCGATTTGCAGCGTCGATGAAACTCGGCGCCCGCTTCCGTGAGGAAGAGGTTGCGCGTCGTCCGTCGCACGAGTTGCACGCCGAGGCGAGCCTCGAGCGAAATGAGATACCGGCTCGCGGCAGATATCGACAGCTCGACCGCCTCCGCCGCCCGACTGATACTGCCGGTCTCGGCGACCTCGACGAACAGCTGGACTTCCTTAAACTGGTCCATCTTCCCACACCATCCAGGAGGCTCGAGTGTTCAGCGCGGTTTCATGCGCGCGAACTCCGGTTGCCGGACGGCTGCCTCGCGTGCGCCATTCGTGACCAAAGGATAGGGCAAGCAAGCTATCCGTGATGCAGCAAAAATCCATCAGAAATCCATCAAAATCAGGGATAACCCGAGCGAAAAAATCGGCGGTTCTGGAGGCCACTTCGCGCTATCCTATGCAACGGTCGGCCAGTATCTGCTTCATTCGTAACGAGATTTTCTGGCCAGGCCGACGATCGATGCCACGACGCACGCCTTGCCCATCGCGTGACGCTAACCGCGACGGCGCAGCGCAATCCGCGCTATCAAAGTGCGCTGACGATGCATCGCGATATCCGGAAGGCATCGAAAAAACATCATTCATGAGACATCTGTCGTGACCCACCGATTTCTCATCAAGGAAATAGCCCTGCAGGCCGGCGTCGGCGTCGCCACCGTTGACCGCGTCGTCAACAATCGCGGCAGCGTCCGCGAGCAAACAAAAAAGCGTGTAGAACAAGCCATCAAGGAACTCGAGAAACAGGAACTCTATTCGCTCCCCGCCGGACGAAAACTGATCGTCGACGTGGTCGTCGAAGCCCCCAACCGTTTCGCCGATGAAATCAAGGAAGCGCTGGAGGCAGAGATACCGACGCTGCATCCCGCGATTTTCCGTCCGCGCTTTCTTATGCAGGAGACGATGACCACGACCGAGGTCGTGGAGGCGCTTCGTTCCATTGCTGATCGAGGTAGCCACGGCGTTTTCCTGAAGGCACGCGATGTACCGGAAATCTCGGACACCATTGCCGACCTCAAACGATCCGGCATTCCTGTCGTCACGACGTTCACCGATATTCCTCTTTCCGGCCGCATTGCATACGCTGGCCTCGATAATCGGGTCGCCGGCGCCACCGCCGCTTACCTTCTCGTCCAATGGCTTGGCACCCGGTCCGGTAACGTATTGATCACCATGAGCGACGAGCGCTTCAGAGGCGAAGAGGAACGCGAAATCAGCTTTCGCCGTGCGCTGCGAATCCATCATCCCAAACTGTCGTTGATCGATGCCAGCGGTGGCCACGGCCTCGACGCGCCAACGGAAAATCTGGTCAAGGCTGCACTTAAGGGGCAATCCGACGTTGTGGCGGTCTACTCGATGGGCGGCGGAAATCGTGCCATTCTGCGGGCTCTCGAGGCGCTAGGGATTGCACCGAAGTGCTTTATCGGTCACGACATCGACCGGGATAACGTCGAGTTGCTGCGCGAAGGCAAGATCCAGGCAATTCTGCATCACGAACTCCGGCAAGACATGCGCTCCGCTTGCCAGCACATCATGCACTTCCACAAAATGTTGCCGGCAACGGCAGTCTCGCAGTCGTCGTCGGTCGTCGTTGTCACGCCCGAAAATATCCCTGCCCACATCGCAGCGCGATTCCGACGATAGACGATGAGTCCGCCCGCTAGAACTGGGTGGCGAGGCCGGCAATCACGCCGAACTGACTCTTCCCATAGTTCGGATTGGTGGTCGATGCGGCGCTGCTCACTGGGTCGAAGTTGGTATTGGCGCCATAGAGGCCGCCATTGAGTCCCAGGTTCGACGTCGAGCTGTTGCGCACGTAGCCGAGTTCGGTATAGAGCAGCGTGCGTTTCGACAGCGAGTAATTGGCACCCAGCGTGAACAGCGTAGCGTTGCCATTTCCATGGTTGGCGTTTGCGTGGTACACCGCTCCCGAAATCGCCAGCGCCGGCGTGCTGTTCCAGATTGCACCAATCCATTCGTGGTTGACGGCGGTCGGCAATGACGTCCCGGCCGGAAGTGCCGTCGGCGTGGCCGTGCCGAAATAGCCTTCGTTCGATGCATCGGGCGCACTGAGATGCTGGTAGCCGATATACGCCACGACTGGGCCGAACGCGTACGTCGCGCCGGTAAGTATCGAGCGCGAGGTCAGGTACACGTTGCTGAACTGCCCGTTGGGATCGCGGACTTCGTCGTACGTTGCCTGCCAGAACAACCCACCTCGCTGGTACGAAAGCTTGATCGCATCCGAACGGCCCTGCGCACTGCCCAGGCCCGTCGACGTTCCCAGTTGGCCCGGCGCGCTACCGGGGTTGCCTTCATTCCACTTCGGCGAATTGGTCAGGTCGTACTGGCCTTGAAGAATGAAACCCGCAAGCTTCGGCGACAGATACTCGACGCCGTTGGCCGCCTGAGAAAAAATCCGCCCGCGAACCAGCGTGCCGATCGAATACTTCTTGGTCTGCTGCGGGTCGACGTCGCCTGAGTACTGGCTCAGTTCGGCCGAGCCCATGTTGCCGAGCTTCACCTGCCCCCATGTGTCGTTCTGCATACCCACTGTCGCCTGTCCCTCGAAGAAGCTACCGTTCGCAAAGCTGCCGTTTTGCGTATTCAGACGCGACTCCAGCTGGAAGATCGCCCTCGTCCCGCCGCCAAGATCCTCGGCCCCCTTCAGCCCGAAGCGCGACTGTGCCCACCCCCCGCTCTGCGCACCGAATTTGTTCCCGTTCGGCAGGCCGGTCTCGTACACGAGTCCATTGTCGACAATCCCGTACAGCGTCACACTGCTTTGCGCGCTTGCCGATACCGCTGCCGTAGCCGCCACCATCCCCAACAATGCTTTTTTCATCTCGTCTCCTTAGTTTTCCTGAATTAATTTCAGTGATTTACAGCATCGATGGACCGGATGCCAAACCCTTACGCGGACAATGAAAATACGACGCGATGCGTCCGAGGTCGGTGGCTTGGCCGCATCCGAGATCAATTTTTGGCAGAGTTTAGATTCGACGCGCGCTGTGAGACAGAGCCAGAAGAGAAATCTATTTCCCGGAAATCGGGAAAATGCGGGATAGCGAGATCAGGCGCACAGGGCGAGTCAGGATTGCGAGGCGTAGATGGCCGCCATAAAGATAATCCTTCTTATCACTAGCTACTTATTTCTACGCTAAACTTCGTTACATGAAAACGCGTCACGCCCCCCTTCCAGCCCCCGCTTCCGCCGAACCGGCCGGGTTCCCCGACGCCGACGAACTCGCCATGCTGCGCGCGTGGTATGCAGGCCTCGCCGTGCGGCCCGCCGTCGAGCGTTATCTCCCCTCGGCGCTCGGCGACGGGAAGTCGGCGCGTGGCGTGCTCGGGCGCATCCGGCGCAGGCTCGTCGCCCTCGCGCGCGCGGCGCATCGCGACGATCTGGTGGCGTTGTTCGAGCACCCGGTGGAGGAACGCGAGCGGCACGCCAAGGCCGTCGCGCAGGCAATCGACAGCCTGCGCACCGCCCGCCCTCCCGAACCCCAGATCGCCGACGACATCGCACAGTGGTTTGCGCCGCGTGCCGTGCGGGTGCTGTACGCGCACGGCGTCACCACGCTCGCCGACCTGACCGTGCGTATCCCGCGCCGCCGCCAGTGGTGGAAAGCGGTGCCGGGCCTCGGGATGGCGAGCGCCCGCGCGATCGAGGCGTTCTTTGCGGCCTGGCCGGCACTCACGGAAAAGGCGCGAGCGCTCATCGCCGCGAGCCAGCGCGGCGACATCGCACCGTGGGAGTCCCTGAAGCTGCCGCACGAAGTCGACGGCTCCGAGGGCACGTTCCGTGCGCCGCGCGCGACCTGCACGCTGGACGCGTCGAACGACTATGAAGCCGTCCAGACCTGGCTCGCTCTGCACGAATCGCCCGCCACCCAGCGTACCTACCGGAAGGAAGCCGAACGCCTGATCCTCTGGGCGATCGTCGAGCGTGGCCGCGCGCTCTCGTCGCTCTCGACCGAGGACGCCATTGCCTACCGCGCGTTCCTGCGCCATCCCTCCCCGCGCGGTCGCTGGGTCGGCCCCGTGCGGGCGCGCACCTCGCCGGACTGGCGGCCGTTCAACGGCAGCCTCTCGGCGCGCTCGGTCGCGCATGCGTTGTCGATCCTCGGCGCGCTGTTCCGTTGGCTCATCGAGCAGCGCTACGTGCTCGCCAATCCGTTTTCCGGCGTGAAAGTGCGCGGCGCGAGCGGCGCGCAGGCGCTCGACACCTCGCACGCATTCAGCGAAGGGGAATGGGCGCTCGTGCGCACGATCGCAGACGGCCTCGAGTGGTCGTACGGCTGGTCAGCGCCGGCGGCACAGCGGCTGCGTTTCCTGCTCGATTTCGGCTATGCGACCGGCCTGCGCGCGAGCGAGCTGGTCGGCGCCACGCTCGGGCACGTCGAGACGGACGCACGCGGAGATCATTGGCTGCGCGTGACGGGCAAGGGAAAGAAGCTCGCGCGCGTCGCCTTGCCGCCGCTCGCGTGGGAGGCGCTCGCGCACTATCTGGCCGAACGCGACTTGCCTGTCGTGTCCGTGCGCTGGAATCCGGCGACTCCGGTCATCGGCAGTCTCGAGGCCGACAGCGAAGCCGCGATCAGCAGCGTGCGTTTGTGGGGGGTGCTGCGGCGCTTCTTCCTGCTGGCCGCCAAAGCCATCGAGGCCGATCACGCGCCGCTTGCGGAAAAGCTGCGCCGCGCGAGTCCGCACTGGATGCGCCACACACACGCCACGCACGCGCTCGGGCGCGGCGCGGAGCTGACCACGGTGCGCGACAACTTGCGGCACGCTTCTGTTTCGACCACCTCGATCTATCTGCACAGCGACGAGGTCAAGCGCGCGCGGCAGATCGCGGATGCGTTTGGCAAAGCGAAATGAATCCACGTTCAGCAGGAGCAAGCGACTTGGCAGCCGCTTATTGGGCCGGCGTCGTCGGGTCTTCTTGCGCGAGCCGGGTCAAGACGTCAGCAAGTGCGCGAATCCTGGTTTGTGCGGCGCGTTGCGAGGGATAGACGAGGAAATAGCCCAGGCCATTTCGCGCAACCTCGCTGAACGGCATGACGAGTGCCCCCGTCTCGAGGCGCTCCTGCGCCATCCGAGGGTCGCCGATTGCGACGCCGTGCCCCTGCTCCGCTGCGGTGAGCGTTAATTCGAGGGTATCAAGGACGAGTCCGTCATTGGTGTCGATCCCGGTCGCGCCAACATGATCGAGCCAGCATCGCCACTCTCCGTGACCGCGTCCCGGATGGAGCAATCTGACCCGCGCAAGATCCGCTACGGATTTCAGCGATGCGGCCAGTTCGCTCGTGCACATCGGCGTCAGGCGCTCCTGAAACAACGGTAGCGCGTCCATGCCCGCCCAATGTCCGGCTCCCCGCACGACCATGGCGTCGACATCGGGCGTAGTGAAGTCCGGCGTATCGTCTGCCGATGTATAGATGCGCAATTCTGTCCGGGGCAGCGCGAGATTGATCGCGGACAGTCGCGGCAGCAACCAGCGAATCGCAAACGTGGACGGCAGCCGCAGGGGGAGAACCGCCGCGGATTGAGAGAGAACGTCTGCGTGTCGAGCCAGTTGCGTAAGCAGGTTGATCGCCACTGTCAGCAGAGCGTTTCCCTCGGCTGTCAGCGTCAGCCCTGACGCATGGCGCACGAACAGCGCACATCGATAGTGGTCTTCCAGTTGCTGGACCTGCCGGCTTACTGCTCCCTGCGTTCGACATAGATGGTTAGCGGCCTTGCTGATGCTGCCAAGTTCTGCCGCGGCGACGAATGCCTGGTATGCAGCCAGTGGCGGTAACGCGCGCGTAAGTTCAGCCAGAGGATATGCACGATCCGCATACCCGGGTTGCGAATTATTCGATTGTTCGGTCATCGCTGCGTCGCTATCGTGGCTGCGTCAGACCCGCGTTCCTTCGTGCGGGCAGACCTGTCAACATACGCTCGGAGAAAGAATGTGGGTTCATCACTGGAAGCACTATACACGCGGCAGATTCGCACCTACCTGAGCGAACTGGAGCGCGGCGACGTCGCTGCAATCTGTGCGTTGTTCACGCCGGACGCCCAGATATTTTCGCCCTTTCTCGGCTGGATGCACCCCGCGCCTTTCTTTGCAAAGGTGAATGCCGCGTCGGGAGCAAGCCGGATCAGCCCCATTGACATCTGCGTCAGCACAACGGGAGCGCGACGTGCGACCGGTTATTTCGTCTACGACTGGGGGCTGAAAGACGGCTCCGCGGTGAAATTCGAGTGTGTCGATGTATTCGAATTCGACGAAAGCGGCCGCATCGAGAAGATGACCATCGTCTACGACACGCATCCCATTCGCAACACGGTAGGCGACAAATACGCGTAGGCCGGCCGTCGAGTCAGCGTCGCTGGTAAACAACGCCCTGCGGTGAAAAGCGATCCGGTTCGGGTTCCTCGTCGAAGCGTCGATGCGCTTCAGCAATGGCCGACTCGTTGTTGTTCGCCCAGTTGACCAGCGCCACCACCGGCTCCAGCAACGTGCGCCCCATTTCGGTCAGTGCGTAATCGACACGCGGCGGAATCGTCGCATACATCGTGCGGGTCACCAGCCCGTCGCGTTCAAGCCCGCGTAACGTCAGCGTCAGCATACGTTGCGAGATGCCGTCGATTTTCCGCTTCAGTTCATTGAAGCGCCGCGGCTCGCTGGCCAGCGTGGCGATGATGTAGAGGCTCCATTTGTCGCCGATCCGATCGAGGAGTTCACGGGTGGCCTTACAGCCACCGGCGTCGGGTTCGGGCATCTCCCTGGGGAGATCAGTGTGACTCAGTGACATGCATGTGCCTTCTTGTGGAGCCAGGACAGGAACAATACCATCCTGCGTATGGTTAGGTAATCAACAACCAGATCGTTACCTAGTTCCTGTTATATACCATGGAGCCAACATGAGCCACATCCTGCTGCTCACTTCGAGCCCTCGCGGTGCCGACAGCCTGTCGACGAGAATCGCCAGTGAGTTCGCCCAAAGACTCCGCGAGCAGCGCCCAGGCAGCACACTGAGCATTCGCGATCTCTATGCCGATCCGCTGGCCCATATCGACGAATCCTACGTCGTCGGTCGCACGCTTGCGCCAGATGCACGGAGTCCGGCGCAGGCAGAGGCAGTCGGCGTAGCAGAAGCCCTTATTGGCGAGCTGGCCGCCGCCGACACCGTCGTGATCGGCTCGGGCATGATCAATTTCGGACCGCCCACGCAACTCAAAGCATGGTTCGATTACGTGACCTGGCCTGGCGTGACCTTCAAGTACGACAGCAGCGGCGTAGCAGGCCTGCTGACGGGTAAGAAGGTCTATTTGTTCACTGCAGCCGGTGGCGTTTTCTCGGATGGTCCCTACGCGCCGCTGGACTACCAGTCAGGCTACCTGAAGCACCTTCTGGGCTTCATCGGGCTGACCGACGTCGAGCATCTACGCGTGGAAGGCGTCGCTTATGGACCGGAAGCGGCGAAAACGGCAATCGCTAACGCCGAAACGGCTGTGCAATCGCTGCTGACAGAGGCTGTTTGATTCCGTTGCGACACAAAGACGATCGCCCTCTTCTGTCGCCCACCTATGTCGCCCGCAGGGCGGCCCGGAAGTTCCGGGCCGCCCTCCCTTCAAGCCAGGGCCGACACGCGCCCGATGCCGGCTTTAGTGCGTCGGCGTGAACGAAACGCCGCGCAATACTTCTGCAAACCCTGCGCTACGCACCGTGACGAACTGTTCCTGGTTGCCTGGATTGGTCGTGTTCTTCAGCAAGTCGCGGATTGCCACCAGCTTGTTCGGGTCCGCACCTTGGTCGCCGCTGCCACTGACAGTCGACGTGATCGCCCACAACATCACGGTACCGTCACCCTCGACCTGGCCCGTCAGGTTGCGCAGGCCGTCGGTTGCCGGCGCCCACGGCAGACTGGTTGCCTGGTTCGCCCCGGTCGGATAGCCGTTCACCGTGTACGATTTGCCGAGGTCCAAGCCGCTCTGCAACGTGTACGCCAGCGTCCAGGTCTGCGTCGTCGCGTTGTACACCCACTTCTGCAAGCCGGCGAGCTGCTGTGCGGCTGCATGCGTGTACAGATCGGAGCCGCCCGCGTAGCCGTCGCCTTCGTCTGCTACATACAGCGTATTCGCATCAGCGAACCACAGGCCGAAGGGGAAGTGCGTCGGATTCGTCGTCTTGTTCGACGTCGTCGGGAAGCCGCGAAGCACGCACATGTTGCTCGGCAGGCCATTGGCCTGCAGCGTGGCGGCGTTATACGTGAGCGGTTGGGTCGGCAGTTTCGCATTCGGCGCCGGCACGCCCACGCCGTTCGGGCATGCGGTACCCGTCGTATCGAGGAAGTACACGGTGTTGACGCCGTTGCCGCCGCTGCCCTTCGTGTAGTACAGCACGTTGTTGTAGATCGTCAGGCCGCGGAAGTTGTCGTCCTTGCCGATCTTGTCGGCCTTGTCACCGAGTTCGGTAACGGAAAAGCTGCCGATGGGCGTCGGCGTGCCCGGCGTTTGCTGCGCTTCGTGCTGGCTCGATCCGTCCATCACCTGCGCGCCGGCGCCGAGCACGATGCCGTTGGGCTGCGGGTTCCCGCCGTTGCCTGCGTTGCCGGCCGTGTAGATGATGTTCTGGCCGTTGCTGTCGTTGAGGATCGCGGCACGGCCATTATTCCCGCTGTACGCGTTGGTTTCCGTGAACTTGAACTGGCCGTTTTCATCGACACGCGCCACGGCCCGATAGACGTTCTCGCCGACCGGGTTGGTCGGATCGATCGCACCCGGCGTGTTCGAGTTGGACACATCGATCGCGTTGACCGGGGCGACGTAGCCCATGAACGTCAGGTACTTGCCGTCCGTCGACAGGTTCAGCGCCATTTCCGATTTCGACGAGAAGCTCGTCACCATCTGGTCGCCACCCTGGCCCGGATTCATGCTGTTCGGTACCTCGAGCGTGTTGACGAGTCGGCCGTCCGGCGTGATCTGGTCAAGGAAGGCTCGTGCAGTGAGGCCGAAGCTCGAGTCATAGATCGCGTTGTTGAACACATACGGAAAGGTACCGTCGTTCGTCGCGCCGGTTGCTGCCGCGCAGCCGCCTTGCGTGCTCGAGCAATTCGGCGGCAGCACGGTGCCGGGTTGCACGTTGCTCGACAGATTGTCGTAAACACCGCGGCTGACAACCAGGTTGCCGGGCTGGAACTGGCTTGCATGGGCCGCTTGTGTAGCCACGCCGGCGGCGATCAGGGTGAGGGCAATCGCGGGCCGCAGGAAAATTATTTGCATGTACAGACTCCCAATATTATGAAGAAATCGGTTTAGTCTTCTGGTTCTCTGCATGACACAACGTGGGTACGACGCTGCGACTTTAGATATCCTGAATGAAGAATTGATTGCTGCCGCCTTTCAAACTTGATGGGATTCGCTAACAGGAATGTTGCATTTACAACCGGACTCGGCTGGACCGGATCGTTTCGGCGTGAAGTGGCCCAGCTTACGTGGAGACCTCCCTGTGCGTATGTATCTTTCCCGCGTGGCGTTCGTTCGAACAACGCCACGCCGACGGCCTCCTCGAGACTCTGGACTTGCCGCGAGATAGCGGGCTGCGTCACGTGCAATTGTTCAGACGCCGCGCGTACGCTGCGCAATTCGGCGACAGCAATGAAATAGCGGAGATGCCGGAGTTCCATGGTGGGAAGGCAGAAAACGTCGGATGCCGATTCGGCACTTGCCCAAGCATCGTGAACAATCGTGGGCGCGGCATTGATCAGCGCCAGTCATTCACGCTGGCACCGTACGCCCGGAAGGAAACGCCCACGCCGGATCGCGTCTCAGCTGGCCGAGCCCATCGCCGATTGCTGATAGTTTTCAAGGCCGATCTTGTCGATCAACCCGAGCTGGATTTCCAGCCAGTCGATGTGATCCTCGGTGTCGTCCAGGATCTCGACGAAAATTTCCCGTGACACGAAGTCCCGCACGGATTCGCAGTACGCTATGGCTTCCTTGCACTGTGCCTGCGCCGTGCGTTCGAGCTTGAGGTCGCACTCGAGCACTTCGCGAACGTCTTCGCCGATCAGAAGTTTGCCAAGGTCCTGCAGATTGGGCAGGCCGTCGAGCATGAGAATTCGCTCGATCAGCTTGTCCGCATGCTTCATCTCCTCGATCGACTCGTCGTATTCATGTTTGCCGAGTCCTGCGAGCCCCCAGTGTCCGTAAAGTCGTGCGTGCAAAAAATACTGATTAATCGCCGTCAGCTCGTTCTTGAGTTCCGCATTGAGATATTCAATAACTTTCGGATCGGCTTGCATCACTCCCTCCGGGACGACGTGTCGGGACAATTACAACGAGCATAGACATTTGACGCGCGCAGCGCACGAACGAGAGCATCAATGAGAAGAATTCCGCGGTTTTGTCGGTCCAATATACGCAGAGGAATGACGCTTTAAGCCGCCTGGTGGCCGTCTGTAGTTTGCGAACAACTGGACCAGCGCAAGGTGGGAACTGGTCACGCTCGTGCGTGCCTGCCTGTCACGCGCGCGCCCAGCGAAAGCTTCCCGGCCTGCAATCGCGCCGGCAGATCGGGTATGATCGCGGCAGCCTCAACCGATGTTCGCATTCCTTACGACAGAATATCCATGGAAACAGATATGTCGACGTCAGAGCCGGACCGTGCGGGCTCCGTGTTCGAAGTGCTGTGGGTCTTTCTGAAACTGGGCCTGACGTCCTTTGGCGGCCCCATTGCCCATATCGGCTACTTCCGTCGCGAGTTCGTCGACCGGCGCCGCTGGCTCGACGACGAAACCTTCACGGATCTGGTCGGTCTCTGCCAGTTTCTCCCGGGTCCCGCCAGTAGTCAGACCGGTTTTTCGATCGGGCTGCTGCGCGCCGGCTGGCCAGGGGGCCTGGCCGCCTGGTGCGGCTTCACGTTGCCATCCGTCGCGCTATTGATCGCCTTTGCCATCATCGCGCCTGAACTCGGCGGCCCCGTGGGAAGCGGGCTGATTCACGGACTGAAACTCGTCGCCGTTGCCGTCGTCGCGCAAGCCGTCTGGGACATGGCGCGCCGCCTGTGTCCCGACCACCGCCGCGCCGGCATTGCACTCGTTGCGGTCGTGCTTCTTGCGGTCATGACGACGGCGTATGCACAGTTGATCGTCATCGTGCTGGGCGCCGCGCTCGGTATCGTGCTGTGCCGGTCCACGACTGCGGGAACCATCGCCGGTACGCGTCAGCATGCACTGGAGTTCCGCATATCGCGTACTGCCGGCCTGTTCGCGCTCGTCCTCTTTGGCGCCCTGCTTTTTGGGCTGCCGGCGCTTGCCGCATTCGATACGACGCACACCGTCCACGTGTTCGACGCTTTCTACCGTTCGGGCGCCCTCGTGTTCGGCGGCGGTCACGTGGTGCTGCCGTTGCTGCAGCGTGAGACCGTGGCAACGGGCTGGGTCTCGCCGAACGACTTTCTTGCGGGCTACGGAGCCGCCCAGGCCGTGCCCGGCCCGCTCTTTACGTTCGCGGCTTTTCTTGGATGGATCATGAGCGGTCCATCCAGTCATGCGCTGGGCGCCTGCGTGGCGCTGGCAGGCATCTTCCTGCCGGGCCTGCTTCTCGTGCTCGCCGCGCTGCCCTACTGGCAAGCGCTTCGCGCCCATCCCTCCATGGCGGCGATGCTGGCGGGCGTGAATGCAGCCGTGGTCGGGCTGCTCGCCATGGCGCTCTATTCGCCGGTGTGGACGAGCGCGGTCCAGTCACGGATCGACTTTGCGGTTGCGGTCATCGGCTTCTTTTTGCTCACGCGCTGGAAGGTGCCGCCGCTCGTTGTCGTCGTCTTCTCGGCGGCGGCTGGCGTGGCCGAAATGCTGCTTCGCTGAGTGGCGAGGCTCATCCTCGCCAGGCTTGAAGAAACCTGAGCCACGCCGTCGCGCCGGGATCGGCGTGACCGATGCTGCGTTCCTGCACCCACGCCGCGCGTCCTTTTTTCGACTGCAACGCAGCGGTGGCGCGCACCTGTCGCTCCGCCGTGTCGATCATCGCGTCGAGGAGCGCGCGCTCCTCGACGCCCGATTCGAACGCCTCGAGCGTATCGAGGCTCGGCACGAGTGCATCGAGCACCGTCTTGTCGCCGAGCTGCGACTTGCCCCGCTCGGCGATGCGCGCGGCCACCGCGCGCCCCATGGCGAGCGCTTCGCCCCGGCCCGCAACCTGGCTGCCCGCCACGGTCTTCGCCGCGGCGAGCAGGCCGCCGCCCACGAGCGCGCCGAACGTCGAAGGGTTGGCCGTCGAAAACGCCTTGCCCGTGGCGATCAGCACGTCGCCCAGCGCCGCGTCGGGCGGCAGCTTCGCAATGGCATCGGCTGCCGCGAGCGAGCCCGCCTTCACGGTGACGCCCAGGTCGCCGTCGCCGAGCGCGGCGTCGAGTTCGCGCAGTTCTTCCGCGCCGGCGGGCATCGCGTTCAATGCGCCGATGAGCCGTTCCCTGACTTCGCTGACCGAGAGGCTCATCGCGCACCTCCCTCGTCCACGCGCCATCCTTCGCGCCAGAACGGCGAGCGCACCGGCGCATCGAGCAGCGTGTCGAGTTCCTCGTCGAGCTGCATCACGGAAATCGAGGCGCCCGCCATTTCGAGGCTCGTCACGTACTCGCCCACATAGGCGCGCGCCACGCGCAGCCCCGCGGCGGCAACAGCCTGCGCGGCGCGCCGGTACAGCAGATACAGTTCTTCGAGCGGCGTCGCGCCGAGTCCGTTGACGAGCAGCGCCACGCTCGACCCCGCCGTCGCCTGCAAGTCGCCGAGGATCGCGCCCGCAAGCCGTTCGGCGATGGCATCCGCGCTCTCCAGCTTGCCGCGGTGCGTGCCCGGCTCGCCATGAATGCCGATGCCGATCTCCATCTCGCCATCGGGCAGCGTGAAGGTGGGCTTGCCGGCCGCCGGCAGGATCGTCGGCGAAAGGCCCACGCCCATCGTGCGAGTCGCGCCGTTTGCCTTCGCGGCAATGCGCGCGACTTCGTCAAGCGTGTCGCCGCGTTCGGCCGCCGCGCCCGCGCACTTGAAGCCGAACACCATGCCCGCCACGCCGCGGCGATCCGAGGCCCGCTCGGGCGGCGCGGAGGCGACGTCGTCGGCGACGAGCACGGTGCGGGTCTCGATGCCGTCCGCCTCGGCCAGGTCCGCGGCGAGATCGAAGTTGAAGACGTCGCCGCCGTAGTTGCCGTACAGGTAGAGCACGCCCGCGCCGCCGTGCACCGCCTTGGTGGCCTCGTAGATCTGCTCCGACGACGGCGACGAAAACACGTTGCCCACCGCCACGCCGCTCGCGAGCCCCTTGCCCACGTAGCCGAGAAAGCCCGGCAGGTGCCCGGAGCCGCCGCCCGTCACGATGCCGACCTTGCCCGCGTTCGGCGCGTCGGCACGCACGAGCGCGCGGCGGTCGGCCGTGACCGGCTTGAGCCAGCCCGGATGGGCGAGCAACAAGGCGTCGATCATCTCGTCGACAAAATGATCAGGATGATTAATGATCTTTTTCACGTGTCGCGTCTCCAGTAATGGGTGGCCTTCGCTCCACCGCTCACGTTGACTTCTCCGTTCAAAGCTTGCGCCGTTGGCTCAGCGCGTCGAGCAAAACGGCCGCGAGAATCACGCCGCCCTGGATGAATTGCGTCCAGAACGGATTGACGCCGAGCAGCGAAAGTCCGACATTGATCACGCCGATCAGCACCACGCCAATGAAGGTGCCGACGATCGAGCCGCGCCCGCCCGCGAGCGAGGTGCCGCCGATCACGACGCCTGCGATCACCTGCAGCTCCAGCCCGTTGGCCGCCGATGGCAACGCCGAGTTGAGCCGCCCCGCGAGCACGATGCCCGCAATGGCCGCGGTCACACCCGCGAACATGTAGGTGAGAAAGATCACGCGGCTCACCGGAATGCCCGCGAGGCGCGCCGCTTCCTTGTTGCCGCCCACGGCGAACACCTGGTGGCCGAATTCGGTCTTGCGCAGCAATACATGGCCAATGACGAATACGGCCAGCATCACGAGCATCGGCGCGGGCAGGCCCGCAAACGTCTTCGCGCCGAACGCGGTAAACACGGCGGGAAAGTCGAATTTCGTGCGCCCGTCCGAAATCGCGAGCGTGAGGCCGCGCCCCATTGCCATCATCGCGAGCGTGACGATGAACGGCACGAGCCGCAGCCACGCAATGCCGAAGCCGTTGAGTGCGCCCACCGCCGCGCCGGTGACGAGCGCGATCACGAGCCCTGCTACGCCGAGCCCGACGGCGTCCGGGCTCGCGCCGGCCATGACGGTCGCGGCCACCATGCCGCTCAGCGCGACGAGCGAGCCCACGGAGAGGTCGATGCCCGAGGTGATGATCACGAACGTGCCGCCCACGGCCGCGATGCCGACCACGGACACCTGCACCATGATGTTGGTGAGCGTGCTCGTGGTGAGAAATTCGGGCGACGCGAGCGAGAGCGCGATGCAGATCAGCACGAGCGCCGCAATGAGGGGCCCGAGGCCGCTGCGCAACTGACGCAGCACGCGCTGTTGCAGCGTTGGTGTTTCTTCGCGCGGTCGAACCGTGGTGGACGTCATGCTGCAACTCCGGTGGTAGCCCATTGAATGATCGTCTCCGAGCTGGCGTGCTCGCGCGCGACTTCGCCGACGATGCTGCCGCGATACATCACGAGCACGCGGTCCGACATGCCGAGCAGCTCGGGCAGTTCTGAGCTCACGAGCACGACGGCCGCGCCCGCGCGCGCCATCGCGACGATATGCGCATAGATCTCGGTCTTCGCGCCGACGTCGATGCCGCGCGTGGGCTCGTCGAGCAGGATCACGGCCGGCGACGTCGCGCTCGCGCGCCCGAGAATCACCTTCTGCTGATTGCCGCCCGAAAGATTGCCGGTGAGCGACGTGACCGAGGGCGCGCGCACCGCGAAGCGCTCGACTGCCTCGCGCGCGAGCCGGCGCTTTCTCGCCGCGCTCACGAAGCCGCCGCGCACCAGCGCCCGCAAGCTCGAAAGCGCGACGTTCTCTTCGATGCTCGCGTCGAGCACGAGCCCTTCGAGCTTGCGGTCCTCGGCGGTGTAGACAATGCCCGCGCGCATGCCTTGCGCGGGCGAGCGCAGCGCGAGCCTGCGCCCGCGCAGCCTCAGTTCGCCACGGGTAAGCGGCAGCGCCCCGCAAAGCGTCTTCAGAAGCTCGGTGCGCCCCGCGCCCGCAATGCCGCCAATGCCCACGATCTCGCCTGCGCGAATGCTGAAGCTCGCGTCGCGCAGCACGGGCGCGCTCGCCAAGTTGTGCGCTTCCAGCACGACGTCGCCGTAGGGCCGCGCCTCCCACGGATAGAACGAGTCGAGATTGCGCGCGACCATCGCCTGCACGAGCGCAGGTTCGTTCCATTCCGACATGGGCCGCGCGCCGACCGTCGCGCCGTCGCGCATCACCACGGCCGAATCGGCCAGTTCGAAGACCTCTTCGAGATGATGCGAAATGAAGATAATGCCCATGCCCGCCGCACGCAGTCGCCGCACGACGGCGTAGAGATGCTCGATGTCGTGATGCTGAAGCGCGGCCGTGGGCTCGTCCATCACGAGAATGCGCGCGTCGCGCGCGAGCGCCTTGGCGACCTCCACGAGCTGGCGTTTGTTGAGCGGCAGATCGCCCAGGCGCATGGCGGGCGGCACGCCTTCCAGCCCGACCTGAGCCAGCGCCTCGCGCGCCATGGCGTTGGCGCTGCGATGATCGACGAGGCCGTAGCGCCGCGGCATGCGGCCAAGAAAGAGGTTTTCGGCCACCGTCATGTCGTTGACGAGCGAAAGCTCCTGATAGATCACGGCCACGCCCGCGTCGATCGCGGCCTGGGTGCCGCGCGCGAGGCGTACGCCGTCGATCTCGATCGTGCCTTCGTCCGGCTCGTAAGCCCCGGAGAGCGTCTTGATGAGCGACGACTTGCCCGCGCCATTCTCGCCGACGATCGCCATCACGTGCCCCGCATGCAACTCGAGGTTCACGCCCCGCAGCGCCTTCACGCCGGGAAAGCTCTTCACGATGCCGTTCATGCGCAACAGCGGCGGCGCGCCTGGGCGGCCGCCCGCGCTGGTGTTCTCCTGCTGCGATACGTCCATTGCCGAACCTGATTCGCGTTTCATCCGTTCATCCCGGGCGCCGGCGCACGCGTCGCGCGCGCCCGGCGCTTAGGACCGCCCGTTACTGCTTGACTTCGAGCGCCCACAGACCGTATTGCTTCGCGCCGTCCGAATCGATGTTCGACTTGTCGATCAGATAGGTCGGCCACGCGTAGTTCGCGGGCACGTCCTTCTTCGCCTCGTAGTCGGTGATGAACGTCATCGCCTTGGCGGACATGCCGATCGGGTTCTGCGAGATCGTCGCGTCCTGCTTGCCCGCGCGGATCGCCGAAAGCGCCTGCGCCGTGCCGTCCGCGCCGATCACCATGATGTGGCCGGGGTCGCCGAGCGGCTTGTAGCGGCCCGCATTGTCGATGGCCTTTTCCGCGCCCACCGTGTTGTCGTCGTTCGCGCCGAATACCGCGTCGATCTGCGGATACTTCTGCAGAATGCTCGTCATCGCGTTGAGCGACTTCTCCTGGTCGAAGCCGCCTTCCTGGCGCGCGACGACCTTGATGTCGGGATACTTCGCGATCTCTTCCGAGAAGCCCTTCTCGCGATCGGTCGCCGCCGTGGTGCCGATCAGGCCGATCAGATCGACCACGTTGCCCTTGGGCGAGCCATAACGCTTGCTCAACTGGTCGGCGATCCACTTCGCGCCGGCGGCGCCGAGCGCTACGTTGTCCGAAGCGACGAACGAGGTCACCTTGCCGCCGTCCGAACCCCGGTCGAGCATGAAGACCGGCACGTTCATCGAATTGGCCTTCTCGACCGCCGGGATAATCGCCTTCGAATCGATCGGATTGAGCACGATCGCCTGCACGCCCTGGCTCAGCAGATTGAGCGTGTCGTTGACCTGCTGCTGTGCGTCGCCGTTCGCGTTCGTTTGCACGAGATCGAAGCCCTGCTTATCCGCGCCGCGCTCCACACCGTTCTTCAGGCCGACGAAGAACGCGTTATTGAGCGTGGCGATCGAGAAGCCAACCTTGATCTTCGTGACTGCCGGGGCCGCAGCCGCTGCCTGCGCCGGCGCACTCGCGGCGGCGGCGTCGGACGCGGCCGCCGTGGTCGAGGGCGACTCGCTCTTCGAGCAGCCTGCCAGCATCGCCGCGGCGGCGAACATCGTCACGCCGGCCGTGGCTCCCATGCGCGCGCTGCGCGCCACCCATCTGTCGAACCCTGCTGAACTCCACGCCATCACCGTCTCCTGTTTTTGATCTGCTGGTTTTTGACTGACCTGCGAACCGCCAACCGACTGCGTAATCGTTTGTACCGCGTGTGCCTTGCATTGCAACGACTGCCTGGACGCGAGCGCGCGGGTATTACCTGCGCGGGCCGTAGCCCTTGAACTTCTCGATGACTTCCTCCATTTGCGCGTCGGAAAGCAGCGGCGGCTCGCCGAGCTGGCAGGCCAGCAAATACTGCCTGGCGAGCACCTCCACTTCGTTTGCCAGCCACAACGCCCGCGCGAGATCGCGGCCGAGCGCGATGACGCCGTGATGCGCGAGCAGGCACGCGAGCCGCTCGTCCAGCGCTTCGAGCGCGTGATCGGAGAGCGCCTGGCTGCCGAAGGTCGCATACGGCGCGCAGCGAATCGAATTGCCGCCCGCCGCGGCCACCATGTAGTGATGCGCGGGTATGCCGCGACTGTGAATCGCGAGCGCCGTCGCGGCCTGCGAATGCGTATGGACCACGGCGTTCACGTCAGCGCGCGCACGCAGGATGTCGCGATGAAAACGCCACTCCGACGAGGGGCGTTGCGCTTCGAAGAGCGGATCGTCGTCGCGCACGTCGAGCGGCATCCAGACGATGCGCTCGCGCGTGAGCGCGGCGCTCGGCACACCACTCGGGGTCACCAGGAGTCCGTCATGCCAGCGCGCGCTCACGTTGCCCGAGGTGCCCTGATTGATGCCGAGGCGCTCCATCTCGCGCGCGGTATCGACGATCTGCTGGCGCATTTCGGTTTCCGCGCGCGCGTCGCGCGCGCGTTCCGCCGTCTCGCCCGCACGGCGGCCTTCGCTTGCGCCGCTCACGCTGCCGCTCCGGTAGCGAACAGCGCGGCAAGACTTGCCTCGAAGGGCGCGCGCACGATGCCCCGCTCCGTCACGATGCCGGTCACGAGCGTATGGGGCGTGACATCGAACGCAGGGTTGCGCACCTGAATGCCCTCGGGCGCGGTGCGTTGCCCCGCGAGATGCGTCACCTCCGCCGCGCCGCGCTCCTCGATCTCGATGTCCGCGCCGCTGGCGGTGCGCAGATCCAGCGTCGACGAGGGACACGCCACATAAAAGGGAATGCCGAAGTGCTTCGCCGCGATCGCCACGCCGAGCGTGCCGATCTTGTTCGCGACGTCGCCGTTCGCGGCCACGCGATCCGTGCCGACGATCACGAGGTCGATGAGCCCTTGGGCCATCAGGGTCGGCGCCATGCTGTCGGTGATCAGCGTGACGTCGAGCCCCGCCTGCTGCAGTTCGTAAGCGGTGAGCCGCGCGCCTTGCAGGAGCGGTCGCGTCTCGTCCGCATAGACGCGAAACGCCACGCCGTCGCGATGCGCGCAATAGAGCGGCGCGGTCGCCGTGCCGATGCCCGCCGTGGCCAGCGCACCGGCATTGCAGTGCGTGAGCACGCCGCTGCCGGGCGCGATCAGCGAGCGCCCGGCTTCGCCGATGCGCGCGCACAACCCGATATCCTCTTGATGAATACGCTTCGCCTCGGCAACGAGCGTTTCATATAATGTCGCGCCCGTCGCGCCGGACTCCGCGCGTGCGTGTGAGAGCATCCGCTCGAGCGCCCAGCGCAAATTCACCGCGGTGGGCCGCGCGCTGTCCAGATACGCGGCGTGCGCTGCGAGACGCGCGAGGAACGTATCGCGCGATCCGGTTGGCTCGTGCCGCATCGCTACACACAGGCCATAGGCGGCCGCGACGCCGATCGCCGGTGCGCCGCGAACGCGCAACTCGTGGATCGCGCGCCAGACCGCCTCGACACTGTCCACGGCCTCGACCACGCATTCGCGCGGCAAACGCGTCTGGTCGAGCAGATAAAGGGTGTCGTCGCGCCACTCGATGGTGGGCGGAAGACTCGATTGCTGCGCCTGCAACGTCATACGTTCTCCGTCGATGCCGGTTGTCCGGGCGCTGCCGCTCATGCGGCAGCCTGTATTCGTTTAAACCAATTCGGTGAGCACCTGTGCGGCCAGCGCCGTGACCGCCTCGATCGACGGCAGCTCGCGGCGCCGTACCAGCAGCGCTTCGGCGAGCTTCAGGCAGCGCACTTCCACACGCGCGCGCACCGCGTCGTCCTTGATGCCCGTAATTTCCGCCACCTTCGCCATGCCGACGATGCGGCGGATCATCTTGCAGCCCGCAAAACCGAGCGTATCGGCGAAGAGGCGATTGATGAAATCGTCGCGGAAGGCCTGAGCCGCACGCGTGCCCGCCGGGCCGCCGATATACGCGTGGCCGGTCTCGCGCTCGTGCAGCCGCCAGATCTGCCCGAACTTTTGCGCGAAGGCGTTCCACACGGCCTCCACCTGCTCGAGCAGCCAGCCTTGGTAGGCTGCCGGGTCGCGTCTCGCCTCGCGGTCGTGCCAGTCGCGCGCGTAATACGCGAGCAGCAGGTTCGCAATGAACGCGCCCGTGTCGAAGCCCATCGGCCCATAGAACGCGAACTCGGGGTCGATCACATACGTCTCGTGCTCGTTCGCCATGATCGAGCCCGTATGCAGGTCGCCGTGCACGAGCGTTTCCGCATGATTCATGAAGGCCCACTTCATCTCGCCTGCCGCGAGCCTCAGCGGCTCGTGCGTGCGCAGCCGTTCGATCGCAGCCGCGGGCAGCGCGGGGCTGTAGACATTCGAGGGATGATCTTCGAACGGAAACGTGAAGACGAGTTCCTCGGTAATCTTGCACAATTCGGTGTTGATGTCGCCGCCTACGGCCGCTTTCTTGGCATCCGGCGCAAGATAGAGATCGGAGCCGTGAAAGAGCGTGCGGGCCAGAAACGTGGAGATGTGATCGGCGAGCCGCGGATACACGATGCCGTCGATCAGCCCCCCGCGCAGCACACGATGCGAATCGAGCCGCTGCATCACCATCAGGAACTTCTCGCTATCCGCGTGGAAGACGCTCGGCACGTGTTCCGGGCACAGCGCGCCGAAGCGGCGCAACGCCGCCACTTCGCGCTCCATGCGCTCGCGCGGCAAGGGCCATGCTTCACCGACCAGTCGCAGGTACGGCGGCGCCTGTTTCACCACGACGCTCAGGCGCGGGTCGCGCGTGCTGCTCACGAAGTAGACGTAGTTCAGATTGCCGTCGCCCACTTCGACGACCTGCAATTCCCTGTCGTCGCCAAGCCTTGCGCAAACGGCCGGAACGCCGAGCAGATAGTCGGTCAATTCGGCAGAACTGAAAGCTTCGAAGTGCATACGTTCTTCCTGTCCGGAAATGGGCCGCCGGCCCGCCTAACGTCGCTTGCGCACGAGATCGAACTTGAAAATGCTGGCGTTGTAATAGTCGTTGCTGTAGCAGACCGCGCGGCCGGTCTCGTCGAAATCCACTTCGTCGATCAGCAGGAACATGCCGATGCTCTCCTGCAGTTCCGGCAAATCCCGCGGCGTGAGAACGGTCGGCTGGATCGAACTATGGGTGTGGGAGAGCCGCACGCCCGCCCGCTCCAGCGTGCCGAACAGCGACTCGCCCAGCTCCTGCCCTTCGAGCAGCGCCTTGGGCACGATGTCGATGCAGTAAGCGGCGATCGCATCGTCGGCACGCCGCACGCGTTCGAAGCGCACGCACGGATCGCCTTCGGCGAGGCCGAGCTTTTGCGCGAGGCTGCCGGAAGCCGCGATCGTCCTCACCTGCAGACGGCTCGTGGAAGGCACCGCACCGACACTGCGTATCATGTCCGTCACAGACATCAGATCATCCAGACCGCCTTGCAGCTTGAGCGTGATTTGTCTGACGAAGGTCCCCTTACCGTGCACGCGCGTGAGAAGACCGTGCGAAATCATCTGCGCGACCGCCTCGCGCAAGCTGGAGCGGCCCACGCGCAACAGCTCGCAAAGCTCCGGCTCCGGGGGGATTTGATCGCCCGGCTTGAGCGAGCGCTCGCGGATCATTTCCAGCAGCGAATCCTGGATTCGCTCGCACATCGACTGATCGACGCTCAGGCGCATGGCTTCGCAAGTTTGCGTGGGTTGGCTACGTTGCGCTTCAATCTACATCAGACGTCTGATGTTATGGGCTCGTGGTTTTCCCTTTCATGCGGCGCAACATGGCGAGGGCTGCGGCGGCGCGCTGCGCTATTTGACGCTCACCGAAAGCGGCACCGACTCGAGCAGATCCTCGATCCCGAGCCACAGGATCTGCAGGCCGATGCACAGCAGCACAAAGGCGAGCAGGCGCATGAGCACTTCCGTCCCGACCGGTCCGAGCCGCTTGCCGACGTGCCCCGCGAAACGCACACAGAGATAGATGCAGCCGCAAAGAACGATCAAGGCGAGCAGCACGCCGACGACATTGACGAGTTGCACGTGACCGCGTGGCCGGCCCGTGCCCAGCGCAATCGCGACCGCGATCGAACCCGGTCCAACGGTAACCGGCAGCGTGAGCGGATAAAACGCCATGGCGCGCAGCGTCGCCTGGCGCGCCGAATCCGGCGGCGCCTGCGATTGTGCCGCCTCCGCGCCATCGGGCGATTTGTGCAGCAGGTTCCAGCCGGCGAACGCGATGACCAGCCCGCCCGCCACCCGCAACACGGGTATCGATATGCCGAAGAACGAGAGCACATAGGCGCCCATCAGCAGCGCCCCGAGCAGAATGAACAGGCTGTTGATGGCGATGATCCGCGCGAGAAATGCGCGTTCGCTGGCCGTCGCATGCGGCAGCATGCTCAGTACGATGAACCCCGCCGCGGGCGGATTGATAACGGGAAAGAGTCCTGCGAAGACGAGCAGGAAGGTGTCGGAGAGTTGATTGAGCATCCCTGTTCCCCCTTGGCATCACGGAGTATACGGACCCGCTCGCCGCCCGTTCAATACGACGATGGTCCCACTGGGTGACGATTATGGAACCGGAATGGAACTTCATCGGCCGATGCGGCTCGAACAATGCCGCCAGAATCTCGACGCGCGCCGCGCAGACCCAACGTACAAGCCCATCTGTCGATGCCTTTCGCTTCCCGACTTCGATTGCTGTCCAGCCTGCTCGCCCTGATCGTCGCGGGCCTCGCGGCCGGCGCGGCTCCGGTCTGCGCCCATGCAGCCGCTCATCACACCGCGGCGGAAAGAACCGTTCACGCCACGCCCAAAAGGAAAAAGAAAGTCGCGCACAAGACCAAGCCCGCGCACCGTTCGATGCCCGCTGATGCGCCCTCCACCAAGCTCTCCGGGACGAAGCGCCGCACCAAACGCGCGAAGCCCAGACACGGCCCGCCGCCGGCGCCGCATCACGCCGCGCACGCGAGCGCCAAAAGCGCGCACGCCCCTCGCCTGCTCGCCCGCTGCGGCTTTACGCCGGCCTCGCGCAAGCAGCTCTTTTCGCATGCGATCTACGTCGTCGACGAAAACACCCACACGCCGCTCTACGCGCGCCATGCCGACACGGTGGCGCCCATCGCATCGGTGTCGAAGCTCATGACGGCCATCGTCTGGCTCGATAGCGCGCATGCGCCGCTGCAACAGCGGCTTTCGGTCACGACCGCCGATCTCGACACGCTCAAGTTCACGCATTCGCGCCTCGGCGTGGGAGCCTCGCTCACCCGCGCGAACATGCTGCACGTTGCGCTGATGTCCTCGGAAAACCGTGCGGCTTCGGCGCTCAGCCGCGACTATCCGGGCGGGCAGGCTGCGTTCATCGCGGCAATGAACGCGAAAGCGCAGCGTCTCGGCATGAAGCACACGCATTTCGTCAACGCGACGGGGCTCTCGCCGCAGAACGTCTCAACCGCGCGCGAGCTGGCGAGCCTGGTGCGCGCAGCCAACGGCTACTCGCTGATTCGCCGCTATTCGATCGACCATCAGGAACGCGTGCCCACTGGCCGCGGGCAGTTGCTGTATGTGAACAGCAATCGGCTGGTGCGCTACGGCCAGGTGCGCGCGAGCGTGCAGAAAACCGGCTTCATCAACGAGTCCGGCCACAATATGGTGATGCGCGTGATGGTGCACGGCCGGCGGCCCGTGATCGTCACGATGCTAGGGAGCGCCACGCCCGAGGGTTCGCGCCTGGACGGCGTGCGAATCGCGCACTGGCTGTCGTGCTCCTTGCGCTGAGCGAGCACGACAGGGCGTCTTCACATCAACGCCCTGCGCTCGCCGAGCGCATTCCAGCGGCGGATGGCGCGGCTTTCGTGGTCGAAGCCGAGAATGCTGACCGAAGCCGTGTCGAGATACAGATGCTCGCCGAGCGCCGCCGAACCGGAAGCCCAGCAGCCCCCCAACGCGCGCAGGAAATGCGCGTGCGAAAAGAGCGCCACGCGGCCCCGCATCGCCAGCAGCCCCTCGATCACCGCCGCGGCGCGCGTCTGAACCCGCGCGAGATCCTCGCCATGCGCGATGGGCGAATGCCACACGCTCCAGTCGGGTTCGGTCTTGCGGATCTCCGCTGTCTTGAGACCTTCGTAAATCCCGTAGTCCCACTCGTGCAGGTCGGCCGAAATCGTCATCTCGTCGCCGAGGCCCGCAAGCTGGCACGTCTCGATGGCGCGCGCCATCGGGCTGCATAGCACCGCGTCGAAGTGCTGTGCGGCGAGCGACGGCGCCAGCGAGCGCGCCTGCTCGCGCCCGTGCCCGGTGAGCGCGATATCGGTGCGGCCGGTGTGCTGCCCGGAGAGGCTCCATTCCGTTTCACCATGACGGATCAACCAGACTTCGCGCAGTCCGGAGGACACACTGGCAGGATTGGCACACATCGGGAACTCCACGTTCGTGCCCCGCGCGGGACACGCGGGATGTCCGCAGCATACCTGTTTTGGGGGCATCTGGCCGTGCCGCTACCCTGTTGTTCCACATGGCAAAATGAAGGCATATCGAAAGCGACGAGGCTGTCATGCCGCGCCGCTTCCTCATTCATTTGGAGTCCGCAGTAACCGGCTTCAGAAAAGATGCGAGATACCGAGCACGGCAAGCGTTTGCGACGATTGCGGGGCCGTAACCGAAATGCCGGGCCAGCTCATCATCGCCTGGCCGTGGTTCTTCAGATACCCCGCGCGCGCGTAAAGGCTCGTGCGCTTCGAGATCTGCCGATCGTAGCCCAGTTCGATGCCGAGCGTTTCGTCGTTGACGCCGTGAATGTTGCGCTGAATGCCGGCGATCTGGATCGCGTCGAACGAGGTGGCCTGAATCGTCGCGCCAACCTCCGTCACGTTGTACGCATGCGCGGAGCCGAGCGCGGCCGCGAGCGAATGCGCGGGCGGTGTCTTCGGCCTCGCATAGGAATAATTCGCCTGCAGGTTGACAATGCCGATACGGTAGGCAAGCGCCGCCGTGTAATGCTCCGTGCCCACGAGCGTAAGGGCGGCCGGCAGGCCGGGCACGGTTTCCGTGCCCGCATGTTCGTTCATGTAGGCCAGGCCGACGAAGAGGCCATAGCCGGTATAGGTCGCGGAAACGTCGAGAATATTGCCCGTGGTCGCCGGCACCGGCTGCGTGACGGTCGCAGCGAAACCATACATGGCGTTGAGCTGGAATCCGGCCAGTTTCGGCGAGACATACAGGATCGAGTTGCTCGTGCGGCCCGCGGCGTACTGCGTGGAGAGCGTATTGCGATCGGTCGCGAGCACGGCGGCCGAAAGCGGCGAAAGCACCTCGTTGGCGCGAAACGGATCGCTCGGGTAGACGGCCCGGAAGCTCGGCTGGTACTGCCTGCCGAACGTGAGCGCGCCGTAATCGCCGTGTGCCACGCCGACCCACGCCTGGCGATAGAACAAGGCGGTCGTGTCCGCAAAACCCGTGCCGTTGTTGAGGTTGAAGCCGTTTTCGAGCACGAAATTGGCCTTGAACCCGTTGCCGAGGTCTTCGGAACCCTTCAGGCCGAACATCGAGCCCGTCGAACCGCCGCTGCGCTGGGAAACCGACGCGGTGCCGCCGTTGTTCAGGTACTGGAAGAACGTGTCGGCCACACCGTAGAGCGTCACACTCGTCTGGGCGCAGGCGGCGCTCGCGGCCATTGCGAACGTCGCGCCCATCACACCCTGGCTAATCAGCTTCAAACGCATGCATGTCTCCTCTTCTGTTGTCGGTATCCGCTCGTTGGCGGAATGGATCGCACTGCGAATTACCAAAGAACCCGGCCCAATAAAGCTTCCGGTTGAATCGGGTACGCGAACCTCAGCGCGCCCCACGGCCCTCCTTTGCGGGCTGCAGCCAGAGAAAGCCCGCCACGCCCGCTACGGCGAGCAGCGCGCCCATTGCGCCGAAACCCGCTTCGTAGCCGCGTGGGCCCGCCGTCGAAGTGACGAGATGTCCCATGAGCGCCGGCGCGAACAAGCCGGCCGTCGTCGCGAGCGCATGAACGGTCGAGAGCATGGCTGCGCGGTTCGCGCCCGGCACGACTTCGGCCACGAGTTGCGGCCCGAACGTGAACGCCTGCGTGGCGAATGCGCAGGCCAGGCCCACCAGCGCCACCTTCGTGAGCGGCGGCCACGATGCAAACGAGACACACAGCAAGATCCCGCCGACCGTGCAGCACGCGCTCACGAGCACGCCTCGCGCGATGCGCGTCGAGACGCTGCGCCTGAGCAGCGCGTGCGAGAGCGTGGCCAGCGCGAACCCCACCGGCACCTGCAAAAGCACCTGCAGACCGAACAGCCACCCTGCACGCGCGGGGGGCATGCCCAGCCCGAGGCGGAAATAAACGGGCATCCACGTGATGCCGCAGGCGACGACCGCATAGCCCGCGAACGACTGGAACAGGACGGTCAGCACCGTGGCGCTGCCGAAGTGCGAGCGCAACACACGCCAGCCGGGCGTGACGGCGCGCGGGGCGGCCGCCGCCCGAACGCGCATGCGTGGCGCCCCCGCAAACCGCACCGCGAGCCATAGCGCGACCCACGCCACGCCGGCTACGCCGAGTGCGAGGAACGTGGCGCGCCAGTGCCAGCGCTGCTCGACGTAGGTCAACGCGGGCCCGGCCAGCACGAGCCCCGCCGTCGCGCCGAGCTGCACGATCAACGTGGGCAGGCTGCGTCGCCGGTCGTCGAAGGCCTCATACGTCACGTGCATCGCGAGCGGCAATGCGGGACCTTCGCCCGCACCCAGCACGATGCGGCACAGCACGAGCGTCGCGAAGCTTGCTGGCCAGATCATCGGCAACTGCGCGGCCACCCAGACGAGCGCAAGCCCGGCGAGCAGCCACGTGGGATCGAGGCGGTCCGCGATCCAGCCCACGCCGATGGCCGACACGGCGAACAGCACGAAAAATGCGCTGCCGACGATGCCAAGCTGCGCCGGGCTCAATCCCATGTCCCGCATCATCGGCACCGCGACCAGGCCGACTACGGCTTTATCGGCGAAATTGAGCGCCATGAACAGAAACAGCGCGGCGACCGTGGCCCAGCCGTTACGCGCACGCACAGCGTGTGTCGCGGCCACGGGTTGTTCGATCTGAAGCATGAGTCTTGACCTCGGGGTTCTAACGCGGCGCGTATCGATTCGTTATCCGAATCAACTAGGAAGCAACAGAAAGCGTAACGACAGGCGCCGTCTACATGCCGGTGCGCATCAAGTCCGCCGCCTTTTCCGCGATCATGATTGCAGCGGCATTGGTATTTCCGCTCACAAGTGTCGGCATGATCGACGCGTCCACGACGCGTAGTCCCGTCACCCCGCGCACGCGCAACTGCGGATCGACGACCGATTGCGTGTCGGCGCCCATGCGGCAGGTGCCCACCGGGTGGTACACCGTGTCGGCGTTGCGGCGCACGAATGCGCGGATCGCCTCATCGCCCTCCGTCTCCCGCGCGATGTCGTCCGTGAACAATTCGCGGCCGCCATGGCGCGCGAGCGCGTCCTGCGCGAAGATCCGGCGCACCAGCTTCACGCCCGCGACCATGCCTGCCATGTCGCGTTCGTCGGCGAGAAAACGCGGGTCGATCGACGGGGTATCGTGCATGTGAGGCGAGCGCAACGTCACCGCGCCGCGGCTGTGCGGCCGCAGCACGCAGGCGTGGCACGAATAGCCGTGCCCGCGCGGCGGCTTGCCTTCGCCGCGGTTGCCGAGCATCGCGGGCACGAAATGCAGTTGCAGGTCGGGTGCCGCGAGACCCGGCGCACTCCGCACGAATGCGCCCGCCTCGGCGAGGTTCGACGTGACCATGCCCGTGCGCTTGCGCCGGTAGCGGTGAATCTCGCGGGCGAGCCGCATCAGGCCGGGCATGGAGCGCCCGAACAGCTCGGTCGACGCGACCTGCTTGTTCACGATGATGTCCAGATGGTCCTGCAGATTCTGGCCCACCTGCGGCGCGTCATACACGACCTCGATGCCGAATTCGCGCAGATGCGCCGCCGGTCCGACGCCCGAAGCCATGAGCAGCTGCGGGGAATGAAACGCTCCCGCGCTCACCACGATCTCGCGGCGCACTCGCACGGTTTGCACAACGCCGTCACGCCATATCTCGACTGCCGCGGCGCGTCCCCCTTCGAACACGATGCGCTGCGCCCGCGCCCCGGTCAGCACCGTGAGCCATTCGCGGCCGCCGTTGTGCGCCGTGTCGCCGCGATACCCGCCGTGCAGCCAGGCGCGTGCCGTGTTCCAGCGTTCGCCGTCGCGTTGCGTGACCTGATAGAGGCCGACGCCCTCCTGGTCCAAGCCATTGAAGTCGGGGTTCGGCTTCAGGCCCGCCTGCAATGCCGCTGCGATAAAGTGCTGCGAGAACGGATTGGGCGAGCGCAATTCGTTCACATGCAACGGGCCACGCGCACCGTGAAAGCGATCGTCGTCACGACCGGCGCAACGCTCGTTCGACTCGCTGCGGCGGAAATACGGCAGCACGTCTTCGTAGCTCCAGCCGGTACAGCCCGCGTTCGCCCACGCGTCGAAGTCCGCGCGATGCCCGCGAATGTAGACCATGCCGTTGATCGACGAACTGCCGCCGAGACCCCGCCCTCGCGGCTGATACGAGCGGCGGCCGAGCAAGCCGGCTTGCGGCTCGGTATGAAACGCGTAGTTGCGTGGCCCTTCGCGCGGCACCGTCACCGCGATACCGAGCGGGGCCCACACCGTGTAGTGGTGATCGCTCGGTCCCGCTTCGATGAGCGCGACGCTCGGGCCCGCGCTTTCGGCAAGGCGCGCGGCAATTGCGCAACCCGCCGACCCCGCGCCGATCACGACGTAGTCGAATTCCTGTGCGGGTCGGTTCATGCCGCGCAGCCCGTGATCTGCTTGTATTCGAGGAACTCGGCGAGACCATACGCGCCGTGCTCCCGCCCATTGCCGGACGCCTTCCTGCCGCCGAACGGCGCCGCGAGATCCATCTTCGCGCCGTTGATCTGCACGCTGCCCGCGCGAAGCCGTGCCGCTACGCGACGAACGCACGCCGCGTCGCCGGACCACACGTAAGCGGCGAGGCCATACGGCGTGTCGTTCGCGATCGTGACGGCCTCTTCCTCCGTATCGAACGGAAGGATGGCGAGCACCGGACCGAAGATCTCTTCACGCGCGATCGTCATGTCGTTGCGCACGTCGGCGAACACGGTGGGCCGCGCGAAGAAACCGCGTGACAGGTGAGCGGGCCTGCCCTCGCCGCCCGCCACGAGACGCGCCCCCTCTTCGATGCCGATCGCGATCATCCGCTGGACTTTCTCGTACTGGGCACGATTGGAAATCGGGCCGAGGATCGTGTCCGCGGCGGCCGGATCGCCGACCTTCAGCGCGTTGACCGCCGCGCAGGCGACTTCGATGGCCGCATCGTACTGGCTGCGTTGTACGAGCAAGCGCGTGGGCGCGATACAGGTTTGCCCCGAATTCAGCATGCAGGCCAGCACGCTCGCCTTCACCGCGGTCGGCAGATCGGCGTCTTCGAAGATGAGGCTCGGCGACTTGCCGCCCAGTTCCTGCGCCACGCGCTTGACCGTGCCCGCCGCGCTCGAGGCGACCTGCGCGCCCGCTCGCGTCGAGCCCGTGATCGACACCATGTCGATGTCGGGATGGCCGGACAGTGCCGCGCCCACTGTCGCGCCGTCGCCGTAGACCAGGTTGAATACGCCGGGCGGCACGCCCGCCTCGTCGAGTATCTCTGCGAACAGACGCGCGTCGAGCGGCGCAATCTCCGAAGGCTTGACCACGACCGTGCAGCCCGCCGCAAGCGCCGGCGCGACCTTCGCCGCGATCTGGTTGAGCGGCCAGTTCCACGGCGTGATGAGTGCGACCACGCCCACGGCTTCGCGCACGATCTCGGTCGAGCCGCGCCGCTCGCTGAATTCGAACGACTCCAGTGCGGCGCGCACGCTCTGCAGCTGCGCGAGGCCCACGCGCGCCTGCAGTTCGTGGCTCAACTTGATCGGCGCGCCGATTTCCGTGCTCACTGCACGCGCAAGTTCGTCATAGCGCGCGGTATAGCGCTCGATGATGCGCGTGAGCAGCGCCACGCGGCTCGCGACACTCGTGCCCGACCACGCGGGCCACGCGGCGCGCGCCGCGGCCACGGCGCGCTCGACATCGGCGTGCGTGCCGAGGAGCACCGTTCCCACCACCGCCTCCGTGACAGGGCACACCATCTCATGAATACTTGCGCCTGGCGCGGGCGCGACCCACTGGCCGCCTATGTAGTACTGATCGATCTTGTGCACGGGTAACGATTCCTGTCGATTGAGATGTGCAGTGAAATGCGCGAGGCGTCAGAACGGCTTGTCGCCGATGATCGTTGCGCGCATCATGCGCCGCACGGCCGGGAAATAGTCCTGGATCGCGTAGTGCTGGGTCGAGCGGTTGTCCCAGAACGCGATGGTGTTGGGCGCCCACCGCAGCCGAACCTGGTACTCGGGAATGGCGGCCTGGCGAAACAGATACTGGAGCAACTCGAGTTCGCCGTAGCGGAAATCGAAGCCCACGCGAAACGTGCCCGTGCTCAGAAAGTTGGCGAGATGGGTCGTGAAGCCTTCGTTCACGTACAGGATCTTTTCGCCGCTTTCCGGATGCGTGCGGACCACAGGATGAATCACGGCGGGGAATTTCACGCGATTTGCCCCGCGTTCTTCGGCCGACATGCGCGAGCCGAATGACGGCATGATGTCATGCACGGCTTCGAGGCCGGCGAGTTGCGCTTTCACGGCCTGGGGCAGCTCCGCATAGGCCTTCTCCATGTTCACCCAGATCGTGTCGCCGCCGCTGCGCGGGCATTCCACGCAACGCAGCATCGACGCCATCGAGGGAATCTCGCGCCAGGACACGTCCGAGTGATAGATGTTCTCGCGCGCCTTCGAAGCCTGCGTGCCGCCCAGCAGGACGAGTTCGGGATGGTCGGCGTGATGCGGAAACACGGGATGCACTTCGAGCTGGCCAAACCGGCGTGCAAGCGCCACGTGCTGCGCGGGCGTGATGTCCTGGTCGCGGAAGAACAGCACCTTGTGCTGCACGAGCGCGGCGCGCAGCGCGGCGACGGTGGTGTCGTCCAGCGTTTCGCGCAGGTCGATGCCGTTCACTTCCGCACCGATGGCGGGCGAAACAGGGTCGAGCGTAAAGTGCGCATGCGCAGGGGTCGGGTTCGCCTCGGGCGTGGCGATCGCGTTCGTCATGTCTTGTCTCCTAGATTCGGCGCCGGCTGGGTCGGCTGTTCCGATGGGTGTTAACTTAAGGCGGACACAAACAGCTGTCGTGGTCCTAAAGCAGGAAGCGGCGGGACGCGTTGAAGTGTTCCGCGCTGCTTCGAACGGAGCAAGGGTTTGCCCCGCGGCTCCTCCCTTCGATCGTGCGCTCAGGCTTCGCGATCGTTGCGCGGCCAGCGGAACAACGGGGCTTCCTTGCGCGCAAAGCGCGCCGCGGCCTCGCGCAGATACGGCGAGGTCAACGCAATGGCCTGGGCGCCCGCCTCCGCGTCGAGGAGTGCGCCGAAGTCGCGTTCGAACGTCTGCGCGAGCAAACGCTTGGTCATCGCGAACGCGTCCGGCGATTGCGCGCTCATGGCGAGCGCCAGTTCGTGCGCTCTCGCGCCCAGCGCATCGGCGGGCACCACCTCCAGCACGATGCCCAACGCCTGCGCCTCGAGCGCAGGCAACTCGCGGGCCGAATAGACGAGTTCGCGCGTGCGTTGCGCGCCGATGATGCGCGGCAGCGTATGCAGCGCGCCCAGATCGGGCACGAGGCCCATGCGCGCGAACGCGAGGCAAAAGCGCGCGCGCTCGCTCGCGACGATGAAATCGGCCATCAACGCAATGCTGAAGCCCGCGCCGTACGCCACGCCATCCACCGCTGCGATCACCGGCTTGTCGAACGTCGCCAGCGCCGCGCACGGCCGCTGGCTCTCGATCATGCGGCGGCGCACGGCGGCCGTATCGGCGGGCCCTTGCATCGCGCTGACGTCGCCGCCCGAGCAAAACTCGCCGCCTGCGCCGGTCAGAATCAACGCGCGCACCGTGGCGTCGCGGCGCAATGCTTCGATGGCATCCGCGAATGCGGCGAGCGCCGCAGCGCTCAGGGCGTTCTTGCGCTCCGGGTTGTCGAGCGTCAGCGTGGCGATACCTTTTTCAATGGTAGTCCTGATCATTTTCGGAAAAATCGAACGTCCGTAAAAGAACCGCCCCGCATGATGCGGGGCGGTGCGTGGGGCTCAGTCTTCCATCGCCTCGACGTAGCTTGCGAGATGATGGTCGGTGTCGCCGAGGAGCGGATCGAACATCGTCAGCCGCTTGAAATAGTCGCCCACTTCCAGCTCGTCGGTCATGCCCATGCCACCGTGGAGTTGCACCGCCTGCTGGCCAACGAAGCGTCCCGCCTCGGCGACGGTCACTTTCGCGGCGGCGAGCATGCGGCGGCGCTTGCGCGTTTCGGGTTCGTCCAGCGCTTGCGCGGCGACGTAGGCCATGGAAAGCGCCAGCTCCTTGTGCACGAGCATGTCCGCCATGCGATGCTGTAGCGCCTGGAACGTGGCGAGCGGCTGGCCGAACTGGCGGCGCGTGCGCAAATACTCGCCGGTGATCTCGATCAGGCGCTCCATCGCGCCGGCCGCTTCCGCGCAGAGCGCCGCGATCCCGCAGTCCACGCCGTGCCCGAGCGCGGCCACGCCTGCGCCGGGCACGCCGATCAGGGCTTCCGCGCCCACTGCGACCGCCTCGAACGATACGTCGGCGGCGCGCTGGCCGTCCATGGTCGGATAGCCGGCCACGCTCACGCCCCGGCTATCGCGCGGGACGAGGAAGAGCGCGATGTCACCGGTGGCCGCGTCACCCACGCGTGCGCTGACGATGAACGCATCCGCAGCCTCGCCATGCCAGACCAGTGCTTTCGCGCCGTCGAGCACGTAGCCGCGCCCAACGGGCGTCGCGCGTGTGACGACCGCATCGAGCCGGTAGCGCGACGCGGTTTCCGCGAACGCCGGCACGACGACCTGCTGCCCCGTGGCGATCGCGCCCAGCCAGTGGTCCTGCTGCGCGGCGCTGGCGTATGCCGCGAGTATCGCGGTCGCCATCACGCTGCACGGGACGATCGGTTCGAGCACCAGCGCCCGGCCCAGTTCGCGCTGCACCACGAGCCGGCTCGCCGCGCCTTCGCCGAACCCGCCGTATTCGGCGGGCGCCGTGAGGCCGAGCACGCCCATTTCCGCAAGCCGTGTCCAGATGGCGCGATCGAAGCTCGCGCCCTCGCGCGCGCGCCGGCGCCGTCGCGCGAACGTGTATTCGCTTTCGACGAAACGGCGCAGGCTATCCGCGAGCATTTGCTGCTCTTCGCTATACGTGAAGTCCATGTGCGTGTCCTAAAAGCCGATGATCATCTTCGCGATGATGTTCTTCTGCACCTCGGTCGCGCCCCCGTAAATCGAGGTCTTGCGCATGTCGAAATAGGTGGACGCAGCGGGCGCCGCCCATTGCGGCCCGCTCACGGGGGCATGGGCGCCGGGTTCGAGCCATTGCGGCGCGTAGGGCCAGCCGTGCGGCCCGGCCACTTCCTGCTGAAGCATGGAGATGTCCTGCTGCAGTTCCGAGCCGCGAATCTTCACGATCGATGCCTCGGGGCCGGGACCGCGCCCGCCATCTGCCGTCGCCACGCGCAGCAGCAGCATTTCCAGCGCCATGAGGTTCATTTCGAGGCGGGCGATCTTGTCGCGCATGCGCGCGTCGTCGAGCATGCGGCCGCCCTTGCCGTCCGCGGCCTGTGCCGCGTAATGTTTCAACTGCCGCAACTCGCGATAGCAATGGCCGATGCCCGCAATCGCCGTGCGCTCGTGCCCGAGCAGATACTTCGCGTAGGTCCAGCCGCGGTTCTCCTCGCCCACGAGATTTTCCACGGGCACTTCCACGTCCTCGAACCATGTCTCGTTCACGTCGTGGCCGCCGTCGAGCGTGACGATCGGCCGGACCGTGACGCCCGGCGATTTCATGTCGACCAGCAGCATCGAAATGCCTTCCTGCGGCTTCGCTTCGGAATCCGTTCTCACGAGGCAGAAGATCCAGTCCGCGAAATGCGCCATCGTGGTCCACGTTTTCTGGCCGTTCACGATGTACTTGTCGCCCTTGCGCACGGCGCGCGTTTTCAGCGAGGCGAGGTCGGAACCCGAACCGGGTTCGGAATAACCCTGGCACCAGAAGTCGTCGAGGTTCGGAATGCGCGGCAGAAAGCGCGCCTGCATCTGCGGGCTCGCGTACTTCATGAGCACCGGGCCGATCATCGTGAGGCCGAACGGCAACAGTCGCGGCGCGCCCGCGCCGAGCGTCTCGATCTCGAAGATCAGGCGCTGCAGCGCGTTCCAGCCCGTACCGCCGCATGACTTGGGCCAGGTGGGCGCACCCCAGCCATGCGCATTGAGGATGCGGTGCCAGCGCACGTAGTCGTCCTTCTCCACCCGCTGGTGCGCGAGCACTTTCTCGCGGATATCGGCAGGCAGGTTCTCCCGCACGAACGCCCGCACTTCTTCGCGGAACGCCTGTTCCGCTTCGGTATAACGCAAATCCATCTGGTGCTCCCAAGTAGCGACGTTACAGCGTGCGGGCGATCAGTTCCTTCATGATCTCGTTGGAGCCGCCGAAGATCTTGCTCACGCGCGCATTCACGTAGAGCCGCGCGATCGGATACTCCATCATGTAGCCGTAGCCGCCGTGCAGTTGCAGGCATTCGTCGATGATTTCGCAACTGCGTTGCGTGCACCACCATTTCGCCATCGCGGCCGTTTCGGCGTCGAGTTCGCCGCGCAGCACCTTCGCCATGCAGTCGTCGATGAAGGTACGCGCAATGGTCGCGTGGGTCTTGCACTCGGCGAGCTTGAAACGCGTGTTCTGCATGTCCAGCAGGCTCATGCCGAACACCTTGCGCTCGCGCACGTAGGCCGTGGTCACATCGAGCGCCTTTTCCATCGCGCTCAGCGCGCCGAGCGCGATGATCATGCGTTCCTGAGGCAACTGCTGCATCAGCTGATAGAAGCCTTTGCCCTCTTCCGTGCCGAGCAGGTTGGCACACGGCACGCGCACATCGTCGAAGAACAGCTCGGCGGTGTCCTGGCCCTTCTGGCCCATCTTTTCGAGTACGCGTCCGCGCCGGAAGCCGGGCAGATCGTCGGTCTCCACGACGACGATCGACACGCCTTTCGCGCCCTGCGCCGGGTCCGTCTTGACGACCACGCAGATCAGGTCGGCGAGCAGGCCGTTCGAAATAAAGGTCTTCGAACCGTTGATGACAAAGTGATCGCCGTCACGCACGGCACGCGTTTTGATGCTCTTGAGGTCCGATCCCGCGCCCGGCTCGGACATCGCGATCGCCGCCACGCGCTCGCCGCTCGCCATTTTCGGCAGCCACCTGCGCTTTTGCTCCTCGGTGCCGTAGCGCAGGATGTAGTGCGCGACGATGCCGCTATGCACGTTCGTGCCGAGGCTCGACACCATCGCGCGCGACTGCTCGAGCGCGATGATGGCCTCATGCGCGAAGGTGCCGCCGCCGCCGCCGTATTCCTCGGGAATGCTCGCGCAGAGCATGCCGAATTCGCCGGCCTTGCGCCACACCTCGCGGTCCACGTGCTGCTGCTTCCACCAGCGCTCCTCGTGTGGCACGAGTTCGCGCTCGATGAACTTGCGGATCGAGTCCTGGAACAGCACGAGATCGTCCGTGATCCACGGACTGCGGTATTCAGCCATGTTCGACTCCTTCCTCGCGAGCCACGTATTACGGACGGCCGCCGCCGACCACCAGCACCTGCCCCGTCACGTAGTTCGATTCGGGAATGCACATGAGATACACTGCGCCCGCCGCTTCTTCCGGCGTGCCGCCGCGGCCGATGGGAATCATCGCCTCGATGTTCTTCATGAGCTGCGCGTTGACGCCCACCTTGATGGCCTGGCCCGCGATGTCGATGGTCGAGCTGTTGCCCTCGCCCGCCACCGCCTCGGTGAGGCGCGTCTTGACGAGGCCGAACGCCACGCTGTTCACGTTGACTTTGTAGCGGCCCCACTCTTTCGCGAGCGCCTTCGTGAGGCCGTTGATCGCGGCTTTCGCGGCCGAATAGTTCGCCTGGCCCGCGTTGCCCATCACGCCCGAAACGGAAGAGATGTTCACGACCTTGCGGAACACTTCCTGGCCCGCATCGGCTTCGGCCTTCGCGCTTTCGCGGAAGTAGTCGGCGGCGGCGCGCAGGATGCGGAACGGCGCGCTCACGTGCACGTCAATAATGGCGTTCCACTGCTCGTCGCTCATCTTCTGGATCACGTTGTCCCACGTGTAGCCCGCGTTGTTGACGATGACGTCGAGACGCCCGAATTCCCTGAGCGCCGTGCCGACGAAGCGCGTGCCGAAGTCCGCGTCCGTCACGCTGCCCGTGCACGCCACGGCCTTGCCGCCCGCCGCGATGATCTCGGCCACCACGCTCTGCGCGGGTTCGGCGTCCAGATCGTTCACCACGACTGCCGCGCCTTCGCCCGCGAGCTTCAGTGCGATTTCCCGGCCGATGCCGCGGCCCGAACCCGATACGATGGCGACCTTGCCAACCAGCTTGCTCATCTTCTGTCTACTCCGTGTGTGTGATGGATCGTTCAGGCGTCGAGCGCGACGAGCGCCGAGCCTGAGAGCTTGATTTCGCCTTGTGCGTCGCGCGTGGTGAGCGCGACTTTGACGGTGCGTGCGGCCTCGTCACGCTCGGTGACGACGCCGCTGCAGGTAATGGCGTCGCCCACGTGCGTAATCGCCGCGAAGCGCACCGAGAACTCGCGGATGGCCTGCTGCGGCACCCAGTTCGTGAGCAGGCGCCCCAGATACGCCATGGACAGCATGCCGTGCGCGAACACGTCGGGCATGCCGGCGCGGCGCGCGAAGTCCAGATCGACGTGAATCGGGTTGTGGTCGCCGGAAGCGCCCGCGTAAAGCGCGAGCGTGAGGCGCGTGAGCGGCGGCGCGGCGAACGGCGGCAACGCGCTGCCTACGGCGAGGTCGTTCAAACGAATCGATTGCATGATGGCTCCTGCTTTTCTATCAGCCGTTGCGCACGACGATCACGCTGCGCAGGTCTGCAACGGGCGCGTCGTCCTGTGCGTTCGTCACACGCGTTTCGCGCACGACGAATTCCAGTGCGCCGCCCTTCTTGCCGTAGATGTCCGCGATGCGCGTTTCGAATGCGAGGCGTTCGCCCGCAAACGCCATGCGGTGATAGCGGAAGCGCTGCTCGCCGTGCAGCACGCGGCCGATGTCGATATTCAGGCGCTCGACGGTCGCGCGCGGATTGGGCGATTCCATTTCGAGGCAGAACAGGAACGTGGGCGGCACGGGCAGCGCGGGATAGCCGGCTTCCCTCGCGGCCTCGTCGTCGACGTAACGGCGGTCCGTCTGGCCGGTCGCCTTCGCGAAGAAGCGCAGGCGGCCCGCCTCGACGAGCGCCGTGTGGCGCGAGATCAGTGCGCCGATATGGCTTTTGTCGATCATCGTCGGGCCTCGCGTTACTGGCGCTCGTAGAGCGTGACCACGCACGCGCCGCCGAGTCCGAGGTTGTGCTGGAGGCCGAAGCGCGCACCGGCGACCTGGCGGTCCTGCGCCTGTCCGCGCAGTTGCCACACGAGTTCGGTGCATTGCGCGAGACCCGTTGCGCCCAGCGGATGGCCCTTCGAAAGCAGGCCGCCAGAGGGGTTCGTGACGACACGGCCGCCATAGGTGTTGTCGCCGTCGAGAATGAACTTCTCCGCCGTGCCTTCGGGGGTGAGGCCGAGCCCTTCATAGGTGATCAATTCGTTCGCCGTGAAGCAGTCGTGCAGTTCGACGACCTGAATGTCTTCGGGACCGACGCCCGCCTTTTCATACACCTGTTGCGCGGCGGCGCGCGTCATGTCGTAGCCCACCACCTTGCGCATGTCGCCTTCGTCGAACGTGCTGTTACGGTCCGTCGTCATCGCCTGGGCCTTGATGACCACGCGCGTGTCGAGTCCGTGCTGCTTCGCGAACGCTTCGGAGCACACGATCGCCGCAGCCGCGCCGCAGGTGGGCGGGCAGCACTGCAAGCGCGTGAGCGGATCGAAGACGGCGGGCGAAGCCATCACCTCTTCGAGCGTCACGGTGTTGCGAAACACGGCGAAGGGGTTGCGCGCGGCGTGCTGGCGCGCCTTCACGGAAATACGCCCGAACGTTTCCGGCTTGATGTCGTATTCCTTCATGTAGGCGCGGCCACCGCCGCCGAAGAATTGCGCGGCGCGCGGCGCGGTTTCGTCGAAGCCCTGCACGTCGAGCATGGTCTTGACGAAGCGCTCCATCGGCGTGGGGCGGTCGGTGTACGCGCCCTTGAGTGCGCCGGGCACCATCTGCTCGAAGCCGAGCGCGATGGCGCATTCCACGGCCCCGCTTTCCACGGCCTGGCGCGCGAGGAAGAGCGCGGTGGAACCCGTCGCGCAGTTGTTGTTGACGTTCACGACCGGAATGCCGGTGAGGCCCACGCCATAGATGGCGGCCTGCCCGGAGGTCGAATCGCCGAACACGTAGCCGACATAGGCCTGCTCGACGAGCGCATAGTCGATGCGCGCATCGGCGAGCGCCGCCTTCGCGGCATTGGCGCCCATCGTGGCGTAGTCGTCGCTCGCGCCGGGCTTGGTGAAAGGAATCATGCCGACGCCGGCTACCACAACCTTGTTGCTCATTTTGGATACCTGAATAAGTGAGACTGCAGGAAGTTAAGGATGACGATACCCACCGGTGCGGATCAGCCCACCTCTCGGGACTGGCTCTGCCAGTACGGCGCGCGCAGATCGCGCTTGAGAATCTTGCCGGCGGCCGACAGCGGCAGCGCCTCGCGAAACTCGATGCTCTTCGGGCACTTGTAGCCGGCGATGAACTGGCGGCAATGCTCGCGCAGCGCGGCTTCGTCCACGTCGCTGCCGCTGCGCGCGACGACCACGGCGTGCACGGCTTCGCCCCAGCGCGCATCGGGAACGCCGATCACGGCGCATTGCGCAACGGCGGGATGGCGCGAGAGCACGTTCTCGACTTCGGCGGAATAGACGTTCTCGCCGCCCGTCACGATCATGTCCTTCATGCGGTCGACGATGAAGAGGTAGCCGTTTTCGTCCATGTAGGCGCCGTCGCCGGTGTGCAGCCAGCCGTCGCGCAGCGTCTCGCGGGTTTCTTCGGGCTTGTTCCAGTAGCCGAGCATGACGTTGGCGCCGCGCACGGCGATTTCGCCCACGGTATTGCGCGGCACTTCCACGCCATTATCGTCGACGATCTTGACGGTCACGCCGAACCCCGCACGCCCGGCCGAGCGGTAGAGGCCGCTAGCACGCCCTTCGGGGCCGTGATTCGCGGGCGGATTGACCGACACCACGGGCGACGCCTCCGTGAGACCGTAGGCGTGAAAGAATGCGATGCCGGGCAGCGCCGCGAGCGCGGCGTCGAGCACGCCCGCGGCGATCGGCGACGCGCCGTAATAGATGCGCCTGAGCGAAGAAAGATCGAACCGCTTGAAGTCAGGGTGCTCCAGCACGGCCTGCAACATGGTCGGCACGAGCAGGAGCTCGTCCACGCGGTCGCGCTCGATCGTTTCGAGCACCGCGCGCGGCTCGAACGTGGGCAGCACCACGTGCGTGTCGCCAGCCACGAATTGGCCCACCGCGCGCGCCATCGCGGCCGTGTGGAAAAGCGGTGCCGCATGCAGCGAAACGGTGTGCGCGTAGTCGCGGAACTCCGCCATACGCGAAATCGCCGACGACCACAGGTTCAGGTGCGACTGCATCACGCCCTTGGGCCGGCCCGTCGTGCCGCCCGTGTACATGATGGTCGCGAGATCGTTGCCGCCGCGAAACGCGTCTGCCACAGGTTGCGCTTCGGCGATCAGCGCCTCGTAAGCGAGCATGCCGGACGGTGCGTCACGCTCGCCGGTGTAGACGAGCATCGGGCGACGCGCAGCGCTCGCCGCGATGTCCCCGGCGAGCGGCAGGAAGTGGTCGTCTACCAGCAGGATGCGCGTGTCGCAGTCGTCGAGCGAGTAGACGATCTCGGGCACACTCCAGCGGATATTCACGGGGTTGAGCACGCCGCCGCCCCACCACACGCCGAGCATGTATTCGAGGTAGCGATCGGAATTGAGCGCGAGCATGCCCACGCGGTCGCCCGCGCCCATGCCGAGCGACTGGAGCGCGCCGGCCAGCCGCGCCACGCGCGCGCCCAGCTGCGCGAAAGTCCGCGTGCGCTCGCCGAAGCGGATCGCGATTTCCGCCGGGTGTTGCTGCAAGCAGCGATGCAGGCCTTGTGTGAGGTACATGGTGTCTCCGGGCTTCTTTGTGTCGTTCTGGCTGTGCCGGTTGATCGCCGGTTGGTCGATCGTGGCGCGGATGCCGTGAAGTCGATGTCACTTTAGGCGCATGCCGGCCTGCTGTCCTGAGCCGAAGGGAGGATTTTAGGACGGGCGGGCGAATCGTTCGAAAGGAGTACGACGCCGGCCGGCCGCTATGGAACAATAGCCTCATGGTTGCACCAATAACGTGAAAATAGGGCGCGACCCCTCGCCCCAGCAATAACGACCCGAGTGAGACAGGTCCGACGCCGGCTAATCCGCGCGGCCCGCGGACCCGCAGGGCGCGCCGCCGCGCGCGCCGCAGAAGGAAACAGCGCCAGTGAACATCGTCGATGCCCACGCCGCAAGCGGCCATCAGAATCCTCCCCGCGGGATCGTCGCGTCGAAGCTGACGCCGCCCGCCGACAGCCCGTCACATCTGTTGCGCCCGCAACTGATCGAGACGATTGCAGGCGCCCACACGGCGCGGCTCGTGCTGATCCGCGCATCGGCGGGCTTCGGCAAGACCACGCTCCTGCAGCAATACGCCGTGCACTGCCGCGCCCATCGCCGCGAAGTGGCGTGGCTGCGCCTCGACGCCGCCGACAACGACTTCGGGCGCTTCCTGCTGCATCTCGATGCCGCGTTGCCCGGCACACGCACGCCGCGCGCGCTCACGCTCGATCCGGACACGTTCGCGTCGAGCCTGATCGAGCGCGTGGCGGCGCACGGCAAGCCGCTCGCCATCCTGCTCGACGACTTCGAGTCGGTCCAGAGCCCCAGCGTGCTCGCTTTCATGCAGGACCTGATCGCCGCCCTGCCGCCCGGCAACCCGCTCGTGGCCGCCTCGCGCGTGACGCCCGAACTCGGCATCGGGCGCATCCGCGCGCGCGGCGAGCTGCTCGACATCAATCCCGCAGCGCTGCGCTTCACGCTCGCGGAGGCGGGCGCGTTCATCCGCGAGAAATGCGCGCTGCCGCTGCGCGACGCCGATATCGCCACGCTGCATCGCTGCACCGAAGGCTGGGCCACCGCCATTTACCTGGCCACGCTCTCGCTGCGCACGCGCACCGACCATGCGGCCTTCGTGGCGTCGTTTTCGGGCACGAACCTCGAACTCGCGGAATATCTCGCCGAGGACATCCTCGCCCGGCAATCCGAAGCGTGCCGCTCGTTCCTGCTGGAGACGAGCGCGCTGCCGCAGTTCTGCGCCGCGCTCTGCGACGCCGCCACCGGACGCAACGACAGCCGCGAGATGCTGGACTATCTGGAGCGCGCCAATCTGTTTCTCGTGCCGCTCGACGGCGAGCGCAGCTGGTATCGCTATCACCGGCTGTTCGGGAGCTTCCTGCAGCATCGGCTGCGGGCAGCGCAGCCGGAACGTGAACGCGAAGTGCACAGCGCGGCCGCGCGCTGGTATCTCGACGCGCAACGCCCCGTGCCCGCCATCGACCATCTGCTCGACGCGGGCGACGAAGCCGGTGCGCTCGCCGAAATCGCGGACCACTCGCGGGCATTGCTCGGCAGCGGCCGGCTGCGCCTGTTGATGCGCTGGCTCGACCGCATCGGCGCCGGGCGGCTCGCCATGCGGCCCGACGTCGGCCTCACCTATGCATGGGTGCTGCTCCTGAACCACCGCTATGCGGACGCCATGCGCACGACGCAGAGCATTGTCGAGGGCAGCCTCGGGCAGCCCAACCAGGACAGCGTCGCGCTCGTGGCCGAAGCGATTCGCGGCGTGCTGCTCGCGATCACCGACCAGGTCGAGGCATGCGCGCAAACGAGCGCCGCCCTGCTCGACCGCCTGCCGGACCGTGCGAACTTCTCGTTCTACAGCCTCACGAATTCGCTCGCGTTCAGCTACGTCTGCACCGATCGCTACGACGAGGCGCGCGGCGTGCTCTCGCGTGCGTTGCGGCGCACCCACGACCATCCGTATGTCGTGATGCGCACGATGTCGGAAACCATCGAAGGGATCATCGATCTGGTGCAGGGCCGGCTAGGCACGGCGCTGGCGCGGCTCGAGATTTCGGCGGCCAACGCCACGGCGAACCGCTCGGTGGACTCGGGCGGCGGCCGCACCAGCGTGGACGGCGTGCGCTCGCTCGCGCTCTACGAAAAAAACGCGCTCGACGAAATGACGCATCTGCTCGCCGACGCGCTGCCGCGCGCCAAGCGCGTGGGCGTGACCGACGGGCTGATCGCCACGCATGTGCTCTCGGCGCGCGCGGCGCGCCTCGAAGGCAACGTCGAGCAGTGGTTGCGCCTGCTCGCCGAACTCGAACAGTTGGGCCGCGCAGTCGAATCGGACCGCGCCGTGAGTGCCGCATGGCTCGAGCGAGCGCGCGTCGCCACGCTCGAAGGCCGCTTCGACGCCGCCGAGCAGGCGCTGCGCGCGGCCACGCTGCACGCGGACTGGGCGCGCCCCGGGGTTTCCTATCACTCGAGCGAGATCGACGAACCGGTGATCGCGCGCTGCCGCCTCGATATCGCGCAGGGACGCTACGCCACGGCGTGCGCGGCGTTGAACGAAGCCCTCGCGCAGGCGATCGCGCGGCGGCGTCATTGGCGCGCGCTGAAGTTGCGCGTCTTGCTCGCACTCGCGCTCGACGGCAACGGCGAGCGCACGGCCGCCTTCGACACGCTCACGGAAGCGCTGCGCATGGCGAGCCACGAAGGCTTCGTGCGCGCGTTCATCGATGAAGGTGAAGCATTGATGCGCCTGCTTGGCGCCTGGGCCGAGCGCGGCCCCACGCAGATCGGCTCGCTTGGCGTGGTGCCCGCGTTCGTCGCGCAGCTGCTCGACGGCGTGGCGCCCTCCCACGCGCACATGGCGGACTCGACGACCGTTGGCGCCGATCTCTCGCCCTACGCCGCGGACTCTCCCGCCGACGCGCTCACGGCGCGCGAACTGGACGTGCTAAAAATGCTTTCGGCAGGCCACCGCAACCGCGTGATCGCGGAGAAGCTGTTCGTCTCCGAGCTGACGGTAAAGTCGCATCTTCGCAAGATCAACGCCAAGCTCGGCGCGGGCAATCGTACCCAGGCAGTCGCCATCGGCCGAGCGAAAGGACTGATTCCCTGATTGTGGAACCCGGACAATGAACGATCGCCTGCAAGCGAACGAGATATCGGTGGAAGTTGCGAACGCAACTATCAAAAACGACGACGCCCCGCCGCCCGGCTTCGTGGCGTTGCCGTTCCGCACGGGCTATATGGGCCAGTTCGGCACGCTTTACTTCGACGAAGCCCGCTGCGTGATCGGCACGCGCGTGGGCGAGCGCCATTTGAACAATCTGGACATCGCGCACGGCGGCATGCTGGCCACGCTCGCCGACACCGCCATTGGCGCGGCCATGATACGCGCGGCGGGACGCGAACGCCCGGCGGTCACGGCGCATCTGGGCCTCGATTACCTCGGTTCTGTGCGTCCCGGCGACTGGCTGGAAGCGCACGTGGCGCTCGACAAAATGGGCGCGCGTCTGCGCTTTGCCACCTGTCGCCTGATGGTGGACGAGCGCTGCGTGCTCAAGGCCAACGCGACCTTCGCGGTGCTGAACCCGCCGGCCTGAGCGCCGGGCTCTCGCGACACGCCACGTGCGGACAGCATGACGCCGCCGCCCCTTTCGAGGCGGCGGCGCTGCAGGTTAGCCATCGTTGATCAGTGATGGCGCTTCACGTCCTTCGCCATATCCTTTGCGGCCTCCTTCATGTCACCGACGTCCTTGCGTGTCTGGCCAGCTTCCTGCTGGACATCCCCCTTCACTTCGCGCGCCGGGTTGTCGGTTGCGCGGCCCACGGCCTCATTGACCTTGCCCTTCATCTTTTCAGCCGTGCCCTTCACCTGGTCCTTGTTCATGGTCACACTCCACGTAAAAGCGACGGTGTGTCGCGACGCTTCCTGTAGCGCATGCACTGTGCCCAAGGTGCCAGGCGCGCGTGTATTGAGGGACGCAACCTGACGCGTCAGTCGTGCGCCATGGCGCGGTCGATCGAGATCTGCGTGGGCATCATGTTGACGTTCGCGTTGTGCATGACCCACAGCGAAAGCCCGACGATCACCGCGATCAGGAACGCCGTGCAGATGAAGATGCCCGTGTTGGCGCGCTGGCTGCGCGACGTACCGATATGCAGGAAATACACGAGTTGCACGACGAGCTGCGCGATGCAGAGCACGACGATGGCAGCAAGCCCGAAGGCCGGCGAAACGACTCGAAACATCACCACGCCGAACGACGCGAGCGTCAGCACGAGCGAGAGCACCGTGCCGATCATGTAGCCCTTGAAACTGCCGTGCGACGCGTCATGCACAGCGTGGTGAGTGGCATGGGACTGGCTCACAGGAAACCCCGCAGGTAAACGAACGTAAATACACAGATCCACACGAGATCGAGAAAGTGCCAGAAGAGGCTCAGGCAGGCGAGACGGCGGCGGACCGTGCCGGTCAGACCGAACTTGAAGGTCTGGTGCATCATGATCGCGATCCACAACAGACCCGCCGTGACGTGCAGGCCGTGCGTGCCCACCAGCGTGAAGTACGCCGAAAGGTAGGCGCTCGTGCCGGGCCCCGCTCCATCGGCGATGAGCTTGGCGAACTCGTTCACCTCCATCGCGACGAAGCCCGCGCCGAACAGGAACGTGATGGCGAGCCACACGATCACCTGGCCGCGCCGCTGCGCGTAGAGATTCAGCATGGCCATGCCGAAGGTGACGCTGCTCGCAAGCAGCAGCAGCGTTTCGCCCAGCACGTAGGGCAGTTCGAACAGTTCCCTTGCGCCCGGACCGCCTGCCGTCGCATTCGCGAGCACGCCGAACGTGGCGAAGAGCGTCGCGAAGATGAGGCAGTCGCTCATCAGGTAGATCCAGAAGCCCAGCGTGGTCCTGGTGCTGTCGTCGTGATCGTGACCATGACCATGGGCGTGAGTAGTAGCAGCGTGAGCCATGGTTTATGCCATCTCCTCGATGTGCTCGGATTGATCGAAACGCCGGATGCCGAGTTGCCTGAAGCGCGCGTTCTCGATGCGCTCGACCTCGGCGGCCGGCACCCAGTAATCCACGTCCTGGTTGTAGGTGCGCGCGATGAACGTGGCGATCATGCCGATCAGGCCCACCGCCGCGAACGCCCACATGTGCCACACGATCGCAAAGCCGAACAACAGGCTGAACGCGGCGATGATGAAGCCCGCGCCCGTATTGCGCGGCATATGGATGTCCTCGTACTTCGCCGGCTGCACGTAGGCGCGGCCCGCTTCCTTGTTGTCCCAGTGCTGCTCCATCGAGGTGATCTCCGGCAGCACGGCGAAGTTGTAGAACGGCGCGGGCGAAGCGGTCGACCATTCGAGGCTGCGGCCATCCCACGGGTCGCCGGTCACGTCGCGGTTGGCTTCACGATCGCGCAGGCTCACCGCGATCTGCACGATGAACGAGAGAATGCCGAGGCCCACGAACACGGCGCCCACGAGCGCCACCACGAGCCACGGATGCCACTCGGCCACCTCATAGTGATTCATGCGCCGCGTCATGCCTTCGAAGCCGAGAATATAGAGCGGCGTGAACGCGAGCCAGTAGCCGATCAGCCAGCACCAGAACGACACCTTGCCCCAGAACTCGTTGAGCGTGAAACCGAACACCTTCGGGAACCAGAAGCTCACGCCCGCAAGACAGCCGAACACCACCCCGCCGATGATCACGTTATGGAAGTGCGCAACGAGAAACAGCGAGTTGTGCAGCACGAAGTCCGCGCCCGGCACGGCCAGCAGCACGCCGGTCATGCCGCCCACGGCGAACGTCACCATGAAGCCGATGGTCCAGAGCGTGGCGCTGTGATAGCGGATGCGGCCGCGATACATCGTGAAGAGCCAGTTGAAGAGCTTCACGCCGGTCGGGATCGAAATGACCGTGGTCATGATGCCGAAGAACGCGTTGACGTTCGCGCCCGAACCCATCGTGAAGAAGTGATGCAGCCACACGAAGAACGAGAGAATGCCGATCGACGACGTGGCATAGACCATCGACTTGTAGCCGAACAGCGGCTTGCCCGAGAACGTCGCAATGATTTCCGAGTACGCACCGAACGCAGGCAGGATGAGGATGTACACCTCCGGGTGACCCCAGACCCAGATCAGGTTGATGTACATCATCGCGTTGCCGCCCAGCTCGTTCGTGAAGAAGTGCATGTCGAAGTAGCGGTCCATCGTGAGCAGCGCGAGCGTGGCGGTGAGCACCGGGAAAACCGCGACGATCAGGATGTTGGTGATGAACGCCGTCCACACGAACACCGGCATCTGCATCATCTTCATGCCCGGCGCGCGCATGCGCAGGATCGTGACGATGAAGTTGATGCCCGAGAGCGTGGTGCCGAGGCCCGATAGCTGCAGCGACCATATGTAGTAATCCATACCGACGGTCGGGCTGTAGCCGAGCTCCGAAAGCGGCGGATACGCCACCCAGCCCGTGGCCGCGAAATCGCCCACGAACATGGACACCATCACGAGCACCCCGCCCACCACCGAAAGCCAGAAGGAGAGCGAGTTGACGAACGGATAGGCCACGTCGCGCGCGCCGATCTGCAGCGGCACGACTACGTTCATCAAACCGAGAATGAGCGGCGTGGCCACGAAGAAGATCATGATGACGCCGTGCGCCGTGAAGATCTGGTCGTAGTGATGCGGCGGCAGGTAGCCCGCGGCGTCGCCATACGCGAGCGCCTGTTGCGCGCGCATCATGATCGCGTCGGCGAAGCCGCGCAGCAGCATGATGACGGCGAAAATGATGTACATGACACCGATGCGCTTGTGATCGACCGACGTGATCCACTCGCGCCACAGATAGCCCCACTTGCCCGCGATCGTGATCGCGGCGAGCAAGGCGAGGCCGCCGAGCGCCACGACGGCGCCCGTGCCCATGATGATCGGCTCGTGCCAGGGAACGGCGTCGAGCGTGAGTTTTCCGAACATGGTGTGATTACTCCGCTGCCAGAATGGCACTACGGTTGAGCGTGAGCGCCGGGGCGCCTGTGCCGGGGACTGCGCTGGGGGCCGTGGGGACCGTGCCGCAAATCGGGTTGCCGTGCACGTCGCGCATGTATTTGCCGACCACGCCGTCGAACAGGCCCGGTGCGACGTTCGAATAGAGCGTCACCGGGGCCTTCTCGCCGGGCAACGCGAGCTGTTCGTAGGCGGCGCGGCTCAGCATCGTGGGCGACGCCTTCGCCTGCGCGATCCAGGCGTCGAAGTCGGCGCGGCTCTTGGCCAGCGTTTCGAAATGCATGTCGGAGAAGCCCGGGCCGCTGAATGCCGCCGAGCGGCCCGCATAAATGCCGGGCTCGTTCGCGATGAGGTGCAGCTTCGTCTGCATGGCCGGCATCGCATAAACCTGGCTGCCCAGTTGCGGGATGAAGAACGAGTTCATCAGCGACTCGGCGGTGAGGTTGAACTCAACGGGCGTATCCACGGGGATCGCGAGCTGGTTCACGGACGCCACGCCGTAGTCCGGGTAGATGAAGAGCCACTTCCAGTTGAGCGCGACCACGTCCACGCGCACGGGCTTCGTTTGCGATTCGATCGGGCGATACGGGTCGAGCGAGTGCGTCGTGCGCCAGATCAGCACGGCGAGCGTGAGCACGATCACGCAGGGGATCGTCCACACCACCACTTCGATGGCCGTGGAATGCGACCAGCGCGGCGCGTAAGTCGCGTTCGTGTTGGACGCGCGATAACGCCACGCGAACCACAGCGTGAGTACGATCACGGGGATCACGACGAGCAGCATCAGGCCGAGCGCGATCAGGATCAGGTTCTTTTCCTGCACGCCGATGTCGCCCTTCGGGGCGAACAGCGCCATGTTGCAGCCGCTGAGCAGCACTAGCGGGGCACCCGCCGCGACGAGGGCGGCGCGGCGCAGAAAGCGGGTAATGAGGGGTGGACGTGATGAAGAAGGCGGGCCGGCCGTAGCGGCCCGCCCCGAGCGAGGGTCTGGATTGCGCATGTCTGGTTCCAAGGTTGACGTTCGCGCAAACCCATCCATACGTGCTCACTCTGCTGCCGCACGAGCGGCCTCGGAGGCCGCCGCAGAAGCCATACATAGCCTATATGTATGGATTTACGCGCTTCATGCACGCATGCTAGAGTAAGACATGACGCATACATCCGCGACAGAATGACACACGACCAACCTGCCGAAAGCGCCGGAGAGATCAACGCATGGGCCACGGCGATGCAGTCCGGCAACGGCCCGCGCTACTTGCGGCTCGCCGATTTCATCGAAGCCGCGGTGGCGCACGGCACACTGCACCCCGGCGAGCGCGTGCCCGCGCAGCGCAGTCTCGCCACCCTGCTTGCGGTCGATCTGACCACCGTCACGCGCGGCTTCAACGAAGCCCGGCGGCGCGGGCTGATCGAGGCGCGCGGGCCGCTCGGCACCTTCATTGCCGCGCCGCGCGCCGAGCTGCTCCAGCGCGTGGACCTCAGCATGAACATCCCGCCCGCGCCCGCCGGCCTCGACATGAACGCGCTGCTGCGTGAAGGCATGGCGCGCGTGCTGGTGCGCAGCGACGCCGATCTGCTGATGACCTACCACATGGGCGGCGGCGGCCGCGCCGACTGGCAGGCGGGCGCGAAGTGGCTGCAGCCCATGCTCGGCCACGTCGCGCCCGATCGCGTGGTGGTCTGTCCCGGCGCGCAGGCGGCGCTGGCCGCGCTGATCCTCGCCTTCACGCAACCGGGCGAGGTCATCCTCGCCGAGCCGCTGCTCTATCCGGGCCTGCCGCACGCGGCAGCGCAACTGGGCCGCCGCATCGCCCCCGTTGCCGTCGACGCCCACGGCATGCGCCCCGACGCGCTCGAAGCGGCGTGCCGCGACCACGCGGCCCGGCTCATCTACGTGAACCCCACGTTGCAGAACCCGACGACGGCGACCATGCCGGAGGCCCGCCGGCTCGAAATCCTGCGGGTGGCGCAGCGTTGCGGGGCGCTGATCGTCGAAGACGATCCTTACTGGCGTTTCGCGCCCGACGCGCCCGCGCCGTTTGCCCGGCTCGCACCCGCTCAGGTCTGCTATCTCGCGACGCTTTCCAAGACGCTCTCGCCCGGCCTGCGCACGGCCTATCTCGCGCTGCCCGACAAAGAGGCGCGCACACGCCTCGTGACCGCGCTGCGCACGTTCTCGCTGATGGCCGCGCCGCTCACCAACGCGCTCGCCACCCACTGGATCGAGGACGGCGTGGCCGAGCAGATCTTCGCGGACGTGAAGGCCGAAGCGCGCGAGCGCCAGCGCATCGCGGCGCACACGCTGGGATCGTCGGCGGGCGCGGGCATTCACCTCTGGTACGCGTTGCCGCGCTACTGGCAGGCGCGCGAACTGGCCGCGGCCGCGAGCACCGAGGGCCTCGCCGTGGCGCCCTCCACGGCGTTCCAGCAAGGCCCGGAAACCGCGAACGCGATCCGCATTTCGCTGGGCGCGACGGGCGGGCGCGAACAATTGCAGGCCGCGCTGCGCAAGCTCTCGGCGCTGCTCGCGAACGACCGCAGCGCGCAGGCGCAAGTCATCGTGTGACGGCGCTTGCCGTGCGCTCCCCCTGGCACCGCAATTGCTGCGGTTTATCGTTTCCCTGCTTCAGCGCGGCTGCGCGGCCATGCCCACATAATGGCAAAGACGCGGCGCAGCGGCGCAAGTACACTCGTCGCAGCAGGCGGCGACCGGATTCGAGTAACCGCGCCCGCAAGGGCGCCCCAAATATGGGAGATACGACGATGGCAAACGAGCAAATGCTGGCGCAGATGCGCGACAAACCGGGCTTCATCGCCGCGCTGGACCAGAGCGGCGGTTCGACGCCTGGCGCGCTGCGCCAGTACGGCATCCCCGAAAGCGCGTATAGCGGCGACGCCGAAATGTTCCGCCTGATCCACGAAATGCGGGTGCGCATCGTCAGCGCCCCCGCGTTCACGGGCGAGAAGGTGATCGGCGCGATCCTGTTCGAGGCGACCATGGACGGCCAGGCGCAAGGCAAGCCCGTGCCCGAGTTCCTCTGGAACGAGCGTGGCGTCGTGCCGTTCCTCAAGGTCGACAAGGGGCTGGAGGCCGAATCCGACGGCGTGCGCCTGATGAAGCCGATCCCGGGCCTCGACGCCCTGCTCGAGCGCGCGGTGAAGGCCGGCATTTTCGGCACCAAGATGCGCTCGGTGATCGAGCACGCCTCGCCTTCCGGCATCGCTTCGATCGCCGCACAGCAGTTCGCATTCGGCGCGCAGATCTCCGCGCACGGACTCGTGCCGATTCTCGAGCCCGAAGTCTCGATCAAGGCCCCCGACAAGGCCAAGGCCGAGAAGCTGTTGCGCGACGAACTGCTCAAGGGGCTCGACGCGCTGCCCGCCTCGCAGAACGTGATGATCAAGCTCACGATTCCCGACACGCCCGACTTCTATCTGCCGCTCATCGAACATCCGCAGGTGGTGCGCGTGGTGGCGCTCTCGGGCGGCTATTCGCGCACTGACGCGTGCGAGCGTCTCGCCAAAAACCATCGCATGATTGCCAGCTTTTCGCGCGCGCTCATCAACGACCTCACGAAGTCGATGAGCGACGCCGAGTTCGACGCCGCGCTCGCCACGAGCATCGACGAAATCTGGAAGGCCTCGGTGCAGAAGGACTGAACCCGGCCTGAACCCTGCCTCAAGCCGCGCCGGGCGCAACGCCCGGCCCCGGCACCGGTCTGGGATGTGAAAACGGGATGACGTGCAGCCGGCCTCATTAATCGGGGCCGGTTATACTTGCGCCTTCTTTTTCTCCTATGCACCGGCCATGAGGCAGTTACTCTGCCTGCTCGTCCTGTTGCCGGGCCTCGTGCAAACCGCGGCCGCGCAGGCGCAGCAGCAGGCGCCCGCTAGCGACATCGTCAGCGCATCGGCTGCGGGTGAGGTTGCTCCCGCAAGTTCCAGCGCCATGTCCAGCGCGGTTTCGAAATACCTCACGCAAAAGTTCGGTATCGCGAAAGGGAAAGCCGCGCAAATCTCGCAAGCCGTCACGGGCGCCGCCGAGAAGTATTCGCTGCCGCCTGCGGTACTGCTCGCGATCATCTCGATCGAGTCGCGCTTTCGCGAGAAGGCACACGGCGCGAATGGCGCAACCGGACTCATGCAGGTCGTGCCGTCGGCGCATCGCAATCTCCTGCACAACAAGGATCTCACCGACCCCGAGGTCAACATCGACGTGGGCTCGTCGATCCTCTATGGCTACCAGCGGGCCGCCGGCGGCGACCTCAACGCCGCGATGAAGAACTATGGGGGCTCGAAGGCCTATGCGGAAAAGATCCGCACGCGCGCCGTGGAGTTCAGCCGGGTGCTCGACACCGCTAGCGCGCCTGCCGCGAGCGATGCGCCGGCGAGCGTCGGGCTGGCGGCTTCGGCGGCCTCCGCCTTTGCGGCGGCGGCGGCAACGGCCGCGATCGGCGCCTCCGCACCCGCTGCAGCACCCTCCGCGACATCGGCGGCCTCCGCGCAGGCCGCCGTGCAAAACGCCGCGTCGGCCAACCCGCGCTAACACCGTTTCCTGCTTCGCTCAGGCTGCCCTGCTTGGGATCGGCGGCCATGCGATGCGCATCGAAAGCATCCGGGATCACAATACGAAGAGGTCGGCGCGCGCCGAAGGTTGCGCGCGCATCGATCGACAGCGCGCCCGCCAGACGTGCGAACGCCCCTCTCACGGCAATGCCGAGAGAGGGGCGTTTCTCGAAAGGGAAACTTCCGGCGCGCGGGCTCAGGCGCCGCTTGCGGGCGTCTCGCCGTTTTCCGGTTGCTGGACCGCGACTTCCGGCACGTTGGACGGCGCTTGCGGCTCGACGCCCTGGGCTTCGGGCTGGGGCGCGGGTTCGGTCTTCGCCTCGGCCTTGGCGTCGGGCTGTGCCTTGGCCTTGGCCTCGGGCTGGGTCTTGCCCTCTTCGCGCGCCTTGGCTTGCGCCTCGGCCTTGGCCTTCTGACGCGCAAGCGCCGCATTCGCGCGGCCGACGTGTGACGGATCGATGCCCGGGCCTTCCGAGGCCGTGCCGTCGAGTTCGTAGCGCGAGCCGCCTGCGGCCACACGCTCGTGATAGCGCGGATGGTTCACATGGCGCTTGAGCACGGCGACGATCATCGTGCGCTCGTACTCGGGGTGACGCGCGACGAGATCCTCAGCCACGCCGATCTTGAGCGGCAAACGGTCGCGGAACGCCGGGTAGTGCTTCGCGAACACGTTCCAGACCGTGTTGAGCTGGCGATTGCGCTCGATGCGCGCCTTTTCGGCCTCGCTCAGATTCGCGGCCGGCGGCTGCTGGGGACGCGCCGGACGGCGGCGTTGCTGCTGCCCGGAACGCTCGCCCGCCTCAGGCCCGCGGGCCGGCTTCGGCTGCTGCGGCCGGCGCGGCTGCTGCGCGCGCTGCCCCTGCTCGCCTTGATTCTGCTCCTGCGCTCGCGCGCCCTGAGGCCGGCCGTGGCGCGAGCGCGCACGCTCGTCCTTGCCGCCGGCTGCGCCAGCAGCCGCCGAACCCTCTCTCGGCGCACGCGGGCCCTTCGGGGCGTGCGAGCCGCCATGGCTCTTCGTGCCCTTGTGAGCGGGCTTGCCTTGCGATTTTTGCGCCTGTTCTTCGGCCGGCTGGCCTGAGCCGCCCCCCATGCTCTTCTTGATCTCAAGAAGACCTTCCTTGAAGCTCAGGGTACGGCGTTGTTGCGATGCGGCTTTCACGTCCAGATCTCTTCCATATGGAACCGGACGCTATGATACCGAAAACACGGCCGATCCAACCGGGCAATCAATTGTTGCGGCCGGTTTCGCGTCCGCCATCGTGTGCCGCGCCACACCGCGAATCCACGCGGCGCGCGGCAAAATCCCCCGAATTTCATGCATCCACACCTTGCGCATGCAAGGATCGCATCCTTTTTTTCATTACGACACCATGACGATTTCGACATCCGCCCCCCGTTCCACCCTGCGCGCCATCGTGACCGGCCATACGCGCGGACTGGGCGCGGCGCTCGCGCAATCGCTGCTGCAACGGGACATCGAGGTGCTCGGCCTCGGCCGTGGCACGCATGCGGAACTGGTTTCCCGCCATCCGGAACGGTTCGCCCAGGCCGTCGTGGACCTCGCCGATCCTGCCGCACTCGAGCGCTGGCTGGCGGGCGACGCGCTCGATGCGTTCGCGCACGGCGCGCAGTGCGTACTGCTCTTCAACAACGCGGGCACCGTCGAGCCGATTGCCCCGCTCGGCGCGCAGGACCCGCTCGCCATCGCGCGCGCCGTGACGCTCAACGTGGCAGCGCCGCTGATGCTCGCGAATGCGCTCGCCGCCACGCCCGCGCTCGGCGCGAACGCGTCGCGCCGCATCGTGCATATTTCGAGCGGCGCCGCGCGCAACGCGTATGCGGGCTGGAGCGTGTATTGCGCGACCAAGGCCGCGCTCGACCACCACGCGCGCGCCGTCGCCCTCGACGCGCCCGCCGGCGTGCGCATTTGCAGCATCGCGCCGGGTGTGATCGACACCGGCATGCAGGAGGCGATCCGTGTGACGCGCGTCGACCAGTTCCCGATGCGCGAGCGCTTCGAACAGCTCAAGCAGAATGGTTTGCTGTCCACGCCCGAAGCTGCCGCGCAGCAATTGATCGACTATGCATTGAGCGAGGCATTCGGATCGGTGCCCGTCACCGACGTGCGCGAACTCGTCAAGGCGTGAGCGTGTCGTGCATTGAATCGTCGCCGTCGCGCCTCACGTAAGCGCGACGCGCGGCCGTACCGCTTTCAGGCGCCGCACACCACCCGCAAGCACGAGCAATGCGCCGACCGCGAGCACATCGCCCGCGAGCCGTGCAGGCAAGGAAGCGGTGACGTGTGTTGCACGCAGCAGCGTGTCGATGACGTTCGAAGCCACCGCGCCCCCCACGAAACAGACGAGGCCCTGCTGCCCCACGTTGACGACGGCCGGCAGCCGCTGCGCAAGCCATGCTATCCAGCCCTTGCGCACAGCCTGCGCGGCGAGCCAGGCCACGGCGGCGAAGTTCACGATGCGCACGCTCGCGAGATTCTGTTTCATGTAGCCAGGCTGAGGGTCCAGATCGGCGAACAACTGGATGAACGCAAACGTGACGACGAGCACCAGCGCGAACGCCGTCAAGGCGCGGCCCGCCCACGAGACCTGGAACGCGCGCGACACCGGATAGATGCGGCACTGCAGGCCCAGCATGAACATGGCCTGCCAGGCAAACGGGTTGAACGGCCAGATGGCGCCGGGCGCGGTCGGCAAATAACCGGCGAGCCAGCACCCGCCGAACCACAGCACGAAACTGCTCACGAGCACGAGATCGGGCGAGCGGCGCGCAAGCGGCATCACGAATGGCAAGAGCATCACGAGCACGATGTACATGGGCAGCACGCCGGCCAGATAGGGCTGGTCGCGAAACACCGCGATATTCGCGAGCATCGTGAACGGCTGCGCAGCGAAGCGCAGATAACCCGACTCTGCGACCAGAGGCGAATCCACCCGCAGCATCACCGCGGCCGCGCCCGACAGCAGCATGAGCGCAGCCGTGCACAGGTAGGCGGCGTAGATCTCGCGCCCGCGGCGCCAGAAGCGCCGGTTGGCCGCGCCCTCGCCCTTTCGTCCGGCGATGGCGAGCCAACTCGCTGCGCATACATAGCCGCTCACGAACACGAAAACCTCGGCGGAGTCGCAGAACGCGAAGTTGTGCAGCATCGCATGCGAAAGCACGCTGGAAGGAATGTGATCGAGCGCGATGGAAATCAATGCGAAACCTCGGAAAAAGTCGATTTCGATCGATCGCTTCGCTGTCTGACTCATTGGTGACGACTCCCGTTCGTGTCGAAGATTACGATTGCAGGGGTGCGCGACTTCGATTCGATGAAGCTGTCAGGCTTCAGGAGTCGTTTTGTAAGGATGCCTGATCGATTCGTCGCTGCACGCACAACGCATGAAAGGGTCCCGTAAAAGGCTGTGCGAAAGTGCGGCCTCACCATGCGACTTTAATGCCAGCTCGACGCGAAATGGGCCTGCGTAACCCATGGTAAGCATTTCGCCCGCGTCACGCTTGCACGCAGTCGCGCGCGCACGCCCGGACGGTGCGCGCCATGCACATCGAATCAGCAGCCGCCCGTTTCTGGTGCCACATCCTGTGGCTTCACGTCTGCACCGTCGCGGCATTTCGGCCGTCGCGCCTGGAAAGGCGCGCGAAAGCCTGCATGTTCCCTTTACTCGCGTCATGGCGAGTTGACGCCGGGCCGCGCCGAGGGTTCCGCAAATCGTCCGAAGTTTCGCCGCCGCGCCCAGGGTCATCCCGCCCTCGCACGCGAATTACTTGACACCTAAAGTAATTGGACCTACATTGAGCTTGCAGACTGAACGGAGGAGCGAGCATGCGCATTGTTTGCATGGGTGGCGGGCCCGCGGGCCTCTATTTCGGCCTTTTGATGAAGCGCCGTCACCCCGACTACGAAATCACCGTAATCGAACGGAACCGCCCGTACGACACGTTCGGCTGGGGCGTGGTGTTCTCGGACCAGACGCTGGGCAACCTGCGCGCGGCCGACCCCGAAAGCGCGGACGAGATTCTCGACGCCTTCAATCATTGGGACGACATCGAGATTCACTTTCGCGGCAGCGCGATCCGCTCGTCGGGCCATGGCTTCTGCGGTATAGGCCGCAAGCGCCTGCTCAACATCCTGCAGGCGCGCTGCGAAGCGCTCGGCGTGAAGCTCGTGTTCGAATCGCAGATCACCGACGACGACGTCACCCAGGCGGATCTCATCATCGCGAGCGACGGCCTGAACAGCGCCACGCGCCAGAAGTACGCCGCCACCTATCAGCCCGATATCGATTTGCGCAATTGCCGCTTTGTGTGGCTCGGCACGTCGAAACTCTTCGACGCGTTCACGTTCGCGTTCGAGGAAACCGAATGGGGCTGGTTCCAGGCGCACGCCTACCGGTTCGACGACAACACCTCGACGTTCATCGTCGAAACGCCCGATCCCGTGTGGCGCGCAGCCGGCCTCGACACCATGAGCAAGGAAGACAGCATCGCATTCTGCGAGAAGCTGTTCGCGCGCTATCTCCACGGCCACGCGTTGCGCTCGAATGCGTCGCATCTGCGCGGCTCGTCGCAATGGATCCGCTTTCCGCGCGTGGTCAATCGCGAATGGGTGCACTGGAAAACCGCGGCCGACGGCAAGCAAACGCCTGTCGTGCTGATGGGCGATGCGGCGCACACCGCGCACTTCTCGATCGGCTCGGGCACGAAGCTCGCGCTCGAAGACGCGATTGAACTCGCCAACAGCATGGAAGCGCACCCCGGCGATCTGCGCGCGGCGCTCACGCACTACACCAACGTGCGTAGCGTGGACGTCCTGCGCATTCAGAACGCCGCGCGCAATTCCACGGAGTGGTTCGAGCACGTGGACCGCTACGCGACGTTCGATCCGGAGCAGTTCGCCTATTCGCTGCTCACGCGCTCGCAGCGCATCTCGCACGAAAATCTGCGCGAGCGCGACGCGCATTATCTGTCCGGCTTCGAAACGTGGCTCGCGCAGCGCGCGGGTGGCGAGGCGCGCGCCGTGCCGCCGATGTTCACGCCCTATACCGTGCGCGGCGTGACGTTGAAAAACCGCGTGATCGTCTCGCCGATGGCGCAGTACTCCGCCCATGACGGCGTAGCCGGCGACTATCACCTCATGCATCTGGGCGCGCGCGCCATGGGCGGCGCCGCCCTCGTAATGACCGAGATGACCTGCGTCTCGCCCGAGGCCCGCATCACGCCCGCCTGCCCCGGCATGTATGCGCCCGAGCATCTGCAGGCGTGGAAGCGCATCGTCGATTTCGTGCATGCGAACTCGGACGCGAAAATCGGCATGCAGCTCGGCCATTCCGGCGCCAAGGGCTCGACGCGCGTGGCATGGGAAGGCATCGACCAGCCGCTCGACGAGGGCAACTGGCCGCTCGTCTCCGCGTCGCCGCAGCAATATCTGCGCGGCGTGAGCCAGTGGTCGCACGAAGCGAGCACCGAGGAACTGCGCGACATCGAGGCGCAATTCGTGCGAGCCACGCAAATGGCAGACGAAGCGGGCTTCGACTGGCTCGAATTGCACTGCGCGCACGGCTATCTGCTTTCCAGCTTCCTTTCGCCGCTCACGAACCAGCGCACCGACGAGTACGGCGGCTCGCTCGAAAACCGTCTGCGTTATCCGCTCGAAGTTTTCAAGGCGATGCGCGCGGTCTGGCCGGAAGACAAGCCGATCTCGGTGCGCGTCTCGGCACACGACTGGGTCGAAGGCGGCAACACGCCCGACGACGCCATCGAAATCGCGCGCGCGTTCAAGGCGGCAGGCGCGGACATGATCGACGTTTCGTCGGGCCAGGTAAGCAAGGAAGAAAAGCCCGTCTTCGGCCGCATGTTCCAGACGCCCTTCGCCGACCGCATCCGCAACGAAGCGGGCATCGCGACGATCGCCGTCGGGGCGATTTCCGAGGCGGATCACGTGAACGGCATCATCGCGGCCGGGCGCGCCGACCTGTGCGCCGTGGCGCGGCCGCACCTGGCCAACCCCTCGTGGACGCTCACCGAAGCCGCGCGCATCGGCTACCTCGACATCAAGTGGCCGAACCAGTACATGGCGGCCAAGACCCAACTCGAACGCAACATCGAGCGCGAACGCGCCGCAGCGGCAGCCGCGGCCGGCCTGTCGCCGATCGAGCGTGCGCAACGCGCAGAAGGAACCGTGTGAGCATGAACCAGGCAATCCTGAACGATCGTCATGCCGTCGTGACCGGCGGCGGCAGCGGCATCGGCGCGGCGACGGCCGCCGCGCTCCTGCATGCGGGCGCGCGTGTCACGCTGATGGGCCGTGACGCCGCGCGGCTCGACGCCCAACGTGCCGCGCTCGGCGGCGGCGAGAACGTGGCTTGCGTGAGCGTCGATATCACCGACGAAGAAGCCGTGAACGCGGCGTTCGCGCGTGCGGCGGAAACGCTCGGCGCCGTCGATACCCTCGTCAACAACGCGGGCCAGGCTCAGGCCGCGCCGTTCGCGCAAACCGACCTCGCGCTGTGGAAACGCATGCTCGACGTGAATCTCACCGGCGCGTTCCTGTGCACGCGCGCGGTGCTGCCCGGCATGCTCGCGCGCAAGGCCGGACGCATCGTCAATGTGGCGAGCACGGCAGGTCAGGTCGGCTACCCGTATGTCGCCGCCTATTGCGCCTCGAAACATGGCGTGATCGGCATGACGCGCGCGCTCGCGCTCGAAGTGGCCACGCAGGGCGTGACCGTGAACGCCGTGTGCCCCGGCTACACGGAAACAGAACTGCTGCAGGCGTCGCTCGAACAGATCACGCGCAAGACTTCGCGCAGCGAAGCCGAAGCGCGCAGCATCCTCGTGCGCCACAACCCGCAGCAGCGTTTCGTCATGCCGGAAGAAGTCGCCAACGCCGTGCTGTGGCTGTGCGCGCCTGGATCGTCCGCGATCACGGGCCAGTCCATATCCGTTTCCGGTGGAGAAATCACATGACATCGCCCGCATCCACGCGCAAGAACGCCACCGCGAAGGCCGCAACGAAAGCGCCGCGCAAGGGCGTCGAAAAGCCGGCGGAGAATGTCGTCGACATGGAAATGAGCACGGGCGCCGACAGCCACATGGGACTGCGCCTGTGGCTGCGCCTGCTCACCACGACGAACCTCGTGCAGGCCGAGCTGCGCCGCCGCCTGCGCGTCGAGTTCGATACGACGCTGCCGCGCTTCGACCTGATGGCGCAGCTCGAGCGCCACCCGGAAGGTCTGCGCATGACGGAACTCTCGCGCCGCCTGATGGTGACGGGCGGCAACGTCACGGGCATTACCGATCAGCTCGAAAAGGAAGGCCTCGTCGTGCGCGACGTCGCCCCCGACGACCGGCGCGCCTTCGTGGTGCGCCTCACGCCCGAGGGCCGCGCCCTCTTCGACCGCATGGCGGCCGCGCACGAGCAATGGGTGGTGGAGCTGTTCGGCGGCCTCTCGCTCGACGAGAAGTCGAAGATGCACGAGCGGCTCGGCAAGCTCAAACAACATCTGCGCAGCGGCCTCGAAAGCTGAACACACTGCAATTGCAAAGATCCGGGAGACCTATCTTGACGACACGTTCCAGCGCCGAAGCGCTCTTCGCGGGCAACCGCGTCACGCTCGCCGGTTATGAGGCGCAACACTTCGGCTGGTCGGTGCAAGGCCGCGTGGCGACCATCACGCTGAACCGCCCCGAACGCAAGAATCCGCTCACGTTCGAATCGTATGCAGAACTGCGCGATCTGTTTCGTCAGCTCGCCTATGCGACGGACGTGAAGGCCATCGTGCTGCATGGCGCGGGCGAAAACTTCTGCTCGGGCGGCGACGTGCACGATATCATCGCGCCGCTCATCGATCTGCCGATGCCCGAACTGCTGATGTTCACGCGCATGACGGGCGACCTCGTAAAAGCCATGCGCCACTGCCCGCAGCCGATCATCGCCGCCGTGGACGGCGTCTGCGCCGGCGCGGGCGCGATTCTCGCCATGGCCTCCGACATGCGCTACGCCACCGCGCGCAGCAAGCTCGCGTTCCTCTTCACACGCGTGGGGCTCGCGGGCTGCGACATGGGCGCGTGCGCGATCCTGCCACGCATCATCGGTCAGGGCCGCGCGGCCGAACTGCTTTACACGGGCCGCTCCGCGAGCGGAGAAGAAGGCCACGCATGGGGCTTCTACAACCGCATCTGCGAGCCCGAAATGCTGCTCGCCGAGGCACAGAAACTCGCCGCCGATCTCGCGTCCGGCCCGACCTTTGCGCACGGCATCACCAAGACGATGCTGCATCAGGAATGGACCATGAGCATCGACGAGGCCATCGAGTCCGAAGCGCAGGCGCAGGCGATCTGCATGGCCACGCGCGATTTCGGCCGCGCCTATGAGGCGTTCGCGGCCAAAACGCGTCCGGTTTTCGAAGGAGACTGAATTGAGCGCTGCCGTTGAAACCAATCTCCACGACGCGCTCGCGTGGCCGTTCTTCGAAGATCGCCATCGCGCGCTCGGCGCGGCAATCGAAGCGTGGGCGCGCGAGCATCTCGCGCACGTGCCGCACGACGACGTCGATGCGACCTGCCGCGCGCTCGTGCGCAAGCTCGGCGAAGCCGGCTGGCTGCGCTACGGCGTGGGCGGCACCGCTTACGGCGGCCATGGCGACACGATCGACACACGCGCCGTCTGCCTGTTGCGCGAAACGCTCGCGAAGCACTCGGGTCTCGCCGACTTCGCGCTCGCCATGCAGGGCCTCGGCTCCGGCGCCATCTCGCTGGCCGGCGACGACGCGCAAAAGTCGCGCTATCTGCCGCGCGTCGCGCGCGGCGAAGCCATCGCCGCGTTTGCGCTCTCCGAACCCGAAGCGGGCTCCGACGTCGCCGCGATGGCGCTCGCCGCACGGGCCGAGGGCGACGACTACGTGCTCGACGGCGAAAAAACGTGGATCTCGAACGGCGGCATCGCCGACTTCTACGTGGTGTTCGCCCGCACCGGCGAGGCGCCGGGCTCGCGCGGCATCAGCGCGTTCGTGGTCGATGCCGGCACCCCCGGGCTCGAAATCGCCGAACGCATCGACGTGATCGCACCGCATCCGCTCGCGCGCCTGCGCTTCACCGGCGCGCGCGTGAAGCGCAGCCAGATGCTCGGCGCGCCGGGCGAAGGTTTCAAGATCGCCATGCGCACGCTCGATATTTTCCGCACCTCGGTTGCCGCGGCTTCGCTCGGCTTCGCGCGTCGCGCGATGGCCGAAGGACTCGCGCGCGCCGCTTCGCGCAAGATGTTCGGCCAGACGCTCGGCGATTTTCAGCTGACCCAGGCCAAGCTCGCACAGATGGCGCTCACCATCGACAGCAGCGCACTGCTCGTCTATCGCGCCGCGTGGCTGCGCGACCAGGGCGAAAGCGTGACGCGCGAAGCCGCCATGGCGAAGTGGCAGGCAAGCGAAGGCGCGCAGCAGGTGATCGATGCGGCCGTGCAACTCTGGGGCGGCATGGGCGTGCAAAGCGGCAACGTCGTCGAGTCGCTCTATCGCGAGATTCGCTCGCTGCGCATTTACGAAGGCGCGACCGAGGTGCAGCAGCTCATCGTCGGACGTGATTTGCTCAAGGCATACAACGCCGCGTAAGCGCGTACTGCGCGACGCTTCTCTACGGAACCGGACGAAACATGAAACAAGCCCTTCTTCCCGCAGGCTGGGTCAAGCCGCGCGGTTATGCCAACGGCGTCGCCGCTGCCGGCACGCAGGTCTATATCGCCGGCCAGATCGGCTGGGACGAGAACGCGCGCTTCACGAGCCGCGAATTCGGCGCGCAGGCCGTGCAGGCGCTGCGCAATATCGTCGCCGTTCTCGACACCGCGGGCGGCAGGCCCGAGCACCTCGTGCGCATGACCTGGTACGTCACCGACAAGAAGGAGTACCTGGCATCGCTGAAGGAAATTGGCGCCGCGTTTCGCGAGCTGATCGGCGACTACGACATCGCCATGAGCGCGGTGCAGGTGGTGGCGCTCATGGAAGACGACGCAAAGGTGGAAATCGAAGCGACCGCCGTGATTCCCGATGACGCGCGTCTCACGCGCCGATAACGCGCCGATAACCCGCCGCCCACGCAACAGCACGATCAGCTCATACAGACAGCCGGAGACGCCATGCAACCCACCGCCCATGTCGATACGTTCGCGCGCGATCATCTGCCGCCCGAGTCGCAGTGGCCCGACATGCTGCTCGACAATCCCGACGTCGCCTACCCCGCGCGCATGAATTGCGCGGTCGAGTTGCTGGACCGCGCGATCGAGGCCGGGCACGGCGAGCGCCCGGCGATCTGGTCGGACATCGACGGCAAGCCGCAAGCCACCACGTATGCCGAACTGCTCGCGCTCGTCAATCGCAGCGCCCGCGCGCTGGTGGAAGACATGGGGCTGCAGCCGGGCAACCGCGTCCTGTTGCGCGGGCCAAATACGCTGCAAATGGCGGTGGCGTTTCTCGCGTCGCTCAAGGCTGGCCTCGTGGTGATTCCCACCATGCCGCTCCTGCGCGCGAAGGAGCTCAAGCAGATTGCGGACAAGGCGCAGGTTTGCGCGGCGCTGTGCGACGTGCGGCTCACTGAAGAACTCGCGCGCTGCATGGACCCCGCCGACGAATTCTTTTGCGAAGGCATCAAGCAGGTCTGCTACTTTCACGACACGGCGCCAGGCACGCTGGAAGCGCTCGCGGCAGACAAGCCCGTCGACTTCACGGCCTGCGACACGGCCAGCGACGACGTCTGCCTGATCGCCTTCACGAGCGGCACGACGGGCATGCCCAAGGGCTGCATGCACTTTCACCGCGACGTGATCGCCATGTGCGATCTGTTCCCGCGTCACATCCTGAAGCCCACGGCCGAGGACGTGTTCTGCGGCACGCCGCCGCTCGCGTTCACGTTCGGGCTGGGCGGGCTGCTGTGTTTCCCGCTGCGCGTCGGCGCGTCGACGGTGCTGATCGAAAAACTCACGCCGGCGCTGCTGCTCGACACGATCCAGCGCTTTCACGCGACCATCGTCTTTACCGCGCCCACGTTCTACCGGCAGATGGCGGCGCTCGTCACGCAGTACGACCTGACCAGCCTGCGCAAGACGGTCTCCGCCGGGGAGGCGCTGCCGCAGGCCACCCGCGAACTATGGCGCGAGGCGACGGGCATCGAGATGATCGACGGCATTGGCGGCACCGAGCTGATCCATATCTTCGTGTCGTCCGCGGGCGCTGACGTGCGCCCCGGCTCGATCGGCCGCGCGGTGCCCGGCTACGTCGTGCAGGCGCTGGACAATGACCTGCAGCCGGTGCCGCCCGGCGTGACGGGCAATCTCGCCGTGCGTGGCCCGACCGGCTGCCGCTATCTCTCCGACGAGCGCCAGGCCGTGTTCGTGCGCGGCGGCTGGAACCTGCCCGGTGACGCCGTATCGATCGACGCCGACGGCTACGTGTTCTATCAGGCCCGCTCCGACGACATGATCGTTTCGTCGGGCTACAACATCGCGGGGCCCGAAGTCGAGACAGTGCTCATGCAGCACCCCGCCGTGGCCGAGTGCGGCGTAACGGGCGTGCCCGACGAAGTGCGCGGCCAGGTGGTGAAGGCGTTCGTCGTCTTGCGCCCGGGCTTCAGCGCCGGCGACGCCCTGGTCGCCGAGTTGCAGAACTTCGTGAAGAACGCGGTGGCGGCGTACAAATATCCACGCCTGATCGCCTTTATCGACGCACTGCCACGCACCGAGACCGGCAAGCTCAAGCGCTCGGCGTTGCGGTCGATGTGAAGCGGTGCGCGGGGAAAGAACTACTACGTAAACCGTTGAATTCTTAACGATCACGTATCGCGGCCCTGGAAACGCTGATTTGCGCAAAATCATGCGCATATCGGCGTTTCAGCCGCCGCTTTGCGCAAAATTGCGCGCATTTACCATCGCGAAGCCCCGGTCGTCTTGATGCGCAGAATTATGCGCAAATTGCCCAATAACGACCTATAATGCGCACCATGATGCGCAAAAACTCCGCGAACCTCTCGATCTCCAACGTCGAGCGCCTGGCAGAAGGCCTGCGCGCGACGCGCCGCGAGCGCAAGCTGACCCAGCAGGCCCTGGCCGAGCAGGCGGGCGTCGCCCGCCGCACCGTCACGAACGCCGAACACGCAGGCAACGTCGGCGTACGCGAACTCTGCCGTCTCGTGAACGCGCTCGGCTATGAAGTCGTGCTGCGCCCCATGGATACCGTCATCCTCGAGGACCTGAACGACATATTCAGGGACGACGAATGACTGCCAGCGCCGCATTCGACCTCGAAAGGCTCCTGCGCGAAATCCGCAACCTGGAAGTCCATACGCCGCAGGGACCGAGCGGTCTGCTCGCGCGCGAAAGCCGCTTCGTCTTCAATTACGGCGACGCGCCGGACACGGCAGCCGTCTCGCTCACCATGCCGGTGCGGCGCCAGAGTTATGCGAGCGGCGACCTGATGGGCATCTTCGCGATGAACCGGCCAGAGGGCTACCTGCGCTTCGTCATCGAGGAGCGGCTCGCGCGTTACGGCGCGCCCAGCGACATGTTTCTGCTCTTTCTCGCCGGCACCAATCAGATCGGGCGGCTCACCTATTCCGTGCCGGGAGAACGGGTGCCGCAGAGCGACGGCGAACGTCTGGACGAATTGCTTTCCTCGCCGTCGGGCCGTTTGTTCGAGCGCCTGATCGACCGCTACGCGCTCGGCTCGGGCATCTCCGGCGTACAGCCGAAGGCGGTCGTTCCGCTCGCCCACGAAGCCGCCGCGCGTCCCGCCGAGCACACGGCACTGCCCCTGCGCACGGTGATCGTGAAGGCCGAAGGCGACGATTTCCCCGGGCTCGCGCGCAACGAATACTTCTGCATGTCGGTGGCGAAAGAGGCGGCACTCGAAGTCCCCGACTTCTGGCTTTCCGAAGACGGCAAGCTGTTCGTCATGTCGCGCTTCGATCGCGAGCCGGACGGCATGCCCATCGGCTTCGAGGACATGAGCGTGCTCACCGGCAAGGCGAAATACGAGGGCAGCTACGAGATGATCGCCAAGGCGGTGGACATCTATACGCGCTCGGACCCGGCGCAGAAACGCCGCCTGTTCGAGCGCATCGCCCTCTCGTGCCTGTTGCGCGACGGCGATGCGCACATGAAGAACCTGGGAATCCTCTATATCGACCCGACCGGTCCGCGCCGGCTCGCTCCGGTGTTCGACGTGGTCTGCACGGACATCTATCCGGATCTCGACGGGCGCATGGCGCTCAACCTCAACCGGAGCAAGACCTTCCCGCTGCCGGCGGAGCTCCATGCCTTCGCCCGGCGCCTCGGCCTGCGGCAGTCCGAAGGCGAGGACATCATGAGCCGCCTGCACGGCGCCTATCTCACGGTCGCCGAGCGCTTCGCCGAGGACCGGCGATTCCACGAGGGCGACCTGCTCGCCAGGATCCGGCGGGCCGTCGAACGTCCGGGAGTCAAACCCGTCTCGCGCCCGAAGCTGGTGCGCTAGGCGCGCGAGCACGGGCAACCACGCCCGGCCGCCCGCGTCAGCTTTCGGCCGCCCCCTGCAACGCGAACGCCATGCGTTTGCCCGCCGCGTCGTAACGGCATACGACTTTGGCGCCCTCTTTCACGCCGCCCTTGAGCATTTCCTTCGCGAGTTCGTTCTCCACCGCCTGCTGCATCTTGCGCTTCAACTCGCGCGCGCCGAATTCCGGCCGATACCCCTCCGCCGCGAGGTAATCGATCACGCTGTCGTCGAACGTCAGCTCGATGTCCTGGCTGCGCGCCATGCGCCGGACCTGTTCGAGCTGCAGCCGCACGATCGCGCGCAGCTCGTCGCTGGTGAGCGGCTGGAACATGATGATCTCGTCGATGCGATTCAGGAACTCGGGCCGGAAATGCTGCCGCAGCTCGCCCATCACGGCGCCCTGCATCGACCCTTCGGCGCTCGAGAGGAAACCCGGCCCCGAGCGCTTTTGCCCCGAGACCACGTCGGAGCCGAGATTGCTCGTCGCGATCACGACCGTATTGCTGAAGTCGACCACGCGCCCCTTACCGTCGGTGAGCCGGCCGTCGTCGAACACCTGCAGCAGCACGTTGTAGACGTCGGCGTGCGCTTTCTCGATTTCGTCGAGCAGGATCACGCAATAGGGGCGACGGCGCACTTTCTCGGTCAACTGGCCGCCTTCGTCATAGCCGACGTAACCCGGCGGCGAGCCGATCAGCCGCGACACGGCGTGGCGCTCCATGTACTCGCTCATGTCGATGCGCACGATGGCGTCTTCGTCGCCGAACACCACTTCGGCCAGTGCCTTCGCAAGCTCCGTCTTGCCGACGCCGGTCGGTCCGAGGAACAGGAAGACCGCCGTGGGCCGCCGGCCGCGCCGCAGCCCGGCGCGCGAACGGCGCACCGCGTCGCTGACCGCGACGATGGCCTGCTCCTGGCCGATCACGCGCTCATGCAGCCGCTGTTCCATTTCGAGCAGCCGCGTGCGCTCCTCGGCGGTCAGTTGCGTGACCGGCACGCCCGTGAGCTTCGAGACGATCTCCGCGACGTCTTCGCTCGTCACGTCGGAGGTCACGGTGCCGAGCTGCCCTTTCCAATCGTTGGTGGCCTGCGCGAGTGCCTTTTCCTTGTCGGCGATCGGCTCGTCCAGCGTATGGGCGCGCTCGAAGTTCTTGCGCGTCGCCGCGTAGTCCTGCTCGCGACGCAGCTGCGCCAGCTCCGCTTCGAGTTCGAGGATTGCCGCTGGCCGCGAGGTGGCCGAAAGATGCACGCGCGCCGCCGCCTGGTCGACCAGGTCGATGGCCTTGTCGGGCAGGAAGCGCCCCATCACGTAGCGGTCCGACAGCTCGGCCGCCGACACGAGCGCGTCGTCGCGAATGGTCACGTGGTGATGCACTTCGAGCTTGTCGCGCAAGCCGCGCAGGATGTTGATCGTCTGATCGACGCTCGGTTCGGAGACGAACACGGGCTGAAAGCGCCGCTCGAGCGCCGCGTCTTTCTCGATGTACTTCTGGTACTCGGAGAGCGTCGTGGCGCCGATCAGGTTCAGCTCGCCGCGCGCCATCGCGGGCTTGAAAACATTGGCGATGTCGAGCCCGCCCTCGCCGCCGCCCTGGCCCGCGCCGACGATCATGTGCACTTCGTCGATGAACAGCACGAGGCTTTCGCGCTGCGCCGAGATTTCCTCCATCACGCCCTTCACGCGCTCTTCGAATTCGCCGCGATACTTCGCGCCCGCGATCAGCCCGTTGACGTTCAGCTCGACGAGCCGCCGCCCGCGCAGCGATTCGGGCACGTCGCCGTTGAGCATGCGTTGCGCGAGGCCTTCGGCGATCGCGGTCTTGCCCACCCCCGGTTCGCCGATCAGCACCGGATTGTTCTTGCGCCGGCGCGCCAGCACTTCCACCACGGTCTCGATCTCGCTCGAGCGGCCGATCACGGGGTCGAGCTTGCCCTCGCTCGCGAGCGAGGTGAGATCGCGGCTGTACTGGTCGAGTTGCGGCGTCGCGCTCGGCCCCTTCGCGGCAGGACGCTCGCGTTTGTCGCCCTGGGCCTCCACGAGCCGCTGCAGCACCTTCTGGGGCGTCACGCCGTAGCGGCCCAGCAGATGGCCCGCAAAACTTTCCGGCACCTGCGTGAGCCCGAAGAGCAGATGCTCGGGCGCGACGTAGCTGTGACCCAGTTCGCGCGAGACGAGAAAGGCGCGGTCGAGCGCGCCCTTCAGGCGCGGCGAGACGCCGATGCGGCCGTCCTCGGGCGCGGGCGCGCCTTCGCGCTTCTGCGCGTTGGCGTCGATGAACGCGCGCACATCGTCGGGCTGAATGCCGAGACGCTTGAGGATCGCCGCGCCCGCATCATTGCCCGCGAGTTCGTAAAGCAGATGCTCGGTGTCGACCTCGCGCCGCCCGAACTGCACCGCCCGCTCCGCCGCGCGCTGGAGCAATTCACGCGCCACGTCGCTGAAATAGCGCTCGACGATGGCGCCGTCGCCCGCTTCCATGGCCTGTGGCGCGGGTTCGGCCGCCGGGCCGCCGGCGTCGTCAGCGCCGTCCGCCTGTTGCGAGGCACGAAACAGCGCCTCCAGCGGGCTCAAGGTGCGTTGATGTCGCGTGAGTTGCGCGTAGTGATAGTCGCAGACATCGAGAAAACGCCGCCTGCCGTCCTGCAACACGGCGACCCGCACCGTAGCGGGGCGCACGCCGCAGATATCGCAGTTGAACTGAGCCATTTCGTCTCCTTGGAAGCGATGCGCGGCGCGCGCGGCTGCGCTGCCCGCGACCAGGAATGGCACGAGGCATGCCCACGCGAGTGCCGCATGAATGCTCTAACGAATGCCGAAGCGAAGTTCAGACGTCATCGTAACGTCGAATCGAACTGCGCGTCGGCAAGAGGAGACGTTTGCTAATCGATGGCGTTACGTGCGCGGCGTCAAACGTCCTGCTGGGCAGCCGAACTGGACGCCCCGCGGACCTGCGCCGCCGGGTCGCGTATCCAGGCGCTCAGCAAGGTGGACGAAACGGCGAGGATCACCGGCCCGATGAAGAGCCCGACGATGCCGAAGGCGAACAGGCCGCCGAGCACGCCGGAGAGAATCAGCAGCATCGGCAGATTGACGCCGCGCCGGATCAGCACCGGCCGCACGAGGTTGTCGAGCATGGCCACCATCACCGACCACACCGCGAGCAGGCTGCCCGCAATGTGCGCGTCGTGCACGAACAGCCAGATCACGCCGCCGAGCAGCGGCAGCGTCGGGCCGATCTGCGCGAGACACAGCATCAGCATCACGGCCGTGAGCACGCCCGCGCCCGGCACACCGGCCACCCACAGGCCGATGCCGCCGAGCGCCGACTGCAGGACCGCCGTCACGACGATGCCGAGCGCCACTGCGCGCACCGAAGCGCCCGCGAGCTTGACGGCCTGCTCGCCGTAAGCGGGCGCCACGCGCATGGCGAAGCGCGTGACGTAGTCGGCGGCCTGCTCGCCGTTGCTGTACAGAATGCCCGTGATGATGACGGTGATGAACATGTGCATGACGAACACGCCCACCGAAGCGGCGTGGCCGATCAGCCAGTGCGCCGCGATCGAAACATACGGTTCGAGCTGCGCGAGCAGGCCGCCTGGGCCGGCGTCCGAAAACTCCTGCCACTTGGCGGCAATGCGCGAGCCAACCACGGGAATGTCGCTGACCCACTGAGGCGGCGCGGTCAACGCATAGTCGGGCAGCTTGCGGATCAGCTCCATGATCTCGCCGCCGTGGACCGCGAGCGTCGAGATGGCTTCATAGAGCGGCAGCACGATCACGACCAGGAGGATCAGCAGCATGATGAGCGTGGCGAGCCAGCGGCGGTTGCCGCAGCGCCGCTCGATGGCTTTCATGGCGGGCCAGGTCGCGACGACGATGGTCGTGGCCCAGATCAGCCCCGGCAGGAACGGGCGCATGACGTAGAGGCTGCCGATCGTCAGCGCGCAGAGTATGGCAACAACGAACAGGATGCGGGCAAGGTCCGGCATGGCTTGCGGCTTCACGTACTTCTCCTCACGGCAGGGCGCGCCTCACGGCGCCGACGCGCTAGTCTATATCGGATAGGCTACGAATCCGTTTAAAAAGGTTCCGCACGCCTGCCGCCCGCAACGCACTCTGGAATAATGGCCCTTTCCCCGACCTGCAACGAAGAAGAGCCAGCCATGACCGCAACCGATACGAAACTGCCCTGCGTGCTCCTCACCAACGACGACGGCATCGACGCGCCCGGCCTCGCCGTGCTCGAAGCCGTGGCCGCCGAACTCGCGCACGAAGTCTGGGTCGTCGCGCCCGAACACGACCAGAGCGGGACCTCGCACTCGATCAGCCTGCATACGCCGCTGCGCGTGAGCCGGCGCGGCGCGCGGCGCTTCGGCGTGCTCGGCACGCCGGGCGACTGCGTGGTGATGGCGGTGCGCCAGTTCATGGGCGACGTGCGCCCTTCGCTCGTGCTCTCGGGCATCAACCGCGGCGGCAACCTCGGCGTGGAGACGATGTTCTCGGGCACGGTGGGCGCAGCCATGACGGGCCTGTTGCTCGGCCTGCCGTCCATCGCCTTGAGCCAGACCTTCCGCGACCGCGAGCAAGTGCGCTGGGACACCGCCCGCGCGCTCGCGCCGGACGTGATTCGCCGCCTCGCCGCCGTGGCGCATGACGCACCGGTCTGCCTGAACGTGAATTTCCCCGATATCGATGCGAGCGCCGCGGGCCCGCTCACGGTCACGCGCCAGGGCGTCGGGCTCGTGCAGGGCATCGACGTCGTGCCGCAGATCGACCCGCGCGGCATGGACTACCACTGGCTGCGCTTCAACCGCGGCCCGCGCGAAAACGGGCCCGACAGCGAAACGGCCGTGGTGAACTCCGGCCGCGTTTCGGTCACGCCGCTGCATTTCGAGCGCACCGACGAAAAGACGTTCGTCACGTTGCAGGCGGCGCTGGGCGCGGCCGCCTGACCATGGCTCGATGACCCGTCGCGATCAGTCGCGCGCGGCGGCCGTCATCGCCCGCGCGATCGCGTCGCGGATGTCATCAGGAATCCCAATCGACTTGTGGGTGTCGAGCGAGGTGGTCACGATGGTCTGGCGTGCCGCCATCCGCAGCACGCCGTCCACGCCCGTGCAGGCCCACGCGAGCGTGAGCGACGCCCCGCCCAGGCGCTCGACGTCGAGCGAGAGCCAGACCTCGTCGCCCATCTTGCTGACCGCCTTGAAATCCACTTCGAGCCGCACGGTCGGCATGCCCACGCGGCGAGCGCCTATCACGCCGTGATAGCCCTCCTGCGGCAACAACTCGTCGATCCACGACTCGACGAGATCGTTGAAGAGGACGAAATACTGCGGATAGAACACGATCCCGGCGGGATCGCACTCCGAGAAGTGAATCTTGTGTTTGCGGCGGTAGGTGGGCGTCGCCATTATGCGTGTGTCTCCTTCCATGCCAACTCGTAACTGCGCGCGGCACCGTCAAATGACGAGCCGCGACACCTTCACGCCTTCCAGCGACACCCCGGCCATGAGGCCCGCGTTGGTCAGCACGAACGCTTCCACGGGGCTCGTCGCGGTCGAGGTATCGACGTTGCCGTTCGCGCCCACCGTAACGAGCGCAACCGTGGCGTCCGCGCCTGCCGACCAGCCCTGGCTGCTCGTGAAATCGTTGAGCGCGACCGGGTTCATGAACGCGAAGATGATGGCCTTGGACTGCGCGCCGATCTGCAGGCCGAACGAGCCCGCAATGGTGCTGTAGTAGCCCGTCGTGCGGCCATCCACGCGCAGCGCGCCGGTGCCGTACTGACCGCCGATCCAGAAGCCTGCCGAAAGCACCTGCGGAAAAACGAGCACGCCGCTCGCCTTCGAGACCAGCTCCTGCGAGCCGCTCACCGTGCTGAAGAGGCGCGAGAGCGTGGCGTCGACGCCCGCGTCGATCGAATTGCGCTTCGCCGTGTTTTGCGAAGCGTTGTTCTGCGTGCCGAGCGGCGTGGTCGTGCAGCCGGCAAGCGCGAGGCCGCTGGCGGCGAGAGCGGCACTGGAGCTGAGAAGAAATTGACGTCGGCGCATTGCGTGGTTTTCCTGTGCAAATGGGGCTTCGGGTGCCCGCGCCGGCCCGATCGTGGACGTCCGGGCCGCGCGCAAAGCGCTACAGGATAGCGCGCATGGCCGTCGCCGGGGCAAACCCGCAATCCGGCGCGTGGGCACCCGGCCGCCTGCGGCGGCCATGACCGCTCATCCTTGGGGGTATAGGACCATGCAGCGGGCATCGAGTTCGCGCGAAGATGTAAGGAAATCCCCAGCCGCGGGCGTTTCGATGCAACGCAACAGCGGCCGCGGCCGCGACATCGCACCGCGCTGATTGCCGCTATCAGGGCTACGGCCCCGCGTGGGCAAACGCGAAAGGCCGTGTTAGACTCCGCCGCGCAATCATTCTCATTCTCATGAATTCTCGCAAGCATTCACTGCTGACCGCATGGCTTGGCCTCGTCGCCATGTGGCTCATCGTGCTTGCGCCGCTCGTGAGCCAGCTCGTCGCCGCGCAGCATGCGCACGAGCCGGACGCCACGCTCTGCTCGGCCATGCAGCCGGCGCAGGCCGGTAGCGCGCCGCATCTTTCGCACGACGATGCATTCGGCGCCTGCGGGTACTGCCATCTGCTCGAGCATCATGTGGCGATGGCTTCGGTCGCCGCGCCCACACCGCTTGCCGCCCTCGTGCTCGCGCGCGAGACGATCGCGCCGCCCGTCACCCACGACCTCCCCTTAGGCGCCTACCCTTCGGGCAGGCCGCGCGCCCCACCCGTCCTTTCCTGAGTTACGCCTTCACCGGCCGGCCGATCGCAATCTGATTGCGTGCGCAACGAGCACGCACGCCGCGCGCGGCTGCTCGATTCCCGTTTTCAGGAAAGCACCTAATGTCCACGCTCACCACGCGTGGCGCTGGCGTTCGCTCGCGCGGACGTGCAACGCCGCGCGCGCTGCGGCACGCCGGGCGCCTCGCGCTCGCCATGCTGCCGCGCGTCTTGCCGCTGCCTCTCGTTGCTCCCATCGCCGTTCATGCGGCCCAGACTGCCGAGGCACAACCCGCCGATGCCGCCTCGTCCGCGACGCTGCCCACCGTCAAGGTCAGCGCCACCTCTGCCAGCGCCGTGGCGCCCGCCGTCGACCCCAACCTGCCGGCGACGGTGGAAACCGTCACGCCCGCGCAGTTCTCGAACTGGAACGTCGTCAACACCGAGGACGTGCTCAAGTACCTGCCCAATCTCGCCGTACGCAAGCGCTACGTGGGCGATCTGAACTCGATCATCGCCGTGCGCGGCACGAGCAATACGCAAAGCGCGCGCGGCCTCGTCTACGCAGACGGCCTGCTGCTCTCGAACCTGCTCGGCAACAGCTACAGTTTTCCGCCGCGCTGGTCGATGGTGTTCCCCGACCAGATCCAGCAGGTGGATGTGATCTATGGGCCGTATTCCGCGCTCTATCCCGGCAACTCGCTCGGCGCCACCGTGCTCATCACCACGCGCATGCCGAAGGCGTTCGAAGCGAACGCGGACGTGAAGGCGTTCACCCAGCATTTCAGCCTCTTCGGCGTAAACCAGAACTTCAACGGCAGCGAGATGAGCGCTTCGATCGGCGACCGCATCGGCAAGTTCTCGTATCTGCTTGGCGTGAACCACCTGGAGAACACGAGCCAGCCGCTGCAGTTCGCCACGCTTGCGCAGTCGACGAAGCCAGCGCAACCGGGCGACGTGCCCGTGCGTGGCGCGTACTTCTACAACAATCAGACCAACACGCCCACGGTCGTGCTCGGCGTGAACGGCGAAGGCATGCAGCACACGGTGCAGGACCAGTTCAAGCTGCGCATGCAGTACGACTTCACGCCCACCGTGCAAGGCGGCGTGACGCTCGGCTACTGGCACCAGACCTACAACAACGCCACCTCGACCTTCCTGTACGACGCGAACGGCAACCCCGTGTACAGCGGCAAGGTGTCGATCAATGGCTACGAGTACACCATTCCCGCGGCCGCGTTCGCACCGAGCCGCGGCTGGAGCGAAAACTGGCTGTATGGCGCGACACTGCGCACGCATCAGGCCACCGGCTGGAACGCGGAGGCCATTGCCTCGTACTACGACGTAAGCAACAGCGTGGCACGCACGGCGAATGCGGGCGGACCCGGCAACGGCCCCGGCGTCATGACGCTCGGCGACGGCACCGGCTGGAAGACGCTCGACCTCAAGGCGACGTGGACACCCGCCACGCCCGACGCCGGGCTCGCCGCCCACTGGCTCACCTTCGGCTATCACTACGACGACTACGCTATCGACAACCGCACGTACAACACGCTCGCGTGGCGCGACGGCGGCGCGAACAGTTTCGCCAACGCCTTCGCCGGCAAGACCGAAACCCAGGCGCTCTACGCACAGGACGCCTGGCGCTTCCTGCCGCGCTGGAAGCTCGTGTACGGCGTGCGCTACGAAAACTGGCGCGCCTTCGACGGCTATCAGGCGCTCGGCGGCGTGAACGTGCCGTATGCGAACGTGGGCGACCATCACTTCTCGCCGAAGGCTTCGCTCTCGTTCGATGTGACCGACGACCTCACGCTGCGCGCATCGATTGCGCGCGCCTACCGCTTCCCGACCGTGAGCGAGTTGTTCCAGGGGCAGGTGAACGGCTCGTCCATCGTCAACAACAATCCGAACCTGCGCCCCGAGGACGATCTCTCGAAGGAAGTGAGCGCCGAATGGGCGCACTGGAACGGCCTGTTCCGCCTGACGCTCTTTCAGGACGACGTAAAAAACACGATCTTCAGCCAGACCGATACGACGGTCATTCCGAACGTCACGAACTTCCAGAACATCGGCCGGGTGCGCTCGCGCGGCGTGGAAACGAGCTATCAGGGAGAAGACGTCATCGTGCGCGGGCTCGATCTCGCGGCGAGCGTGGCGTATACGCAGTCGAAGATTCTGGAGAACGCGCAGAATCCGGCGAGCGTCGGCAAGTACTTCTACCGCATTCCGCTGTGGCGCGCGAATCTCGTCGCGACCTACCGGTTCGACGCGCGCTCCGCGCTCACGCTCGCCGCGCGCTACTCGGGGCGCCAGTACAACACGCTCACGAACACCGACACGAACCCGAACGTATTCGGCGGCACGAGCACCTACACGGTCGCCGACGTGAAGTACACCTTCCGGCCGACGAAGAAGAGCGAGATCGGCGTGGGCATCGACAACCTGTTCGACGCGCGCTACTTCGTCTATCACCCGTATCCCGGCCGCACGTACTACGTCGAAGCGAAGCTCGGCATTTGAGCGGCTCGCTCGCGGCCTTCGCTTCCGTTCGCATTTCCGTCCGCGTTTTCGTCTGAATCATCCATGTACTCGAGCCGTGCCGGCTCGACAAGGAGTCCCCGATGTCCACGATATCCGCCCCGGTCAGCGCACCGCCTGCCCGCGCGGTGCAGCCCGGCTACCGCACGCTGTGGCGCTGGCATTTTTACGCTGGCCTCTTCGTCATGCCCTTGCTGCTCGTGCTCGCCATTACGGGCACGATCTACTGCTTCCAGCCGCAGATCGAACCGCTGCTTTACCCGCATCGGCTAGTGGTCGCGCCGGCGGCGACACCGCGCCTGCCCGTGGATGCCCTGCTGGCCCGCGCACGCGCCGCGCTGCCGCCAGAGGCGCGGGCGCTGCGCGCGCACGTCGAGTCGAATCCCGCGCGCAGCGCCGAATTCGTGTTCGCGCTGCCCGGCGGGACCAAAGAGAGCGTCTACGTGAATCCTTACGATGGTGCGGTGCTCGGCACGCTCGACGTCGATCGCCGCTTCATGCAGGTCGATCGCATGCTGCATCGCAAGCTCCTGCTCGGCAAGCCCGGCGAACTGCTCATGGAGCTGGCCGCCTGCTGGACGCTCGTCATGATCGCCACGGGCATCGCGCTCTGGTGGCCGGGCGCGGGCGCGTCGTGGCGCGCCGCGCTGCTGCCTCGCTGCGGAGCGCGCGGACGACCGTTCTGGAAGAGCGTGCACGCGAGCGTCGGCATCTGGCTCGCCGTGGGCGCGCTCGCGTTCGTGCTGAGCGGCCTGCCGTGGACGGGCTCGTGGGGCAAGCAGTTCAAGGCGCTCGCCACCCGCGCGAGCCTCGGCGCGCCGCGCGGCGCGTGGGGCGGCGGCCTCGGGGTGAAGTCGGCCTTGCCGGGTGCGCCGCTAGCTGCCGCGACCGCAGCAGCTAGCGGCGCAGCGGCGAATCCGCCCGCAAGCCACGCCGGCGGACAGGAACACGGCGGAGAGCACGCGGGCCACGACATGGCGTCGATGCCGGGCATGGTGATGGACGACATGCCGCTGCCGCTCGTGCCCTGGGCCGTCGGTGCGGTTCCGGTGCCGCACTCGCCCGACGCGTCCGGAGCACCGCAACACTGGACGCTCGCTCAGGTCGTCGCCCAGATGCGCGATCTCGGCGTGCGCGACGGCTACGACATCGTGCTGCCCGCCACGCCCGATGGCGTCTACACGGTCTCGTACTTTCCGCCCGATCCGAAAGCGGAGCGCACGGTGTATATCGACCAGTACAGCGGCGCCGTGCTCCGCGACATTCGCTATGACGATTACGGCGCAGTCTCGCAGGCCATTTCCTATGGCACGTCGCTGCACATGGGCCGCTACTTCGGCCTCGCGAACCAGCTGATCTGCGCGGCGATCTCGCTGGGCCTCGGCGCGCTCGCAGTGACCGGCTTCGTGATGTGGTGGATGCGCCGTCCCGCGCGCGCAAAGGGCGCATCGACGCTGACCGCGCCGCCACGCGAGCGCGCCGCGCCGCCGCTGCGCGCCTGGAAGACCGCTCTCGTGCTGCTCGGCATCGTGTTTCCGCTGATGGGCGCGACGCTCGTGGCGGTCTGGCTGTTCGACCGCACAGCCTTCCGGCGCGCCTAGAAGCTGCCGTCTTGCGGCATCAGCGGCCGCGGCGGCCCTGCGGTAATCTGCGGACACAATTGCGTCTGAACCTGGCTGCGCCAAACGGTTTCAAACGTATATATGCGGAGATTATCGTGAGGCGGCTAATTTCGGCGCTGGGCGCGGCCGCGGTGCTCGCGGGCTGCGCGGTCGCGCCCTATCCCGGCTACCCCGGGTACGACGGCTATGACTACGGCTACCCCTACTACTCAGGCTATCCGTACGCCTACGGTTACGACTACTACCCCGGCTATTTCGGCGGCGGCTATGGCGGCGTCGCCATCTGGGGCGGTGGCGGCGGATGCTGCTATCACCATGGCTGGCACGGCGGCCATGGCGGCGGCTGGCACGGTGGCGGCTGGCACGGAGGCGGTGGGCACGGCGGTGGCGGCTGGCATGGAGGCGGTGGCGGCACGTGGCAAGGCGGCGGCGGTGGCATGGGAGCCGGCGGCGGCCACGGCCATTGACGGACCACCGCGGTCCCACCGCGGTCCCACCGCGCGATCACGGTGGGACCGCTCTGTTGAAGCGGCCCCCGCGCCGTGCGCGCAAGCGCAGCGCCCCGCTTACACGCGCCCGTTCACGGGAATCAGCGCCCCCGTAATGGCCTGCGCGTCCGCACCCAGCAAAAACGCAATGACCGTCGCGATCTCGCGCGGCTGCACCCAGCGCGTGAAATCGGCGTCCGGCATGTCGGCACGGTTTGGCGGCGTGTCGATGATGCTCGGCAAAATCGCGTTCACCGTCACACCCTTGTCCTTCAGTTCTTCCGCAAGCGCTTCCGTCAAGCGTGCCACGCCCGCCTTCGACGCCGAATACGCGCCCATGCCGAGCCCCGCCTTGGCTCCCGCGCCCGCGCCGATGTTGACCACACGCCCCGTGCCGCTCTGTACGAGCTGAGGCAGCGCGGCCTTCGAGGCGTTGAGCGCCGTCTTCACGTTCAGATCGAACATCAGGTCCCACGTGCGCGCGTCGCCGTCGCCGATGGTCTCCCACCGGAACGCGCCCGCCACATTGACGAGCGCGTCGAGCCCGCCCAGCTTCCCGTGCAACGTGCCGAACGCGGTCTGGGCCGCGTTCGCGTCGACGAGATCGACGCCGCCCATGCACAGCGCGCCCGCGAGCGCGGCGGGCAGCGCCGCCGCATCGGGGGCCGCGCCGCGGCCGATCAGCGCCACGCGGGCGCCGCGCTCGGCCAGCAATTGCGCCGTCGCCAAACCCAGGCTGCCGAAGCCACCCGTCACTGCGACGACCTTGCCGTTCAATCCGTTTTCCATGCGCTTGTTCCTCTCGTTGCTTCACTAACCTGAATTCGATGCGGCCCGCGCGATCGGTCCGGGCGCCGCTGGCGTCACGTTACGCGAGGCGCGGCCTTCCATCAACCCGCGCTCGGGCGTCCGCGCCGGGCATCCGTGCGTACCGTGGCTAGCGCGTGCTGCTTGCGCAGGTTCTCCGTGGTGTCACCGCCGCCGTCTGCGCGCCAGCCCGGCGGCAGGAAAACATAGCGCACGGCGGTCCAGATGTCCTTTGCCATCACGACGTCGCGTGCGAGCGTCGCCCAGTGTTCCAGTTCGACGACGAACGGATTGCGCGAGCGCACGGGCGTCACGAGCCCGTAGCGGCAAGGCTCTTCGGCGCGCTCCGGCACATAGGTGCCGAACAGGCGGTCGAAAATGATCAGGACTCCGCCATAGTTCGCATCGAGATAGTCGACGTTCGAGGCATGGTGCACGCGGTGGTTGGACGGCGTGTTGAACACGTACTCGAGCCAGCCGAGCTTCGGGATCCACGTGTTGTGCAGCCAGAACTGGTAGAGCAGGTTGAGCGAGAGGATGGCGAGCACGACTTCGGGCCGCACGCCGAGCCACACGAGCGGCGCGAAGAACATGGCCGGGCCGGTGAGTTTGCCGGTCCACCCTAGCCGGTACGCAGACGAAAGCGTCAACTGGTTCGGCGAATGGTGCACGGCATGCGTGGCCCAGAAAAAGCGGATGCGGTGCGACGCGCGGTGATACCAGTAATAGCAGAACTCCTGGCCGATGAAGACCAGCAGCACGAGCGCAACCGTGTCGATATTCAGCGTGAAGAGGCGATGCTCCCACGCGAAATCCAGGATCGGCGCGGCGAGCGAAAGCGGCAGGAACGCGAGAAGCTTGCGGCCCGCGAGGTCGGCGAGCGAGAGCCAAACTTCAGACCAATCGAACGCGGCATCGCCCGCTGCTTCGCGGCGTTTCCTGAAGGTGAGCACGCATGCCTCGATCAGCGAGACGGCAACGACGAACAGCGTGACATAAAACGCGAGTTTTCCTGTGGTGAGCATGATGGATCGTGTGCAATAGGCGCGTCTTGCGCGGTGAAGAAAGACGCGTGTGGCACGCAGGAGTCGCGGCGGCGCGTCGGATGAAGGGCACTGTAGTGGCGCGCAGCGGGAAAAGCCACGCGCAAAGTATGTCGGGGTATGTCACGCGCGCGGTGCGCGAAACACGCCAATACGCCTGCCGCGCCGCACGCGCGGGGCGGTCGCGCCAGAGGCCGCGCGACGTGTAACACCGTGACATGGTTTATGACGCGACTTGCGCCGGGCCCAGCCCTATAGTTCGTTCCGCTGACACGCCGCAGCGTGCCCCCCGAAACGAACCGCAAGGACCTCTGATGAAAACGCTCCCCCTCGTCGTCGCCGCGCTCATCGGCTTCGCCAGCGCCCCCGCCTTCGCCGGCTGGTCCGGCCACGGTACGGCGTACACGCCGCACGGCACGTACAACGGCGCGCACTACGGTTCCTGCAGCGGCGGCACCTGCTCGCATGCGGGCGGCGTAGCCGGTCCCTGGGGCGGCGTCGCCACCAACAGCGGCTCCGTCACGCGCACCGCACCGGGCCAGTTCAGCAACAGCGGCACGGCCTACGGCCCGAACGGCCGCTCGGTCCAGCATTCGGGCGATACGAGCTGCGCGGGCGGCACCTGCTCGCACACCGGCTCGCTCAACGGCTCGGATGGCCGCAGCGCGAGCACCTCGGGCAGCGTGACGCGCACAGCGCCGGGCCAGTACTCGTCGACGGGCACGGTCACGACGGGCAACGGCAACACCTACGGGCACTCGGCGTCCACGAACTGCGCGGGCAACACGTGCAATCGCTCGGGCACCGTCACCGGCTCGCAGGGCGGCAGCGTCTACCACTCGGGCAGCGCCACCGGCGTCGGCACCGGCGTGGTGACCACGGGCAGCGGCACGACCGTCGTCCACGGGGGCACGGTGACCACCGGCACGGTCACGACCACGGGCACGACGACGGTCGCCGTCGTGGGCGCCCCGGCTTCTGTGCCCGCGCCGGTCGTCGTCACGCCGCCGCCGCCCAGCACCACGGTGTATGTCGCCCCGCCGCCGCCCGCCCCAAAGACGGTGGTCGTCGCGCCCGCACCTGCACCGCAGACGGTTTATGTCGCGCCTCCCGCACCGAAGACCGTCTACGTCGCGCCGGCTGCACCCAAGGTCGTCTACGTGGCGCCGCCGGCACCCAAGGTCGTCTACGTGGGCCAGCCGCTGCCGCGCGCCGTGTACATCGCCCCGCGCCCCGCCGTGTGGGTTCCCGGCCACTGGGTCGGCCGCGTGTGGGTCCCCGCCCACTGGGCCTGAACCATCACCGGCGGCTGCGCATTCGCATGACCCGCAGCCGCCCGCCTCTTTCGCTTGATCAACCGGCCGGCCGCTACGTCGGCCACCTCACGGAGAACACCATGAAGAAGATGATTGCTGCCCTCGTTTTGTGTATCGTTTCAGCAGCGGTTTGCGTGCCGGCATCGGCTCAGGCCTTGCCGGGCGGCTCAGGCGACAGCGCCCGCGTCGAACGCATGATGGCGCAGCTGCAAGGGCGCTTCGCCGCCGCGAACACGACGCACGACGGCAAGCTCACGCGCGAACAGGCGCAGGCGGGCATGCCGAAGGTCGCGCAGCACTTCGACGAAATCGACACGCAAAAGGCCGGCTTCGTCACCCTCGCGCAGATCGAGGACTTCATGCGAGCGCGCGCAGCAGCCCGATGAACGCCGGAGGCCTCACATGGAGCAGGCAAACAGGATCATCGTGCTCGACGACGAAGCCGAACTGCGCAACATGCTGCAGCGCTTTCTCACGAGCCAGGGTTTCGAGGTGCGCGCCGTCGCCGACGGCAAGCGCCTCGACCGCCTGCTCCAGCGCGAGCCCTACGACCTCCTCGTGCTCGATCTGATGATGGAACCCGAAGACGGCCTCACGGTGTGCCGCCGCCTGCGCGCCGAAGGCCAGACGCTGCCGATCCTCATGCTCACCGCGAAGGGCGATGCCGCCGACAAGGTGATCGGCCTCGAAACCGGCGCCGACGACTACCTCGCCAAGCCGTTTCTTCCCGACGAGCTGGTCGCGCGCATTCGCGCGCTGCTGCGCCGCCAGAAGATGGCCTCGGGCGAACCCACGGTCACCTCGCAAATGCTGCGCTTCGGCGACTTTCAGTTCGACGTTGGCAAACAAACGCTCTACCGCGACGGCGCGCCCATCGAGGTCCACTCGGCGCAGATGCTGCTGCTGCACGCGCTCGGCTCCTCGCCGAACCGCGCCGTGAGCCGCGAGAATCTGCTCGCCCGCGCGCGCGGGCGCGACCACAGCGCGCTCGACCGCAGCGTGGACGTGCAGATCCTGCGCCTGCGCCAGATCGTCGAGGACGATCCCGCCAAGCCGCGCTTCATCAAGACCGTCTGGGGCATCGGCTACATGCTGGTGGCCGGCGTCGAAGCGTAATGCGCTTGCGCCTGCCGCGCTCGCTGCTCTCGCGCAACATCGCGCTGCTGGTGGCGCTCGTCGCGCTCTCGCAGATCTGCTCGCTCATTGTGCTGCTGCACTACGTGCAGCGCCCGCGCATCGAGCGCGCCTCGATCATCTTCGCCGACTACGTCAAGCTGCTCGATACCACGCTCGCTTCCATGCCGCCCGACGCAGGGCGCGCGGCGGCCGCGCGGTTCGATGCGCGCCGTGCGGCGCCGCCGCAAGCGCCCGCCGAAACCCATCCGAGCCTCGTCGACTTTTTCCGCACCTGGCAGCGCGACGTGTTCGTCGAAGCGCTGCAAAGCCATCTGCCGCCCGAGCTGCTGGTGCGCTGGGACGCGCGCCACGACGAGACCGAACCCGCAGCGGATGGCGAAGGCGCGCAGGAGCGCCTGTGGATCCGCCTTCACGCAGCAGGCGAACCGGTCTGGATCGCCCTGCCGGTCACCGCCGACGCGCGCGCGAGCGGCATCACCACGGCGTTGATCCTCTCCGCCGCCCTCGCGCTGCTCGCCGCGCTCACCGGCTACCTGTTGCAGCGCCACATCAACCGGCCGCTGCGCAAGCTCGCGCGCGCGGCACGGCGCGTGAGTGCCGGCGAAACGCCGCCGCCGCTGCCGACCGACGGCCCGACCGAAATCGCCCAGGTGAGCCGCGCCTTCAACCAGATGACCGAAGCGCTGAAGCAGGCCGAGGCCACGCGCGCGCTGATGCTGGCCGGCGTCTCGCATGACATCCGCACGCCGCTCACGAAACTGCGCCTCGCGATTGCGATGGCGCTGCCGCGCGGCAGCAACGACGCGCTCGTGGCCTCGTCCGAGAGCTATCTGGACCAGATCGACACGATCCTCCAGCAGTTCATGGACTACGCCGGCAGCGGCGAGCGCGAAGCGCCGCAAGCGGGCGACCTCAACGCGCTCGCGGGCCAGCTCGTCGCCGACTTCGCAGGGCTCGGCCATGAATTCGATTTCGACGAGGGCGAGTTGCCCGTATTCGCGTTCCGGCCGATCGCCGTTATGCGTCTGCTGATGAATCTCATGCAGAACGCCGTGAACTACGGACGCACAGGTCTGACGATTCGCACGTGGCGCGACGGCGACGCCGCCTGCGTGATCGTTGCCGACCGCGGCAACGGCATCCGCGCCGAGGAACTGGAGCGCCTCAAATTGCCCTTCAGCCGCGGCGCGAACGCCCGTACGCATTCGGGCGGCTCGGGCCTCGGGCTTGCCATCGTCGAGCGGATCGCGCGGCTGCACGGCGGCTCGCTCACGTTCCGCGACCGCGAAGGCGGCGGCCTCGAAGCCGTCGTACGCCTGCCGCTGAACCGTCCCCCATCGAGCCAGAACGGCGCGCCGCCGGCCGCGCACGCATGACATGACTCGACATAATTTGCGCGTGGATTTCGCGCGCCCTTCCCCCCATACTTGCGCCTGAGCCTGAGCAACGGAGCAGAACAAACCGAAGCCCAGACGCCGAAGCACCATAGTCGATAGTTCGCCATCCTGAATGATTTGCGAGTATCGGCACGAGACACTCTTTCAGGCAAAAGGACATCGACATGCAAACGATCATCAACTTCCTCGTCAACAAGGCCAAGCGCATCACGGGCGCCACCTTCCTCGCCGGCGCGCTGTTTGCGAGCGGCTGCGCATCGGCTGCGCCGGTCGTGCAGACGAACGGACCGCTGCCGCAACTGCACGCCGACGTCGTCTACGTCTACACGTTCGACGCCGCCGCCGACCAGGTGAAGCTCGACAGCACCGGCATGCTGCACAAGCTCAAGACGATGACGAGCGGCGAGTCGTCGGCGCAGCAGCAACAGCAGGCCGCGCTGCAAACGCGCGAGCATCTCGCCGATCAACTCGTGAGCGAACTTCAGAAGATGGGCCTGCCCGCCGTGCGCATGGACGGTCCCGCGCCCGCCGGCCGCAACGCGCTGATCGTGGAAGGCCGCATCGACACGATGGACGCGGGCAGCAGCCGCCGCCGCATGCTGATCGGTCTGGGCGCGGGCAAGAGCGAAGTGGGCGCGACGATCGCGGTGCTGTTCCAGCCCGCTAACGGCGGCGAACCGCAACCGCTCCTGAGCTTCCAGACGAAGGCCGATAGCGGCCATATGCCTGGCATGGCGGAGACGGCGGGCGTGGGCGCGGCGGCCGGCCATGTGGCGACGGCGGCGGTGGTGGGCGGCGGTCTGCACGGCGCCTCGGAGGCGAAGCGCGACACGCTCTCGTCGGATGCCCGCAAGCTGGCCCGCTCGATCGCGAAGGAAATCACGCAGATCAGCACGCAGAACGGCTGGATGGCAACGACGACGAAGAGCTAACAGGGGGAAGCGCGCAGCGCTGCGCGAGGGTACGTGCCCTTTACGGCGACGGTTCGATACCGCCGCCGTCTTTTTGTTTACTGGGCCAGCGGCTCGCGCTGCGCCTGAGGCTCACGATAGCGCGCGAACTTCGACGTATGGCCGATCCCCGGATTGAAGCAGTTGCACGGATCGAGCGTTTCGTAGAACGACTTCAGCGCGGGCTTCGCATCGTAGAGATGGCCGACATTGTGCTCAGCGGGATATTCGGCGCCGCGCGCGTCGAGCAGCTTCCACATCTCGTGTTCCAGTGCGAGGCAGTCATTGCCCTTGCGCACGATGTAGTCCTGATGAAACACATGGCAAAAGAAATGCCCGTAATAGAGCTTGATCGCGATGGGCTTTTCCACGGCCTCGGGCAGTCGCTCGAACCAGTCGCGATCGTTGCGGCGCAGCGCAATATCGAGCGCGACGATATCCTCCACTTCGTCGCCATGCACCGCGCGATAGCGCACCGCCGCGCCCGCCGCCGCGAAACGATGGAGAAACGCCTTGCTGCCCTCCTCGTCGGTACATTCGAAAAAGTCGCCGCTCGCCACGCCGAAAAACGTGTTCAGGTAAGCACGCGTTTCGTCCACCATATCGGCCGATACCTTGAGCATCAAATGATGTTCGTAGCGCTGCCGGTAGTCCTTGAGCCGCGCGGGCAGATGGCCCGGAAACCACTGGCTCACGGCCTGCGCCACGCGGTCGGTGAAATGCGCGGGAAAGAACGGCAGCCGCTCGAACAACGCGTCGCAGCGGCTCTTGAAGGCGAACAGCGCGGGCAGGCGCCGCGTACCGAGATGCTGGATCAGGAGGAACATGTCCTTGCCGTAGCGCTCGGCGATATCGAAGGCGTCCCGATGGATGTATTCGCCCGCGATCGGCAGCTTCGAGAACTTGCCGAGCATGTCGCGGCGCAGGTCGGTCAGCTCAGCTGTTTCGTTCGTGCCGATGTAGAACACCTTCGCACCGCGCTCGATGGGAAACGTGTCGAGCCGCACCGCGAACACCATGACCTTGCCCGCCGAGCCCGCCGCTTCGTGCAGACGAAGCGGGTCGGCGTTGTAGCGCGCAGGCGTGTCCGCTTCGATGTCGCGCACGTGATCCGCGTAACGGTGGTCGGAAGCCGCGCCCGCGTCGTGGAGGATATCGGCTTCGGGCAGCTCGCCGCGATCGAGGCGGCCGAGCACCGCTTCCGGCGTCTCGCCAAGCCGGATGCCGAGATGATTCACGAGCGTAAGACGCCCCTCTGCATCGACCTGTGCAAACGCGGACATTTCCGTATAGGCCGGGCCGCGCCGCACGAGCGAGCCGCCCGAGTTGTTGCACACGCCGCCCACGACCGATGCACCGAGACATGAGGAGCCAATGACCGAATGCGGTTCGCGCCCGAGCGGCTTGAGCGTCTGCTCCAGCTGGTCGAGCGTCGAGCCCGGCAGGCAGACCACCTGCTTGCCGCCGTCGATCACGTAGACCTTGCGCATGCGCGTCATGCTCACGATCACGACCTCGCGGTCGTAGTCGTTGCCGTCGGGCGTGGAGCCGCCCGTGAGGCCCGTGTTCGAAGCCTGCGAGATGACGATCGCGTTCGCGGCGACGCAAGCCTGCAGCACCCGCCACTGCTCGACGAGCGTGCCTGGCCGCACGACCGCCGCCACCTTCCCATCGCCAAAGCGAAAACCCTTGCGGTAGCGCCGCGTGGCTTCGGCGCCGGTCAGCACGTGCTGGCGGCCGACGACGGCGCGCAACGACGCGACAAGCGGCTCGCGAGCGGCGCTTGGGTGCGTGATGGACATGCGAACGGCTCCTGCGGAAAACGATGATCGCGGAAGGATAGAACCCGCGATCCATTACGTCCAATATCGCGACCACGCACGATCAAGACGAAAAAGATATGGATCGACCCTTGAACCCGCCGAATCAGCCCTGCGGCGCATGCCGCGCCGCATCGCGCACGACGCGCACGAAGTTCTGCACCGTGGGCGCCTTTTCGCGCGGACGGTGCACGAGCGCGATGGTCGTGTGCAGCGTACCGCCCTTGAGGTCGTGGTAGGTCACGCCCTTGGCCTGGATCTGGCGCATCGAAGAAGGAATGAGCGTGACGCCGAATCCCGCCGCCGCCATGTTGACGGTCGAGGAAATCTGCGGCGATTCCATGCTGATCACGGGATTGAGGCCCGCCGCGTGACACGCGCTGATGATCGAGTCGTAGAGATCGGGGCCGATCGGGCGTGGGAAGAGGATCAGCGGGTCGCCCGCGAGATCGCCGAGATCGAGGCGGCGGCGGCGCGCGAGGCGATGGCGCGGCGGCAGCACGGCGAGGACGTCCTCTTCCACGAGCGCCTGCGTGGCGAGGCCGCGGCAATCGAGCGGCAGGCGCACGAAGGCGGCATCCACCTTCGCTTCGCTCACGCGTTCCAGCAGCACCGAACTGTTGCTCTCCTCGCACCCGATCACGACACCGGGATACGCGCTGCGAAAGCGCTGCAGCACGGTCGCAACGAGCGGATGAAACACCGTGGATCCCGCGAAGCCGAGCACGAGCCTGCCGGTCTCGCCACGCCCCGCGTTTTGCGCCTCGGCGAGCGCCAGATCCGCGTCGTCGATGAGGCGTTGCGCGCGCTCGCGAAAGAGCCGCCCGGCCGCGGTCAACTCCACGCGCCGCGAGTGGCGAATGAAGAGCCGCGTGCCGATTTCCTTTTCGAGCTTGAGGATCTGCTGGCTGAGCGGCGGCTGCGCCATGCCGAGAAAGGCTGCCGCCTCGCTGAAATGCAGATACTCCGCGACGGCGAGAAAGTAGCGTAGTTGCCGGAATTCCATATCGTTTTCGTCTTGATGCAACCGGTGGATTGTGAACCCGCTACGCGCGCGCGTCCAATCCCGACAGCAGGACGCGTGCGCAACCGGTATGCGTCAAGACGGCGCCGGCCTAAAAATCAGCCGAGACCCATGCGCGTCTCGTCGACGAACTTCTCTGTGGCGTCGTCGATCTTGCGGCCCTTGCGGCCGGAGGGACCATGGATGTAGACGGTCTTCATATCGACCTGCGTCGCCCCGCTCATGCCGGGAGGCGGCGTCATCTCGTAGTGGACCTCGCGCGCGTGGTCGGCCATCTGCAGGCGCGGATTGAACACCGAGTTGAAGCGCCACAGCATGCGCACGAAATTGGTCTGGCCATGCAACAGCAGATGCGTGGCCTGCCCCGCCGCGCCGCGCAGCGCGGTCCAGCCCATGTGCTTGCGATTGAGCACCTGCTGCGTGCGCACGAGTTCCGCGTAGAACTCGGGCAGCGGAAGCTTCGTCGGCACGACGGCGTGCTGGATGTCATAAAGACGATAGTCGAGGCTCGTGAGGCGCCGCGCCTCGCGCTGCCAGTTCTCCGTGCCCGGATACGGCGTATTCACGCTGATATTGACGATCTCGGGAATCTCCAGGCACCACTGGCGGATCGTCTCGAAGCGTTCGCGGTCCCAGTCCGGATCGGCGATCAGATTGATCGCGACGGTAATCCCCAACGAACGCGCAAACTCGAGCGCCTCGAAATTCCGGTCGAGGCTGATCCGTTTGCGAAACGCCTTGAGTCCCTCCTCGTCGATCGCCTCCAGACCGAGGAACATGTACTTCAGGCCAATGGACTGCCACAGGCGGAACACGTCCTTGTTGCGCAGAAGCACGTCGCCACGCGTTTCCAGGTAGTAGCGCTTGTCGATGCCACGCCGCTTGATCGCCTCGCCGATCGCCATGCCGTGTTCGGCGTGCACGAACGCCACATCGTCGACGATGAACACGCCCGGCTCGCGCAGCGACGCCAGTTCGTCCACGACGACTTCGGGGCTGCGCGTGCGGTAGCTGCGTCCGTAGAACGTCCATGCGCTGCAGAACGTGCAGTCCCACGGGCAGCCACGCGCGAACTCGATGGAGGCGCAAGGATCGAGCGTGCCGATGAAATACTTGCGGCGATGGCGCAGCAGGTCGCGCGCGGGCCGCACCGGATCGAGATTCTCGACGAAGCCCGGCGGCGGCCCCGATCCGTGGCTCGTGAGGACGCCGGGCACCGCGAGCAGGTCGGTGCCGCGCGACACCGCTTCGAGCAGTTCGTTGACCGAAGCTTCGCCCTCGCCGCGCAGCACGCAATCGATCGCGCCTTCGGCATGGCGCAGCAGATCGTGCGCGGTGAACGACACGCTGTGGCCCCCGACGAAGACGAAACACGAGGGCAGCGCGGCCTTCACGGCCTTCGACAGGTCGATGATCTCGGGAATGTTGGCCAGATAGTTGCCCGAGAAGCAGAGCGCCTCGGGCTGCCAGTCACGCACCATGCGCATGAGGTCGCGGTGTGTCTCGACCTGCAGATCGAGCAGGCGCACGTCATGACCCGCATCGCGCGCCGTGCCGGCCACGGATTCGAGACCCAGCGGCTCGAGCCGCAGGAACACGCGCGTGTACATCAGTCCGCTCGGGTGGACAGCAAGCAATTTCATGAAGCCTCCTTGCGAAGGGCCGCCGCTTCGCGAGAGTCTACGCGCGTTGGCGGATCGCTGCGCCGCGGCGTGTCTCGCGCAGGAACGATGTTCAGAAACTGCCGAACAGCGAACCAAGCACGATCACCACGCCGAGCGCGATGAGCGCGCCGACGATGCTCACCACCACGAGGTCGCGGTAGCTTTCGCGATGCGTCGAGCCGCACACGGCCAGCAGCGTGACGACGGCGCCGTTGTGCGGCAGACTGTCGAGCGTGCCCGACGACATCACGGCCACGCGGTGCAGCAACGCGGGATCGATGCCATGCTGGGCGGCGAGCTGCATGTAGGTGCCGCCGAGCGCGTCGAGCGCAATGGTCAACCCGCCCGAGGCCGAGCCCGTGAGCCCGGCTAGCAGGTTGGTGGCCACGGCGAGCGAGACGAGCGGGCCGCCGCCGATGCCGAGCACCCAGTCGCGCACGGCCCCGAACGCGGGCAATGCGGCGATCACGGCGCCGTAGCCCACGAGGCTGCCCACACTCAGCACGGGCAACACCGACGCGTTGGCACCCGCATCGACGCTTTCGCGCAGCGCGCCGAGCCGCCCGCGATTGAGTGCCACCAGCACGATGATGCCGAGCGCGAGCGCAACCGAGACCCCCCACACGCCCGCCACCGCCGAAAGCGTGGTCGCACCCCAGCGCGGTTCGGCGAGATACGAGGCGTCGATGCGCGGAAACACCACGACGTTCATCACGAAGTTCATCCCCACGACGACCACGAGCGGCGCGAGCGCGGCGAAGGGCGACGGCGGCCCGGCATGGTCCGGCACAGCAGCGCCGCCGATCTCGGCGGGATCGAAGGCTTGTGCGAGGGTCGCGCGCTCGCGCACGAGCGAGGACTTGCCACGCTCTTCGTCATCGGCGCCGCCGTTGTCGGGCTCGACGAAGCCCTCGCCGTTGCGCCGCGCCGCCGCCGCCGCGCGCCCGAGCCACCAGAGGCCGAAGCCCGCCATCACGAAGCTCGCGATCACGCCAAGGCCCGGCGCCGCGAACGGCGTCGTGCCGAAGAACGGCATCGGAATGGCGTTTTGCAGCGCGGGCGTGCCGGGCAGCGCCGACATCGTGAAGGTCGCCGTGCCGAGCATGATCGCAGCGGGCATCAGGCGGCGCGGGATATCGGCGGAGCGAAACAGCGCCTGCGCCATGGGGGCGAGCACGAAGAACGCGACGAACAGGCTCACGCCGCCATAGGTGACGAGCGCGCCGCCCAGCACCACGGCCACGAGTGCGTGGCGCGTGCCGAGCTTGTCGATCATGAGGCGCGCCACGGCATCCACCGAACCGCTGTCTTCCATCAGCTTGCCGAACAGCGAGCCGAGCAGGAAGAGCGGGAAGAACTGGGCGAGAAATCGGCCCGTGCTCGACATGAATGTTTGCGTCCAATGCGCGAGCACCGGCTCGCCGGAAATGAGCGCGGCCAGCATGGCGCACAGCGGCGCGAGCAGCAGCACGCTCCAGCCGCGATACGCGAGCCAGATCAGCAGCGCGAGACTCGCGAGCATGCCCCCGAGGCCGATAACGAGCGTGCCCGCGCTCATTGCAGCACCCCTTCGAGCAGCGCTTCGAAATTGAACGTGGACGTCTCGCCGATCTGCGCGCCATGCTGCGCGAGAAATTCATCGGCGGTGCGGCGGCCTTCGTCGCGCAGCATCGTGATGAACGACCACTCGGCGTTGAGCTTCGACGACGAGCCCAGCGTGACGAGCTTCGCGCTATGCACGCGATGCAGGCGCATATGCGCCCAGCGGCGGCCCTCCTCGCTGCCTGCGTCGGCGACCTTGTGCAGCAGCGCCATCATGCGCAGCTCCTTGATTAGCGGCGAGTTGAATGCGATCTCGTTCACGCGGTTGATGATGTCGCGCGCCGAGCGCGGCGTGCCCGCGCGTTCCACGGGGTTCACCTGCACGAGGATCGTGTCGTCCGAATCGGTCTCGCGAATCAGCGGCGTAATCGTGGGATTGCCCGCGTAACCGCCGTCCCAGTAGGGTTCGCCGTCTATCTCGACGGCCTGGAACAGCGTGGGCAGGCAGGCCGACGCGAGCAGCGCGTCGGGTGTGAGGTCGGCGTTGCGGAACACGCGCGCCTGGCCGTTCGAAACCCGCGTCGCCGTGACGAAGAGTTTGATGCGCGAGCGGCGCAACGCGTCGAAGTCGATCGTGTCGGCAAGGATCGTGCGCAACGGGTTCACCCGCCCCGGATTCAGGTCATACGGGGAGACGACGCGCGCCATCATGTCGAGCGCGACGAACACGGGCGAATGATCGAGCGTCCAGCGCCCGAGCAGGATGTCGACGGGGCCGCGCCGGAACGGGCTGAAGCGCGCGGCGTCGGCCACGCGGCGCCAGAAGCGTTCGAGCGCCTCGCGCGCGCCGGCTGCGCCACCCAGCGCATGGCCGCTCGCGAGTACGGCGGCGTTCATCGCGCCCGCCGAGGTGCCCGAAATGCCTTCGATCTGCAGCCACGGCTCTTCGAGCAGGCGGTCCAGCACGCCCCATGTGTATGCGCCATGGGAGCCGCCGCCTTGCAGCGCGAGATCGACGAGCAAGGGCTCGGTGCGGGTCGTGCGGGTTGACGTCTCGGCTTCGGCAGGCATTGCGGCTCCGTTGCAGACAGACCACGGGCGAGATTACAGGAAAAGCGTAAACGGCCGCACGAGAATGACGCAGCGCGCAATCTGGTTCACGCGCGCTGGCATCGCGCTGCGGCCGGCACGCCGCGGGCGGGTCGCAGCGGCGCACCAGGGCGTTTGGTAGACTGGATCTCCCGTCACGCTTTCCCGCCTTGCTGTGTCGAATGTCCATCCGCTGCGGGGGCCGCTTTCGCTCTCGAGCCCGCTTCCCGAACTGCTCGCCGAAATCCGCGCCTGCCATGCCTGCGCCGACGCGCTGCCGCTGGGGCCGCGCCCTGTGCTGCAGGCGAGCGATACGGCAAGCCTGCTGATCGTCGGCCAGGCGCCGGGCGCCAAGGTCCATGCCTCGGGCGTGCCGTGGGACGACGCGAGCGGCAAACGGCTGCGCGCGTGGCTCGGCATCGACAGCGAAACGTTCTACGACGCCGCTCAGGTCGCGCTCGTGCCGATGGGCTTTTGCTACCCCGGCCGCGGCGGCGGCGGAGACAACCCGCCGCGCCCGGAATGCGCCCCACTGTGGCACGCGCGGCTCGTCAAGCAGTTGCGTGGCGTGCGCCTGACCCTGCTCGTCGGCCAGTATGCCCAGCGCTATTTTCTGGGCAGCGAGCGCCGCGGCTCGCTCACCGAGACGGTCGCGGCCTGGCGCGACTACGCACCCAATTTCGTGCCGCTGCCGCATCCGTCGCCACGCAATCAGGCATGGTTCAAGCGCCACCCGTGGTTCGAACTCGACGTCCTGCCCGCACTGCAGGAGCGCGTAAAAGCACTGCTGGCACCCGCGGGCCGCCACGCGCACACCACTAAAAAGGAGCCGACGATGACGACGAAACCGGCAATCGATATCCAGCGTGTCTACGAACCGCTGCCCGGGGACGGACACCACTGCTATCTGGTGGACCGGCTGTGGCCGCGCGGCCTGAGCAAGGAAAAACTCGCGAACGTGGAATGGCTGAAGGAGGTGGCGCCGAGCACCGAATTGCGCCAATGGTTCCACAAGGACCCGGAGCAGTGGACCGAATTCAAAAAGCGCTATCTGGCCGAGCTGAACGCCAATCCCGACGCCTGGCGTCCGCTCGCCGAAGCGGCCGCGAACGGGCACATCACCCTGCTCTATGGCTCCCATGACACCCAGCGCAATCACGCGATCGTGCTGCGCGAGTATCTGGCGAAGTACGTGAAGCACAAATGAGCGGACGGCGCGCAGGCGCCGTCCGTTTCACGCTCGACGCTCAGAAGAGATACATCCCCGCGACGAATACCACGCCCGAGAACAGCAGCGTAGTCACGCAGTAACCCATGATGTCGCGCACGCCGAGGCCTGCGATCGCGAGCGCGGGCAGCGCCCAGAACGGCTGGGCCATGTTGGTCCACGCCTCGCCGTAAGCGATCGCCATCGCCGACTTGCCGAGGTCCGCGCCCAGCGCCTGCGCCGCCGGCATCACGAACGGCCCCTGCACGACCCAGTGGCCACCGCCCGAAGGCACCGCGAAGTTGATCACCGCCGAGCTGAGAAATACGAGCAGCGGAAACGTGTGCACGTTCGCGATATCGACGAACCACTTCGTAATGACGCCCGCGAGACCCGAGTGGTCCATGAGCGCCTGAATGCCGGCGTAGAACGGGAACTGGATCATGATGCCCGAGGCGCCCTTCGCGGCACCGGCCACGGCGCGTGCGTAGGCCATCGGCGTCTTGTGCAGCACGAGGCCCGCCGCGAGGAACACGAGGTTCACGGTATCGATGTCGAGCGCGAAGCCCTTCGTGTGAAAGCGGAAGCCGAGAAACACGAAGCACAGCGCCGCCACCAGCAGCGAAAGCCCCCGGCTTTCCTCGATGCGCTCGGCGAAGGTCGCGTCGGGGCCGAGCTTGCGCTCGACGCTCGGCGGATCTTCGAGCAGCGCGGGGTCGACCGAGACGACATCTTCGGGCTTCGGCATCATGAGACGCACGAGAATCGGCAGCAGCACGATCAGGCCGATCGTGATGAACGCGTTATAGCCCGTGAAGATGGTCTGCGAGACAGGGATCAGGCCGACGGCCTTTTCCATGGGGTTGCCCTTCGTAGCCGCGACGAGCGGCACCGAGCCGGAAAGGCCGCCGTGCCACGTGAGAAAGCCCATGTACGCGGCGGCGACGAGCAACCGGTAGTCCGCGCCGCGCACGCGCCGCGCCACTTCGCGCGAGAACATCGCGCCGAGCACGAGGCCGAAGCCCCAGTTGATCGCGCAAGCGATCGCACCCACGAATGCAACCAGCATCACGCCCTGGGCCGGCGTGCGCGCGCAACTCGCCAGCGCCACCAGCATGCGCTTGACCGGGCCGGAGCTGGCGAGCGCGTGGCCGGTCACGAGAATCAGGACCATCTGCATCGCGAACGCGAGCAGGTTCCAGAAGCCCGAACCCCACATCAAGACGAGCGCTTCGGGCGGCTGCGGCGTGAGCGCGAACGCCAGCACGAAGGTCACGACGGTGAGGAGGATGGCGAAGATGAGCGGATCCGGCAGGATCCGATGCACTACGCCGGTAAAGAATTGGGAAATACGCTGAATCACGGTGGTCTGCTCCTCGTCTGCTGATACGGAACCGGTCGCCTGTTTTCTTCTTTGCGAACCGAGGCCGCGATTTTTGCACAGCGCGGCACAATGCGTGCGCCACGCCGGCGAATTTCCGAATGTGCGCCGAATGTGCGCCGAACGCGCGCCTGACCGGTGATTGTGCGCCCCCACGAAATAAGCCGTTACATGCTTGGGCGCGCCCTAAAAGTCTTATCTGCTACCGTTATGGTTGCTATCTCAATAAATGTCCGGGTGATTCCACCCAGCTGGAGGCAGCAATGCGCAAGCAGTTTCTCGGTGTCGTGCTCGCCGCGCTAGCCGGCCTGTTCGTGGCTTCGCCGCCCGCGCACGCCCAGTCGCAGGCATTCACGAATCAGACCGTCAACATCTACGCAGGACCTGCGGCCGACTTTCCTATCGTCGCCCAGATTCCGGGTGGCGTGGCGGTAACGGTATGGGGCTGCGTCGCCGGCTTCAGCTGGTGCGACATCGGTTTTCCGGGCCTGCGCGGCTGGGTCTACGGCACCTTCATCAGCTATCCGTGGCAAGGACAGCGCGTGCCGGTGATGAACTATGGCCCGCGCATCGGTCTGCCCATCGTGACGTTCTCGCTCGGCGCGTACTGGGGCATGCACTACCGCGACCGGCCCTGGTACTCCAATCAATCGCGCTGGTCGCGCCATCCAGGGCCGCGGCCCGTGCCGCCGCCGCCCGTGCGGCCGCGTCCGCCCGTCGGTCGTCCGCCCGGCGGCGCACGGCCGCCTAACCAGGGCGGCGGGAATCGTCCGCCCAACAACAATGCCGGCCAGGGAAACCGGCCACCCGGCGCAGGCCCCGGCAACAACAACGCGCGGCCACCCGGTCAAGCGAACGCGCGGCCGCCGGGACAAGGCAATGCTCGTCCGCCTGGGCAAGGCGGCGGCCGGCCGCAGGGGCAAGGCGGCGGGCGGCCGTCCGGCGGCGGGAGTAATCGACCACAGGGCAGTGGGGGCGGGCCTGGTGGTGGCGGGCCTGGTGGTGGCGGCGGTGGTGGTGGCGGTGGTGGCGGCGGGCCTGGTGGTGGCGGTGGTGGTGGCCGTCCGCCTCAGGGTAGCTAACGTCGCGACGCGCGCGAGCAAGTCCATGCCAAACCACGGCATGCCCGCGCCGGCCACATCACCATCGCTCAGAACCGGTAGCCGATACCACCCAGGATCACGTCCGTATCGCGGCTATAGCGCGTGACCACGCGGTTCCACGTGACGCGCGCAGCCCAGTGCTGCGTGAAGCGATAGGACGCCGAGATGGAGACGAGTCCCGAGAGAATCCCGTCGCCGGTATCACGCTCGTCGGGATGCTCACCGTGATGGATCGCCGCGTAGAGGCCCGCGCCGAACCCGAGCGTGAGACGCTCGTCGAAGAACGCGCGCGTGAGCCACAGCTGCGCGGTCGCGCCATCGCGTCGCGCCGAGATGCCATTGCCCTCGTGCAGATACCCCACCGTCGCGTCGAGAAAGGAATTGATGCCGCGCCGGTACTCGATTGCCTCGGCCGCCGATGTCTGCGATTCGAGGCTGTTGAGGATCGTCTCGCCCGCCATCAGCGTGATCTCGTTGTTCGTCACCTTCTGCGTGCGCGGCAACGCGAAATCGCGCGGGCCGGGCGTGTCAGGCGCGTCGAGCTGATAGCCCACGCCTAGCATGAGCGATGTCGTCGATGGGCCGCGCGACACCTGCACGCGGTTGAGCTGCAGGTTCGCCGTCCAGCGATGCGTGGAGTACCACGTGGCGCGCGCACTGTAGAGCACGCCCCAGCCGTGCGTATCGGACCAGCCCTGGCCCTGCGACGCGGCCTCGGTATCGAAATAGCGATACGGCCCGACACCCAGCGCGAACACGAAGCGGCGCTGCGCGAGCGGCAAACGCGCCCACGCCTGGATCGCCTGGCCGTCGCGGTGATGGTTCGGAATATGGCCTTCGTTCAACCACGCAATGCTGCCGGCAAAATACTGGCCGAAACCCTCCGTGTAATCCATTTGCCACGAATAGGTGTGATCGGCGCCGCTTTTGAGCGGCCCTGTGTAGAGCGTGAATTCCTGCGCACAAACCGACCCCGAAGCCATGGCGAGCGCGCTGCCGACAACACCGGCTGCGGCTAGCGACGTGATGTTCTTCATTGCGTGCGTTGGCCTTGCGGTTGGGATGACGTGACTCGCTGCAAGGAAAACGTATGCAACGGAACGCGGAGCATACCGCGCCGTGACATTTTTTGTGTGAACCCACTCTTTCAATTAATTACGGGATGACGCAGAACAAACTTCCGATATTTATTTCGCCATCCTAATTACATGAATAAAAAAGAAACGCCGCACAAAAAGTGCGGCGTTTTCCTGCAGTCAGCTTCGCGCTCGGCGCAATATCAGCGCACGTGATGGCAGACGCGCTCAGCGTGATGGTGAACGTGCTCGACGTGGCACACTTCGTGGTGGTACGGTTGGGCGACGGCGGCGAGCGGCGCGAACAGCGCGGCGCACGCAATCAGGGCGAACAGGCGGACAGCGGGCTTGGTAACGGCGTTCATGACTCGGCTCTTGCGTCTGAAAACAGCGTGGGTGGGAATCAAAAGCCAGCACTGTATCGCAGAGTGTTCCGCAGCGTATTACACGGATGTAACGGGCGTAGCGCTCGATGAAACGCTCTTGACACGCCTTGCTGCGCAGGACCGGGCACGGCGGCCGCTCACATAGTCGGCTCGCCACCCTCGTCGTGTGTGAGGCGCCGCAGCAGTTCGCGACCTCGGGTGGTGAGGCGCAGCGTGGGGTCGCCGGCAGCCTCGTCCATTTCGACGAGACGATAGCGCTGCAGCGCCAGGAAATCGGAATCGAGCATCTGCATCGGCGCGTCCGCATCACGGATCAGCAGCAAGGTCGCTAGTTCGTGGTGACTGAGCATCAGGTCTCTCCAGTTGTTGGCCTGAATCGAAGCGTAAGCACCGATTCCAGCCACCTGCCCGAAAAGCAATCGACCGAAGGGCCGTGGGCTTGAGTCATCCCAGCATAGCGAGTCAATCGTACAGTTTCGCTACAGTCGTGTTTCGCTGTGTTACGCGCCGGTGTCTGAAGCAAGAAAGCGGCGCGCAGCTGCACGATATGCAGCCTGCGCGCCGCCCGCTCAACGCCTCTTGAGCCTTAGTTGATTTCGAGGCGCTTACTGGCGCCTGCGGCCCGCTTCGGTAGCGTCAGCGTCAGCACGCCATCCTTGTATTGCGCGCTCGCCTTTGCATCGTCGATTTCCGCGGCGAGCGTGAACGCGCGGCTCACGCTGCCCGCATAACGCTCGCGACGCACCACGCGCTCACCTTCCTTCAGCTCGCTGCCGCGCTCGACTTTCGCGGCAATCGACACGAGATTGCCATCGATTTTCACGTCGATATCTTTCCGGTCGACGCCGGGCATTTCGGCCTTCACCGTGAAACCGGCCTCGTCTTCCGTCACGTCGATGCGGATACTCGCCACCTGCCCTTCCACGCCGCTCGTGGCACGCAACGGCCGGAACAGCCCGTGAAACAGATCGGGCACACCTTCCATCGAAAACGGATCGTAACGCGAGATAGTGCTCATTGATGCCTCCATGGGCTGAACGATTTTCGTGTCGACGCAACGACGACGTTGCATCGGATTCCTAAATTCACTGTCAGATGGCGCAGATGCACGACTTCTCTGCGGCCAACGACGGAGAATCGCCGGCAACGAAGCGCGCCGCTCGCGCGGCGCGGTCGCTGCCGCTTACCGTTCCAACATGAAGGCACCTCGCGTGTTTGCAAGCCCCTTTTTTTCGCCGCACGCGAAATATTTGCATCGCAGCGCGGCGCGTCATTGCATATGCATGCCGCCGTTGATCGCGATATCGGCGCCGGTGATGAACGCCGCGTCGTCCGAACAGAGGAACGCCACCAGTGCCGCAACCTCGTTCGGCTGGCCGAGACGGCCTACCGGAATCTGCGGGAGGATGCGCGCGTCCAGCACGTCTTGCGGCACGGCTTCCACCATTTGCGTGGCGAGATAGCCCGGCGACACGGTGTTCACCGTCACGCCCTTCTTCGCCACTTCCAGTGCGAGCGCCTTCGTGAAGCCATGCACGCCTGCCTTCGCCGCCGAATAGTTGGTCTGGCCGAAAGCGCCGCGCGAGCCGTTGACCGAGCCGATATTGATGATGCGCCCGAAGCCGCGCGCGATCATGCCGGGCAGGAACGGCTTCGTCACGTTGAAGAGCGCGTCGAGATCGGTGCGCATTACCGAATCCCAATCGGCTTTCGACATCTTCACGAAGCTGCGGTCGCACGTAATGCCCGCGTTGTTGATGAGCACGTCCACCTGGCCGAGATCGTCGAGTGCCTGCTGCGCCGCGCGCTCGCAGGCATCGCAGTCGGCGACGTTCATCTGGTGGCAGCCGAAGTCGCGGCCCGCCGCGCGTTCGGCGGCAAGCCAGGCATCGGCGCGCGTGTTCGCCGCCGAGCACGAGACGGCGACGGTCATGCCCGCGTCGTGCAGGCGCCGGCTGATCGCCTCGCCGAGTCCGCCCATGCCGCCCGTGACGAAAGCAACGCGCTTAGTGGCCATGCTGGCCTCCTCCCGCGCTCGCGCCCTGCGCACGGCCTGCGCCCGCCGCCTTGCCCGGATGCGCGGCGCCATTGGGGGCGCTGCTCATCGCGCGCTCGAAGGCGTTCATCCACTCGCGCATCGGCAACGCGCCCGGCACCTTGGAAGCGCTGGCTTGCGCGCCCGCGCAGGCCTCCTGCCACTGCTGCGTGAAGTCGCGTGCACTGTCGGACCACGTGCTCGCGCCCTGCATCGCCGCCGCGACGCCCTCTTGCCAGAGCGTGGTGCTGGCGCCGAGATAGTTGCGCCATACCGATTGCGTGGCTACCGCGAAATCGGTCCAGTCGCGCGCGGTGCGCAACGATTCGAGCAGGCCTTCGACCGCCTCGCGGTCGCGCGCGATGCGGCGCTGCTCCAGCTTCAACATCTGCTCGCGCCACTGCTGCTGCCCGGCGAGCAAGCGCAGCGCGGCCGACGTGTTGGTACGGTAAGTGTCGAACGAGGCGCCCATCGCGTTGCCGAGCGAGGCGGCGTCGAATGAGGGATGGGAAGCGGTTGCCATGGTCAATCTCCTCCTTATGTAGCTTTCGCCCGGCGCGGCCGGATGCGTTTGCTGCCAAAGGGACCGCGGTGGACCGCGACGGGACGCGGGCTGCGGCGAGCGAAATAAAAGCGCTTCACGCGCGACGATGGGGAACGGGATGCTTCGGAGTGCCGTGTGTTCGCAAGACAGCCGGCTCAAGCCAACATCATAGGCAGTAAGACGGGCGCCCGCGCGCCGAATGGGCGATTTGTCGCTTGATCGATGTCACATTTCGAGATAGCTGATGCGCAGCGAGTCAAAACCAGGCTTGTCATTGCGGGTATTTCGCGACGGACTGTAAGGGCGGGAACGCTGCCCGGCCGATCGCGCCCTCGACGCGAACCGGCCGGTGGACCCGGGTGCCCCGGTCAGGCGGCCGGCGCCTCTTCGGCGCGCACCAGCATCACCGGCCGGTCCGCCATGCGCAGGAACGATTCGGCCACGCTGCCGAGCAAGATGCGCTTCATGCCTGACAAGCCGCGCGTGCCCATCACGACGAGGTCCGCGCCGTCCTCGGCGGCGATGCGCGAGATCACGGCGGCGATCTCCTCGCCGCTCGAATCGGCTGCGCGCGTGGTGCCCGGCACCTGAGCCTGGGCGAACACCTGTTTTGCTTCTTCGAGCGCCGCCGTTGCCGCGTCGTTTTCCGCCGAATGGCGCGCCTGTTCTTCGGCGAAGCCCGAACTCACGTCCACGAGCCGCGCCGGATGCCGCACGACACACAGCGCCTGAACGGCGCCGCCCGTCGCTTTCGCGATCTTCACGGCCTCATCGAGCGCGCGCCGGCCGCTGCGGCTGCCATCGACCGCTACCAGAATCTGCTTGTACATCGTGGACCTCCCGGGCCTTGCCCATGTTGCGCACCGGCTCCCGGCGCGCGCTATCTAGATAAAGTTCGTTGTAGCGCATTTGGGTACGGATGCGCGCCCCGGCCAGTGCGACCCGTTGTCTCTGCTGCGTCGGCAGCGTGATCCACCCGACCGGCTCAGCGCATCGTCAACACCGCCGCGCCCGTGAGCCGTCCCTCGCGCAAATCGGCCAGCGCCTCGTTCGCGCGCGTGAGCGGGTACGGCGTGGTCTCGATTTCGAGCTTGCGCCGCGCGGCGATCGCCATGAAGGTCGTGCCGTCCTCGCGCGTGAGATTCGCCACCGAGACGATGCGCCGCTCTTCCCACAGCCATGCGTAAGGAAACGAGGGAATGTCGCTCATATGGATGCCGCCGCACACGACCGTGCCGCCCTTCGTCAGCGCCCGTAGCGCGGCGGGCACGAGCGCGCCGACCGGCGCGAACAGCAGTGCCGCGTCGAGTTCCTCGGGCGCGCGCTCGTCGCTGCCGCCCGCCCACGTCGCACCGAGGCGCCGCGCGAACTGCTGCGCCGCCGCATCGCCCGGACGCGTGAACGCGTATACCGTGCGCCCCTGGTGGCGGGCGACCTGCGCGACGATATGCGCCGCCGCGCCGAAGCCGTAGATGCCGATGCGCCGTGCATCGCCCGCCATCGCGAGCGAGCGATAGCCGATGAGTCCCGCGCAGAGGAGCGGCGCGGCCTCGACGTCGCTGTACTGGCGCGGCAGATGGAAGCAGAAGCGGGCGTCGGCGACGGTGCGCGTGGCATAGCCGCCGTCGATCGTGTAGCCCGTGAAGCCGGGCGCGTCGCAGAGATTCTCGCGCCCGTCGGCGCAGAAACGGCAATGGCCACAGGTGTGCCCGAGCCACGGCACGCCCACGCGGTCGCCGGGCGCGAAACCCGTCACGCCGGCCCCGAGCGCCGCCACCGTGCCGACGATCTCGTGGCCGGGAATGAGCGGCTTTTTCGGCTGAGCGAGATCGCCGTCCACGACGTGCAGGTCGGTGCGGCACACGCCGCACGCGCGCACGTCGATCAGCAGTTCGCCCGCGCTCGGCACCGGATCGGGTAGATCGGCTTCGCGCAGCCGCGGATTCTCGCCGTCGAACAGCATTGCCCGCATCGCTTTCCTCCTCGCCGGAACGCGGCGGACCCGCCGCATCGATCACCATAAAAGCATGTTATGCAATCGGACCGCGGGCTGTCGTGCATTGCGCGCTGCGGCGCAGCTACCGCGATGCGACACGCCGCCACAGGACATCCACGCGTGGCGTGCCGCGCGATCGTGGCACCATAAGACGAATCCCACAGGACACGAGGGCCGCCGCCCGGCCTCGCGCGCGGAGTCCGTCCGCCGTGAGGGCCGCACGCTCGCGCCACGCGCACCGCCGCGTCGCGCACGCAGTCCGCCTCGGTCCGCCTTCCGCCGCCGCGCAACCGGAGCTCCGCATGAACGCCACCGACACCCCTGCCTACCCGCCGCTCTCCGACGACCTGCTGCGCCGCATGGACGCCTGGTGGCGCGCGGCCAACTATCTCTCGGTTGGCCAGATTTATCTGCTCGCCAATCCGCTGTTGCGCGAGCCGCTGCAGCTCGCGCACGTGAAGCCGCGCCTGCTCGGCCACTGGGGCACCACGCCGGGCCTGAACTTTCTGTACACGCACCTGAACCGTATCATCAACGCGCGCGATCTCGACGTGCTGTTTCTCGCGGGGCCGGGCCACGGCGGCCCCGCTGTCGTCGCGAACACCTGGCTCGAAGGCACCTACAGCGAAACCTGGCCGAACGTGCCGCTCGACGTCGAAGGCATGGCCGCGCTCTTCAAGCAGTTCAGTTTTCCGGGCGGCATCCCGAGCCACGTCGCACCGCAAACGCCGGGGTCGATCCACGAAGGCGGCGAACTCGGCTACGCGCTCTCGCACGCCTACGGCGCGGTGTTCGACAACCCGGATCTGATCGTCGCCTGCGTGGTGGGCGACGGCGAAGCCGAGACGGGCCCGCTCGCCACTGCCTGGCACTCGAACAAGTTCCTCAATCCCGCCACCGACGGCGCGGTGCTACCCATCCTCCATCTGAACGGCTACAAGATCGCGGGGCCGACCGTGCTCGCGCGTATCGGCGACGACGAACTCGCCTCGCTGATGAAGGGCTACGGCCACGAGCCGATTTTCGTGGAGGCCGAGGAGCCGGACGTCGCGCATCGCCTGATGGCCGCCGCGCTCGACACCGCGTTCGACGACATCGCGCGCATCCAGAAGACTGCGCGCGAACTCGCGGACGAACACGGCAACCTGCCGCCCGGCTATGTGCGCCCGCGCTGGCCGATGATCGTCATGCGCACGCCCAAGGGCTGGACGGGCCCGAAAACCGTGGATGGCCAGAAGACCGAAGGCTCGTGGCGCTCGCACCAGGTGCCGCTCGCCAACATCTCGAAGCCGGGGCACCTCGCGCTGCTCGAAGGCTGGATGCGCAGCTACAAGCCCGAGGAACTGTTCGACGCGCAAGGCCGCCTCGTGCCCGACATCGCCGCGCTCGCGCCGCAAGGCGAAAAGCGCATGAGCGCGAACCCGCGTTCGAACGGCGGCGGCCGCGTGCGCGAGTTGCGCGTGCCGCCCTTCGAGCACCACGCCGTGGCGGTGCCCGCACCCGGTCAGGTGGACGCCGAAGCCACGCGCGTGATGGGCGCGTTCCTGCGCGAAGTGATGCGCGTGAACGACGCCACCCGCAACTTCCGCATCTTCGGCCCCGACGAAACCGCGTCGAACCGCTGGAGCGATGTATTCGATGTGACGTCGCGCACGTGGCTCGCGGAAGTCACGCCCGACGACGTCCAGCTCGCCACCAACGGCCGCGTGATGGAAATCCTCTCCGAGCACACCTGTCAGGGCTGGCTGGAAGGCTATCTGCTCACGGGCCGCCACGGTTTCATGTCGTGCTACGAGGCGTTCATCCACATCATCGATTCGATGTTCAACCAGCACGCGAAGTGGCTGCAGGTGATCCGCGAGATTCCGTGGCGGCGCCCACTGCCCTCGCTCAACTATCTGCTCACCTCGCACGTGTGGCGCCAGGACCATAACGGCTTCAGCCATCAGGACCCGGGCTTCATCGACTATGCGGTGAACAAGAAGTCGGACACGGTGCGCGTGTATCTGCCGCCCGACGCCAACACGCTGCTCGCCGTGACGGACCATGTGCTGCGCACCTGGAACCGCATCAACATCATCGTGGCGGGCAAGCAGCCGCAGGCGCAATGGCTCGACATGGACGCCGCCATTCGCCACTGCGCGGACGGTATCGGCATCTGGCAATGGGCGAGCAACGACGACGACGGCGAGCCCGACGTGGTGATGGCCTGCGCTGGCGACGTCCCGACCATGGAGACGCTGGCCGCCGTGGATCTGCTGCGCACCTGCCTGCCCGACCTGAAGATCCGCGTGGTGAACGTGGTGGACCTGATGACGCTCCAACCCGCCGACCGTCACCCGCACGGTCTGCCCGACGCCGATTTCAACGCGCTCTTCACGACCGACAAGCCGGTGATCTTCGCGCACCACAGCTATCCGACGCTGATCCACAAGCTCACCTACCGGCGCGCCAATCACGCGAACATTCACGTGCACGGCTTCATCGAGGAAGGCACGACGACCACGCCGTTCGACATGACGGTGCTCAACCGGCTCGACCGCTTTCACCTGTGCGAAGCCGTGATCGACCGTGTGGACGGACTCGCGCAGCGCGCGGCGCACCTGCGTCAGACGCTGCACGACAAGCTGGCCGCGCACCGCCGCTACGTGGACGAGTACGGCGACGACATGCCCGAAATCCGTAACTGGCGCTGGCCGGCGGCGCGCGGCGCGCAGGGTTCGGGCGACACGGCGTAGTTGCGCCTTGCGCCGCTCAGGTCGCAGCCGGCTTCGTACGCCCAAACACGCGCGCGAACGCGGTGACGAACGCGTCGAGCCGGTTCGATTCGAGACAATCGATGCCCGCCGCGCCCACCCGGCCGTTTCCGCCGGGGAACGCGCGGCAGAGTTCATCCGCGCCGCGCGGTTCCGTGAGCGGCGCGCGCACGCTCACCGCGTAGTTGCCGTCCGCGTTCACGCTCAGCACCGCGTGCGCGCGCGAGGGTTCCTCGTTGGCGAGCACGTTGGCGAACACGCCGCGCACGCGGCGCGCCCACGGCTCGTCGGGCAACACGCAAACGCTGCCGTACTGGAGCGCGACGAGCGGTGCGATCGCCTGGGCCAGTTCGAGATCGCCGTGACGGCAACGGGCGAGCTGTCCGACGATGGGCTCCGAGGCGATGAAATCGAACGGGTCGGCATAGGGCTTCATCGCCGCGTACAGATCGAGCGGCGCGATCATGAGATCTTCGACGCAGTCGCCGTAAGCGTTGTAGTTGATCGACTCGCCAAGCTCGCGCAGCTGCCCGGCCTGCGCGGCATCGAGCCCGGCCTGCTGGGCAAGCGCCTGCGCAGTGTCGGGCAGGTTGTCGCCCCAGGCCGCCGCGATCGCCCACGGCCGGTAGCGGCCGGCGAGATGGCGGTCGACGAGCACGCTCGTGCAGACCTGCGCCGTCGTGTCGATGTGCGCGACGAGATTCCTGTTCACAGGCAGGTCGCCCGCGTGGTGATGGTCGAAATATTCGACCGCGACGTCCTTCGCGAGCAGCGCGGTGAGCGCCTTGCGATTCACGTCGAACGAAATGTCGAGAACCGTGAGCGAATCGCCCGGCTGGGCGGGCACGCGCTCGACGAGCGCGATGTCGCGCTTCGCGCCGGTGATGAGCGTCGCCTCGCGCGGCCTTGCGAGCCGCAGTTGATGCAGCGCGCAGATACCGTCTGCGTCGCCATTGAATACGTCGAAATGCGCCATGTCTCCGGAATTCCGTTGGGTTGAACTTGACAGTATCGCGCAGCCTCCCCGGATTGCACAAAAGGTACGAGACGCCGATGCCCACGCAGATCGCTTCGATCAAGCCTTGACATGCCGCGCGACGGTCTTCCCGCGCTGGCTCGCGGTATGCTGGTTCCGACGCGTATCGCCCCGTATCCCTCCATTCCCACGATAGCCACGCCGATGTCCGACACGCCGATCTCACACCATGTCCTCAACCGTCAGCGCACGGCGCGCCGCCACAGTCGCCTCGTGGACGCCGCGCTCTCGCGTGCCTCCACGTATGCGCACCCGGCCGGGCGCATCGTGCGCATCGAAACGCATATTTCCGTGGTGTATCTCGCCGGGCGGTATGCGTACAAGATCATGAAGCCCGTCGATTTCGGCTTCGTCAATTTTGTGCGGCTCGATGCCCGACTCCGCTGCTGCGAAGCAGAGATTCGTCTGAATGCGCCCTTCGCGGGACCGATTTATCGCGACACGGGCGAGCTATTTTTTGATGGCCGTCGTTGCAGGCTCAGGCCCAGGCGCGGCGTGCGCGGCAACGCCAGAGTCATCGACTATGCGGTGCGTATGCGCCGCTTCGACCAGCGTCTGCTGTATTCGAACCTGCTCGCGCACGGCGAACTGGGCACGGCCGATATCGATGCGGCCGCAACCAGCCTCGCCGCGAGCCATCGGCATGCGCGCCGGGCCGGACGCGGACCGATGGCGCCCGCGGCGCGCCTCGGCTCGGCAGCCCTGCTGCGCGACCAGGTGCTCGCGGCACTCGCGCCCCTCGAAGCGGATCCGCGCACGGCACACGCGGTGGCAAGCGCCGCGTTGCGCGCGACTTGCGAAAGCGAACTCGCACGCCTCGCGCCGCACCTCGACGCCCGCCGCGCGGACGGATTCGTGCGCGCCTGCCACGGCGACCTGCATCTCGACAACATCGTGCGCTACGGGCGACACGCGCTGATGTTCGATTGCATCGAGTTCAGCGACGAACTGCGCTGGATCGACGTGACCTGCGATCTTGCGTTCCTGCTGATGGATCTGCGCGCGCACGGCCACGCCGCCTATGCCCACCGTCTGCTCAATCGCTACCTCGAAGCGACGGGCGATTTCGCCGGGCTCGCGGCGTTGCGGCTCAATATCGTCTATCGCGCGCTGGTGCGGGCTTTGGTCGCGATGCTCAAGGCGGGATCGCGCGCGCGGTCCGACGCGCAAGCGGGCGCAGGCGCCGCCACGCGCTACCTGGCGCTCGCGGCCGGCGAAGCGCGCGCCGTGCGCAAGCCCGCGCCCTGGCTTCTGCTCTGCCACGGCTTTTCGGGATCGGGAAAGTCGGTGGCAAGCCGCGCGTTCGCCGAATTGAGCGGGGCGATCCGCGTGTCGAGCGATCTCGAACGCAAGCGGCTCGAGCCCTTCGCGCCGCCCTCGCTCGAGGCGCTGCCGGCAAGCGCCTACACGCAAACCGCAGTCGACGCGCATTACGAACGCCTCGTCGCCCACGTGCGCGACGTGCTGAACGCGGGCTACACGGCGCTAGTCGACGCGACGTTTCTCAAGGCAACGCATCGCGCGCGTTTCGCAGCGCTCGCGCGTGAGCTGAACCGGCCAATGCTGATCCTGAACTTTCACGCGCCGCAAGCGCGGCTCGCCGAACGTGTGAACGTTCGCGCCCGCGGGCCACGCGACGCTTCCGACGCCGGGGCCGACGTGCTCGCCGCACAATTGGCGCAAGCGGATCCACTCGATGCGCGCGAACGGCAGCGCACCGTTGATCTCAATACCGACGTGGAAATCGGGGCGTTCTCGCGCGAGCCGTGGTGGGCGCCGCTGTTCGCACGCATGGGTGCGGAGGATGGGGAGATCTGAAGCTGCGGCGGACTGATGATCCGCCGCAGAAGGCGGCGCCGTGCCCGCTTATCGCTCCACGAAAGGCCGCGCGAGCGGCCAGCGCAGCGAGGACGCCACCGGAAAGCGCGGCTTGCGGCCGGCCGGCGCGCGCCAAGGCTGCATGCGTGCCGCCATGGCCGCGCACAGGGCGAGGCCTTCCTCGCCGTGCAGTCGCTCCATGGCGTGATGCACGAGACCGGCGTCGAACCACAGCTTGAAGCGGCGATGGCAGGTGCGGAAATCGGGATACTGCTCGGGCAATTTCGACCAGACCGAGCCGGTGGCCAGTACCCAAAGGATGCCCGCGAAAACGTGACGAGGATTGTGCGCCGGGCGCCCGCGGCGGCGACCGTCAACGCGGATTTCGTGAAACATGGGCGCGATGCTGCGCCACTGCGCATCGGTAAGTTCCGGAGATATGCGGGAAGACATCTGATGGTCCCTGTAAAGTTATCTGACACAACAGGACTAAAGTAGCCTCACAACGCACAAGAAAATATCGGACTATGCCTAAAAATCGAGATGAACTCGCCGGTTCGGAATCGGCACGCTAACCAGCGGCCGTGGCCGGTGCTGCGCTACACTGCGCCATCCCGGCTTCGATGACGGATTTCCCATGGCGCCCTCATCCACTTCAAAAGCCCGGCACGGCCGGATACGCGTCGGCGTGGGCGGCTGGATCTATGCGCCGTGGCGTGGCGCGTTCTATCCCGACGGCCTTGCGCAGCGCCGCGAGCTCGAATATGCGAGCCGTCATCTCTCGACGCTGGAAATCAACAGTACGTACTACGGCGCGCAGCGCCCGGAAAGCTTCACGCGCTGGCACGACGAAACACCCGACGACTTCGTGTTCTCGCTGAAGGCCCCGCGCTTCGCAATGAATCGCCGCGTGCTGGCCGAAGCCGGGGTCACGATCGAGCGCTTCCTGAGCGGCGGCGTGTTGAACCTGCGCGACAAGCTCGGGCCGATCAACTGGCAGATCACGCCAGGCAAGCGCTTCGATCCCGAGGACTACGCACGATTTCTCGAACTGCTGCCGGACGAAGCCGAAGGCCGCCCGCTGCGCCATGCGCTCGAAGTGCGCGACGAGAGCTTCTGCACGCCGGAATTCGTCGCGCTCGCGCGCAAGCACAAGGCGGCGATCGTCATCAGCGGCGATTCCAGCTACCCGCTGATCGGCGACACGAGCGCCCCGTTCGTCTATGCCCGCATCATGGGAACCGTGCAGGGCCACCCGCAGGGCTACGCTCCCGCCGACCTCGACCTCTGGGCGAAGCGCGCGCTCGCGTGGTCGCACGGTGATACCCCCGACGACCTCGCCACCTACGCAAAGCCGCTCGCCGCCAAGGCCGGCCGGGACGTGTATCTCTACGTCATCAGCGGCTTCAAGGAGCGCAACCCGGCGGCAGCCATGGCGCTGATCGAGCGCGTCGGCGCGAGCTAGCCGCGCACGGCGCATCTCATCCGACACGTAAAAGACCGTAACGCCGCCGTCATGACTTCGTCAGCTGCGAGTTGATATGTATCAACATGCAATCTTGCAACGCAGCGGGATACTGAATCGATGCGTTGCGGGCACTGTCGCTCCCGCCGCCCAACCGCACCACGGAGTGTCCTGCCTTTGCAAACCGCAATCGAATTCACCATCCGCGCCGGTATCCTGCTCCTCATCATCGCGCTCTGCCATGCCGCTGCACAGCGCTTTCGCCTCTCCGATTCGTTCGGCCTGACCAGCGCCGGCGTCCTGCTCGGCGCCGGCTACCTCGCCCTGGGCCACGTCGCGCCCGGCTTCACCGCTGCGAGCGTCGTCCCGTTGCTCACGCCATCGCTTCCGCCCGAGGCCTATCTCTGGATCTTCCTGCCGCCCATCCTCTTCGAAGCGGCGTTGCAGGTCGATACGCGCGGACTGCTTGCCGATCTCGCGCCCATCCTGTTGCTCGCGATCGGCGCCGTGGTGGCCGCCGCGACAGCCGTTGGCCTCGCCACGTGGATCAGCAGCGGCGAGAGCCTGATCGTGTGCCTGCTGCTCGGCGCCATCGTCAGCACGACGGATCCGTCCACCGTGATCGCGCTGTTTCGCAACAGCGGCGCGCCCGACCGCCTGATCCGGCTGGTCGAGGGCGAAAGCCTGCTCAACGATGCCGCCGCCATCAGCATCTCCACGCTCCTCACTGGCGCGCTGATCCTCACGCCGTCCGCTGCGCACACGCACGGCTATCCGCTCGCAGGCTTCCTCGTTTCGCTCGTCGGCGGCTGTGCGTTCGGGGCGCTCGCGGGAGCGCTTTTCGTCGCGACGTCGAGCGCGCTGCGTAGCCTGCCTTTTTCCGAGTACGCGCTCTCGCTCGCGCTGCCCACGCTGCTCTATCCGGCCGCGGAACACGGGCTTCACGTTTCCGGCGTGGCCGCCGTGGTGTGCGCGGGCCTCGCGGCCAGCCAGCTCATGCGAACACGCCAGCCCGCCGCGAGCCAGGGGCTGTTTCGCCAGCTTTGGGCGTACCAGGCTGGCATCGCCTCCGCCGCTGTCTTTCTGCTCGCGTCTGCGCGCGTGCCCGGTCTGGTGCACAAGCTGCATCTGCGCGACGCCCTCCCGCTCGGGCTCGCGCTGCTGGCCGCCACCCTGAGCCGCTTCGGCATCCTGACGATCTTCGTGCCGCTGCTGAGCCGCTTTGGCATCTGCAAGCCGTTGCCGCGCGCGCATCAATGGTTGATCGCGTGGGGCGGCGTGCGCGGGCCGGTCACGCTCACGCTCGCGATCTGCGTCGCGCGCAACGACGCGCTATCGCCCGACACCCGCGCGTTCGCGGCCGCCATGGCCGCTGCCTTCGTGCTGCTGAATCTGCTCTGCAACGGCCTCACGTTGGGGCGGGTGGCGCGCTGGCTCGGCATCGCGCCACACACTTCCGGCTGACGCGCGGCGCTTCGCCCCGACCGCGCACGCAGGCAGGCATGGCCGCGCACGATGGCGATCACGTCGAGCGCGGCGGTCTGCAAGTCGTCGATGGCCGGCGCGTCGGGGCGTCCGAACGCGCCGACGAGCGCCGCGTGGATGCGCTCGCCCACGCGCGCGTCGCGCTCGTCGAGCGGCACGCGCCGCTCCTCGAAATCGAGCAGTCGCGCCAGCTCCGGGCGTCGCATCTGGTGCGCGACCGCCGCGCGAATCAGCCTGAGCAACGCCGCCTCACAGCTCGACGCCGCGGCGGCGGCCTCGACCTCGGCAAGGAGCGGCGCGCTCTCGCGCTCGATCAAGGCGGCGGTCAGCGCGTCGCGATTCGGGAAATATTGATAGAGCGAGCCGACGCTCACGCCCGCGCGCGCCGCGATGGCGTTCGTGGTGTAGCCGGCGAGGCCCGCGCTTTCGAGAATGCGGGCGGCGGCTTCGAAGATCGCGTCAACCGTGGCGGCGGAACGGCGCTGCGCGGGCCGCTTGCGCGCGTCGAGCGGCGCGGGGCGGCTTCGGCCGCGGGGCGTCTGGGTCATGGTGGGCAATGGCTCGCATTTTATCCGCCCTCGGCGCGCCCGCCGGAAATCGCCTTGAAGTGTCGCATTGAAGCGGCGCGCGTAACGCAACGTGCAGCCCACGCGCTGCCACACGTCCCGTTACGCCGGTCACGCGCCGCTGACCTTCCCCCGTCTTCCGGCACGCCGATGAAACCGCGCGCCTCAAATCTGCCGGCGCATTTCCGCGGCCGGCAACTTCATCATCTGCCGATACTTCGTGACCGTGCGGCGCGCCACCTGCACGCCCTGCTTTTCGAGTTCCTGCGTAAGGATGACGTCGGAAAGCGGGTCGCGCGGATCTTCGGCGTCGATCATTTCCTTGATGAGCGCGCGCACCGCAGCCGCCGAGCAGGTGCCGCCCGTACGCGTTTCCAGCTCGCGCGGGAAGAAGCGCTTGAACTCGAAGATGCCGCGCGGCGTGGCCATGTACTTGTTGCCCGTGGCGCGCGAGACGGTCGACTCGTGCAGGCCCAGTTCGTCGGCGACGTCGCGCAGCAGCATCGGCCGCAACGCGATTTCGCCGTACTGGAAAAACGCCTTCTGACGCGCGACGATGCACTCGCCCACGCGCAGGATCGTCTCGCAGCGCTTGTGCGCGTTGCGGATCAGCCAGCGCGCTTCCTGCAGTTGCTGGGCGAGCGGCGAGCGGCTCGTCTGATCCGAGCGCGCGAACATTTCCGCATAGAGCTTGTGGATGCGCGCGCGCGGCTCGATGGCCGGGTTCACGCTGACCACCCACTTGCCGCGCACCTGGCGCACGATCACGTCGGGAATGACGTAGCCGCCGTCCGCGCGCCCATAGTGGTTGCCCGGTTTCGGATCGAGGCGGCGTACGAGCGCACTCGCGGCCTGCAGCGAGGCAGCGTCGCAGCCGAGCTGGCGCTGCAGCTCCCCGTGCTCGCGGCGCGCGAGGCGTTCGAGATGCTGCGAGACGATCTGCAGGGCCAGTTCGCGATGCGGGGTGTCGTGCGGCATCGCCTCTAGCTGAAGCACGAGGCATTCGGAGAGCGAACGCGCACCGATGCCGGGGCGATCGAGCGTTTGCACCACGCGCAACGCCACACGCAGACGGTCCTCGTCGAGCGTGTCGCCCGCGCCCTCCACGTCGGCGAGTTCGGCGAGATCCTGGCGCAGGTAGCCGTCGTCGTCGAGCGCCTCGATCACGATCTGCGTTGCGATCCGGTCGAGGTCATCGAGCGGCGAGAGGCGCAGCGCCTCGTGCAGCTGCTCGCGCAGCGTGATCGGCACGCGCACCCAGTCGGAGGCCTCGGAATCGCCGTCCTCGCCGCCGCGATAGCTCGACGTGCGCAACGCGCCAGGCGTCGGCATCTCGGCGGTATAGCCCGAGCCTTCGTCGTTGTAGCTGGCCTCGGCGTACGAATTCTCGGCGTAAGGGGACGTTTCCTGCCCCATGCCGGCATCGAGGCCGGACTCGCCCGCGCCTTCGGTCGCCATGGCAGGGGCTTCGGCCGCGGGCGCCGCCGCGGAGCCGATGCCCGCCGCGCCGTCGGCCGCTTCGGCGGCCTCGCCGGTCTCCGAGGCGGGCGGGACATATTCGAGGAACGGATTGGTGTCGAGCGCCTCGCGCAGCTCCTGCTGGAATTCGAGCGACGACAGTTGCAACAGCCTTACCGCCTGCTGAAGACGCGGCGTGAGCGCCAGATGCTGGCGCGCGTGTAACGCGATGGAAGGCATGGCAATCCCGTTTTGTTGAATTGAGTGGTAACGCCCCTCATGCAACAGCCATGCCAGTTTTTACAACGCACTGTTTTGAAACGGGATCGGCACTTGCAACGCATACTGCGCGAGCCTCTTTTCCGACCCCACCGTGGAGATTTTTACAACGGTGCGGAAAAATTTTTGCGCGTGCCGGTCGGGAAAACGGTGGCCGCGTGAAGCGGCGGCGAACCGGCATAGTGGACTACGCAGACGGCTTCCAGCAGGCTTTCAACGGCGCGCGCAGCGAGCACGGACGCGGCGAGGCACGCACCTTGCGGAGGGAAGCTGCGACCACAACCAGAAAGGGAGTAGCCATGAAGCGCATCCTGATCCTCAAGACCGCGGCTGGCGCCGCCTGCATGACGTTCGCACTTCTCGCCGGTGCGCAGACCACGACGAACAGCGCCGCACCCGCGGCCAGTTCGGAGTCCATGGGCCAGCACGTCGACGACGCAACCATCACGACCAAGGTCAAGGCCGAACTGCTCGGCGCGAAGAACGTGAAGTCCGAGCACATCCACGTGAAGACGCGTAAGGGTGTGGTCTCGCTCACCGGCACCGTGCCGAGCGCCGAGGACCGCGATAACGCCAGGCAGGTCGTGGAAGGCGTCTCGGGCGTGACCTCGGTGAAGAACCATCTGAAGGTCTCGGCGGCGAGCTGACCGATCGGCCGGGCAACCGGATCGAGCCAGTTTCAGGCCAGACCGCGCCGGCGGCTTCCACCGCCGGCGCTTTTCATTTCAGCTTCATTCCCGCCGTCAATCCTCTTCCTGCTGCGATTGCCGGAGTTGCACGCGCCGCTGCTCGCCCTGACGCGCGAGCATCCAGCCCGGATACTCCGCGGGCAACCCGCTCGCCTCGCCCAGCACGCCTAGCTCCTCGACGCTGAGCTTCACTTTCGTCGCGGCGATATTGTCGTCGAGCTGGTCCACGCGTTTCGCGCCGATGATCACCGATGTCACCGCCTTCTGATGCAACAGCCACGCAAGCGCGATCTGCGCGACCGACACGCCTTTGGCCTGCGCGATCGGCCGCATCGCGTCCACGCAGTCCCATGCGCGCTCGCGGTTCACGGGCGGAAAATCGAAGGTCGTGCGGCGGCTGCCCGCCTCGCCTTGCTGGTCGCGCCCGTACTTGCCGCTCAGGAGCCCACCCGCGAGCGGACTCCAGACCATCAGGGCGAGCCCCTCGCTCTCCAGCATCGGCACGAGCTCGCGTTCGAGATCGCGCCCGGCGATCGTGTAGTAGGCCTGCAGCGACTCGAAGCGCGCGAGCCCTTCGCGCTGCGCAATGCCGAGCGCCTTCACGATCTGCCAGGCCGCCCAGTTCGAAACGCCGGCGTAGCGCACGTGCCCCTGCTGCACGAGCGTATCGAGCGCGCGCACCGTTTCCTCGATCGGGGTGACGGGGTCGAAGGCGTGAATCTGATAGAGGTCGATGTGGTCGAGCTGCAAGCGCTTCAGGCTCGCCTTCACGCCGTCCATGATGTGATAGCGCGTGGCGCCGCGTTCGTTCGGCGACGAGCCCATTTCGCCGAACACCTTGGTCGCGATCACCACCTGCTCGCGCGGGATCTTGAGGTTCCTGAGCGCCTGGCCGGTGATCTGCTCGGAAACGCCTTGCGAGTAGACGTCGGCGGTATCGATGAAATTGACGCCAGCGTCCAGCGCGCGGCCAACGAGCCGTTCGGCGTCGGACTGCTGGAGATCGCCGATCTGGTTCCAGATGCCGGCGCCGCCGCCGAAGGTCATCGTGCCGAGGCAAAGTTCCGAAACGAACAGGCCGGTGCGGCCCAGTGGGTTGTAACGCATGGTGTGACTCCGTCGTGGGTTCGAGGGAAAGTCCAACGCGGCGAGGATACTGCGTTCGCGACGCGCCTGCCGGACGGCCGCCACGGCTTGAAACGCCGCAAGACGGCCGTACATGCCTGCTTACGCCCTGCCACGCCCGCACCCGGACCGCCCCGCGTCAGGCAGACGCGCACGAAAGCTGCGAGACTGGCAGACGTGCAATGCCGCCGCCTCTGCCGCTTTTTTTGCCGCACACCGCCCGCATGACAACGCCTTCGCCCGTATCCGATCCGCACGCCCCTCGAGCCGCCGCCAATCGCGACGGCGAGCCAGTCGACGTGCTCGCGCGCTTTCATCCGGCCGTGGCCGGCTGGTTCCGGCGCAGCTTCGACGCGCCCACTGCCGCGCAGCGCGCCACATGGCCGCTCATCGCGAGCCGGCGCGCGACGCTGGTGGCCGCCCCGACCGGCTCGGGCAAGACCCTCACCGCCTTTCTCGCCGCGCTCGACGAACTGGTGCGCGAGGGCCTCGCGCATGGCGGCGCGCTGCCCGACACGACGCTCGTGGTCTATGTCTCGCCGCTCAAGGCGCTCTCCAACGACATCCGCCTCAATCTCGAACGGCCGCTCGAAGGCATCGGCGAGGAACTCGTGCGGCTTGGCTTGCCGCCGGTCGAAATCCGTACCGCGGTGCGCACCGGCGACACGCCGCAGCCCGAGCGCGCGGCGCTCAGAAAACGTGCACCGCACATTCTCGTCACGACGCCCGAGTCGCTCTATGTGCTGCTCGGCTCCGAATCGGGCCGCCGCATGCTGGCGAGCGCGCGCAGCGTGATCGTCGACGAGATTCATGCGCTCGCCGGCAACAAACGCGGCGGCCATCTCGCGCTGAGCCTCGAGCGGCTCGATGCGTTGTGCGGCTCGCGGCTGCTGCGCATCGGGCTGTCGGCCACGCAAAAGCCGATCGAAACCGTCGCGCGCTTTCTGGTGGGCATGGGCGACGCGGCGCAGGATCCGGACGCGAACCCGCCCGCGTGCGAGATCGTCGACGTGGGCCATACGCGCACGCGCGACCTTGCGATAGAAATACCGCCCGTGCCGCTCGAAGCCGTAATGGCGAACGACGTGTGGGAACGCGTGTACGACCGCATGGCCGAACTCGTCGCCCTGCACCGCACGACGCTCGTGTTCGTCAACACGCGCCGCATGGCCGAGCGCGTGGCGCGCCATCTCACCGACCGTCTGGGCGCCGAAGCCGTGGCCGCGCACCACGGCAGCCTCGCGCGCGAGCATCGCTTTCTCGCCGAACAGCGGCTCAAGAGCGGCGATCTGCGCGTGCTCGTGGCGACGGCGTCGCTCGAACTGGGCATCGATATCGGCGACGTCGATCTCGTGTGCCAGATCGGCTCGCCGCGCTCGATCGCGGGCTTCCTGCAGCGCGTCGGGCGCTCGGGCCACCAGGTCGGCGGAGTGCCGAAGGGACGGATCTTCCCCACCTCGCGCGATGACCTGATCGAATGTGCGGCGCTGCTCGATAGCGTGCGGCGCGGCGAACTCGATCGCCTCGCGCTGCCGCAGGCGCCGCTCGATGTGCTCGCGCAGCAGCTCGTCGCGGAGGTTGCCTGCGAGGCCTGGGAAGAAGACGCGCTCTACGCGCTCGTGCGGCGCGCCACGCCGTGGTCGATGCTCGAGCGCGCGCAGTTCGACGCCGTGCTGCGCATGCTCGCCGAAGGCTACACGAGCCGCCACGGGCCGCGCGCCGCCTACCTGCATCGCGACGTGGTGAGCCATACGCTGCGTGCGCGGCGCGGCGCGCGGCTCGTCGCGCTCACGTCGGGCGGCACGATTCCCGACAACGCCGACTACTCGGTGCTGCTCGAACCGCAGGGCGTGCAGATCGGCACCGTCAACGAGGACTTCGCCGTCGAAAGCCTCGCGGGCGACGTGTTCCAGCTCGGCAACGCGTCGTACCGGATCCTGCGCATCGAGGCGGGCCGCGTGCGCGTGGAAGACGCCCAGGGGCAGCCGCCCAACATCCCGTTCTGGCTCGGCGAGGCGCCGGGCCGCAGCGACGAGCTTTCGTTCGCGATTTCGCGGCTGCGCAAGCAGGTGGAAGCCGCGCTGATCGACGCGAGCGCGAACGCTGGCGCGACGGATGACGCAGCTTCGCCCGCCGTGGTCGATCGCGCTACGGCGGCACTCGCCGCTTCGCTCGAGATCGACGATGCCGCCGCGCGCCAGATCGTCGAATATCTCGCACGCGCCCGCGCCGCGCTCACGGTGCTGCCCACCCAGGACACGCTCGTCATGGAGCGCTTCTTCGACGAGGCCGGCGGCACGCAGCTCGTGATCCACACGCCGTTCGGCAGCCGCCTGAATCGCGCGTGGGGTCTCGCGCTGCGCAAGCGTTTTTGCCGCCAGTTCAACTTCGAGCTGCAGGCCGCCGCGACCGAGGACGCCATCATCCTCTCGCTCACCGGCGCGCACAGCTTCGCGCTCGACGAGGTGTGGCGCTATCTCCATTCGAATTCCGCGGAGCATCTGCTCGTGCAGGCGCTGCTCGATGCGCCGCTGTTCGGCGTGCGCTGGCGCTGGAATGCGACCACGTCGCTCGCGCTGCCGCGTCAGACCGGCGGGCGCAAGACGCCGCCGCAGATCCAGCGCATGCGCAGCGAAGACCTGCTCGCGGCCGTGTTTCCCGACCAGGTGGCGTGCGTCGAAAACATCGCGGGCGAGCGCGAAGTGCCGCGCCATCCGCTTGTCGACCAGACGCTCGACGACTGCCTGCACGATGCTATGGATACCGAAGCATGGATCGCGCTGCTGCGGCGCATCGAGGCGGGCGACCTGAAGCTCGTAGTGCGCGAACTGCCCACGCCCTCGCCGCTCGCTGCCGAAATCCTCACCGCGCGCCCGTATGCGTTCCTCGACGACGCCCCGATCGAAGAACGCCGCACCCAAGCCGTGCTGTCGCGGCGCTGGAGCGACCCCGAATCCACCGATGATCTCGGCGCGCTGGACCCCGAAGCGATTGCGAGTGTGCGCGAAGAAGCGTGGCCGCAAGTGCGCGACGCCGACGAAATGCACGACGCGCTCACGAGCCTCGGCGCGCTGGCCGAAAGCGAGGCGCAGCACGAGCCGAAGTGGCTCGCATGGCTCGCCGGTCTGGCGGCGGCGGGCCGCGCGACGCGGCTGCCCGTTGCGGACCACGACGCGTTGTGGGTGGGCATCGAGCGGCTAGCCTGCGTGCAGGCCATCTACCCGCAGGCGCGGTGCGAGCCGCCGCTCACGCCGCCGCCTGAATACGCGGAGACGTGGACGGAGGACGCAGCGCTCGTCGAGATCGTGCGCGCACGCCTGTCGGGCTTCGGACCACTCACCGTCGCTCAGGTGGCGCGGCCGCTCGCGCTGGAGGCGAGCGTGGCGGCGCTCGCGCTCACGCGCCTCGAAACCGAAGGCACCGTGATGCGCGGACGCTTCACGCCGCAAGCGATGGGCGGCGGCCAGGAGGAATGGTGCGAACGCCATCTGCTCGCGCGCATCCACCGCTACACGGTGCGCAAGCTGCGGCGCGAAATCGAGCCGGTCGAGCGTCACGACTTCATGCGCTTCCTGTTCGAATGGCAGCGCGTGGCGCCCGGTACGCGCGGCTCGGGCCGCGACGCGCTGGCCGCCGTGCTCGACCAGCTCGAAGGCTGGGAAGCCTCGGCGCTCGCGTGGGAGGACGAACTCCTGCCGGCACGCATCGACGATTACACGCCCATGCTGCTCGACGAGCTGTGCCGCTCGGGGCGGCTCGCCTGGGCACGGCTGCCCGCGCGCGCGGCGGCCGCTTCGACGGTGCGCAGCACGCCGGTCGTGCTGCTCGCGCGGCGCGAGCTGGCGCGCTGGATGGCGCTCGTCGAAACGACCGACACGGCCGGCCTGTCGGCGCGCGCGCAGCGCGTCTACGAGGCGCTGCTGCGGCACGGTGCGATGTTCTTCGACGAACTGGCCGCCGACGCGCACCTGCTCGGCGTCGAGCTGGAGAACGCGCTTGGCGAACTGGTGGCGGCGGGCCTCGTCAACGCGGACAGCTTTGCCGGGCTGCGCGCGCTCGTGAAACCGGCCGCGCAGCGCAGCGCGCATCACGGCCGACGCCGGCCGCGCGGCTTTGGGCCGCTCGCGGGCGGCATGGCCGACGCGGGGCGCTGGGCGACGCTGCGGCGAGTTGCGCTGGCCAATGCATCGGCCGATGCGTCGGTCGCTCCGCTTTCGGATCTGGACGATGAAGCAGCGCTCGTCGCGACGGCACTGGCTGACTCGACTTCGCACGCAGCAGCGGGCCTGCGCTCGCCGGCGCTTGCGCGTGCAAGGCAAACGACCGCCAGCGCCGCGCGCCGCCCGCCCGTCGCCCCGGAATTGCTGGAGCACGTCGCCAACGTGCTGCTGCGCCGTTATGGCGTGATCAGCTGGCACCTGCTCGGACGCGAGGCGGCTTGGCTGCCGCCCTGGCGCGACCTGCTGCGCGTGCTGCATCGCATGGAGGCGCGCGGCGAGGTGCGAGGCGGACGCTTCGTCACCGGGATTTCGGGCGAACAGTTCGCGCTGCCCGAAGCCGTGGCGCTGCTGCGCGATGTGCGGCGGCGCGCAGCAGCGCAAGGCGAAAGCGGCGCGCTCGTTTGCGTGAGTGCCGCCGATCCGCTCAATCTCCTCGGCACGCTGCTGCCTGGCGAAAAGGTGCCCGCGCTCGCCGGCAACCGCATCGTGTTCCGCGACGGCGTGCCGGTCGCCACCCTGATTGCCGGCCGTTTCGGCTTTCTCGGCGAATTCGACGAGAGCACGCGCGCCGAACTCCGCGCGCGGCTCGCCAAGCCCTGGTGAGGCGCGCTGGGCGGGTGCGCGCTGGACTGGCTGTTAGTTGCGTTGTGCTGCGTGCACGGAAGGCTTCGTGACGTTGCGCGTGCCGTCGAAATGCCGTCGCACGCGCAGACCGTTCGCCACGACGAGCAGGCTCGCACCCACGTCGGCGAACACGGCCATCCAGAGCGTGGCCTCGCCCGCCATCGCGAGCACGAGAAACACGGCCTTGATGCCGAGCGCAAGCGCGATGTTCTGCTTGAGCACGCCCGCGGTCTTGCGCGAGAGGCCGATGAACGCGGCGATCTTGCGCGGATCGTCATCCATGATCGCGACGTCGGCGGTTTCGAGCGCGGTCGCGGTGCCCGCCGCGCCCATCGCGAAGCCGATGTCGGCGCGCGCGAGCGCGGGCGCGTCGTTCACGCCGTCGCCGACCATTGCCGCCATGCCGTACTGCTTCGAGAGCGCGGCGACCGCGTCCTGCTTGTCCTGCGGCAGCAGATTGCCGCGCGCGTCGTCGATGCCGAGTTGATCGGCGATCGCCCGCGCGGTCGACGCGTTGTCGCCGGTCAGCATGACGGGCGTCACGCCGAGCGCGCGCAACGCGCGCACGGCCGGTGCGCTTTCGGTACGCAGCGCGTCGGCCACGGCGAACACGGCGACGGCCTCGTGCGGCGCGCACAGCACGATCGCCGTCTTGCCCGCCAGTTCCAGCGCTGCCAGCTGCGCTTCGAGTTCGGGCGAGCACAAACCCAGCTCCTCCACCAGCCGGTGATTGCCGAGGCGCCAGAGCGTGCCGTCGATGCGGCCTTGCACGCCGCGACCGTTCAGCACCGCGAACTGATCGACCGCAAGCAGGCGCGCATCCGGCTCACGCGCCCGCCAGCCCGCGACCACTGCGCGAGCGACCGGGTGCGTGCTGGCCTCGTCCAGGCTCGCGGCGATGCGCAGTGCTGCTTGCGCCGACAGCGGCGCTTCGCTGGACTCCCCTGCGCTGACCAGCGCTCGAACCGGCGCCGCGAGCGCATCGGTCAGGACAGGCTCGCCGCGCGTGAGCGTGCCGGTCTTGTCGAGCGCGACGGCCTTGAGCAGCCGACCGCGCTCGAGCCACACGCCGCCCTTCACGAGCATGCCGTGGCGCGCGGCGGCGGCGAGGCCGCTCACGACCGTCACCGGCGTCGAGACGACGAGCGCGCACGGGCAGGCGATCACGAGCAGCACGAGCGCCTTGTAGAGCCACGCACTCCACGCGCCGCCAAACACGAGCGGCCCGGCCAGCGCCAGCACCACGGCGAGCCCGACCACGGCCGGCGTGTAGTAGCGCGCGAACTGGTCGACGAAGCGCTGCGTGGGCGCGCGCTGCGCCTGCGCCTCCTGCACCGCCGCGGCGATGCGCGCGAGCGTGCTGTCCTTCGCGGCCGCGGTGACGAGCGCCTCGACCACGCCATCGACGACGATGCTGCCCGCGTAAAGTGCCGCGCCGGTCTCCTTGTCGACAGGCAGGCTTTCGCCCGTGATCGGCGCCTGATCGAGCGCGGCCCGGCCGGCGATCACGCGCGCGTCGAGCGGCACGCGCTGGCCGGTGCGCACGCGAATCCGGCTGCCGACCGCCACATCGCCCACCGCGGACTCGCGCCATTCGCCTTGTCCGGGTGCGACATCGCCGGCTTGCCAGACTTCGGCGGTCTCAGGCGCGAGTGCGGTGAGCGCGCGGATCGCCTGACGGGCGCGCTCGAGCGAAAGCGCCTCGATTTCCTCCGCGAGGGCGAACAGGAAGACCACCATTGCCGCTTCGGGCCACTTGCCGATCGCAACGGCCCCGATCAACGCAAGCGACATCAGGAAATAGATGTTGATCGTGAAATTGCGCAATGCGATCCAGCCCTTGCGCAGCGTGGGCAGACCCGCGCAAACGATCGAGATGACTGCGCAGGCGAGTACAAGCGGACTGGTTTCCCGGCCGGTGCTCCAGGCGAGCACCTCGGCGCCTGCGGCTGCCACGCCGCTCGCCGCCAGCAGCAGCTTCTGGCGCAGCGCGAGACCGACAGACCCAGGCGGGGCGGCTTGCGCGGCCGTGCTATCGTCCAGCGCACGCGGCGCCATGTCGAGCGCGCGCAGCGCGGCCACGACAGGCTGAGTGTCGTCGAGCCGATGATGCACGGTCAGTTCGCGCGCGAGCAGGTCGAAGTCGAGGCGCACGACGCCCGGCATGGGTTCGAGCCGGTTGCGGATCAGACGCTCTTCGGTCGGACAATCCATGTTTTCGATGCGCCAGCGTGCGCGGCGCGTGCCTTCGGGCGCCGGAGCCGTGTCGCGCCGGTTTTGCGGTGGCGTGCTGTGTGCCGCGCCGCCGTGACAGCAGCTGTGAGCGTGGTCTTTCGACCCGGCATGCGCATGGTCGTGGGCGTGGTCATAGCCGTGGCTATGGGCATGCTCGTGGCCGTGGGCATGATCATGAGCGTGCCCTTGATCCGGGGCATGGGCATGCCCGTGACCGCCGCCCACGCCACCCACGCTACCCACGCCGCCAGCCCCGTGCGCACCGCCCGCCGTCCGCTCCTCATCACGCGCGCGCAGGCGCTGCGCAATGCCGAGCCGCGACACGTAGCTCTGGTTCATAGCCGGTTTCTCCCAAAAGTGACACAATCATTGAACAGCCTGTAGCCACTACAGGGTCAAGTCATTTGGGAGAGCCGCGACCATGCGAATTGGTGAACTGGCGCGCTGCGCGCACTGCGATGTCGAAACGGTGCGCTTTTACGAGCGCGAAGGCCTGCTGGACGAGCCCGCACGCGAAACCAACGGATACCGCAGCTACACGGCCGTGCACGCCGCGCAGCTCAACTTCATCCGCCATTGCCGGTCGCTGGGCATCGGGCTCGCGGACATCCGCATGCTGCGCCGCTTCCAGGCCGACCCGAGCCAGCCCTGCGACGAGGTCAACGAATTGATCGACAGCCAGATCGAGCGCATTCATCAGCAGATCGAAGCGATGCGCGTGCTCGAGCAGCAGTTACGAACGCTGCGCGAGAGCTGCCATGCCCACCAGAGCAGCAGCGCGGAGTGCGGGATCATGAAGAGTCTCGAACAGCCTATCGATGACGAAAGCTGTTCATGCCATGGCGACGGGCACGCCGCACAGGACGCGCCGCCCGCAGACGGCGCGCCCGCCCCTCACCGCCACTAGCCGCTCAAGGGCGACTCACGGCGCGGCGGCGATCACTTCGGCCACCGTGGCCGTGAGCTTCTTCGCGTAGGGCACATGCAGGAACTCGTTCGGCCCGTGCGCGTTGGACTTCGGGCCGAGCACGCCGCACACCATGAACTGCGACTTGGGAAACCCAGCCTGCAGCACGTTCATGAGCGGGATCGTGCCGCCCTGGCCGAGATAAGCGCAGTCCGCGCCGAAATGCGTGCGCGAGGCGGCGTTGAGTGCTTCGGTGAGCCACGGGGCGAGTTCCGGTGCGCTCCAGCCGTTGGCTGCGCCCGCGTCAGGCTTGAAGGTGACCTTGGCGTTATACGGCGGATCGAGTTCGAGCAGCGCCTTCAGTTCGGCGACGGCCTTCGAAGCCTCGACTAGCGGCGGCAGGCGCAGCGAGAGCTTGAATGCCGTGCGCGGCCGCAGCACGTTGCCGGCGTCGGCCAGTGCCGGCAGGCCCGCCGCGCCCGTGACCGAAAGCGAGGGCCGCCATGTGGAATCGAGCAGTGCCTGCTGCGGGTCCGTGGTGGTGGGCAGCACGCGGCGGCCGTCCTGGCCGCACGCCCAAGGCATGGTCTTCCAGACGCTTTCGCCAAGGATCTTCGCCGTGGCCTCGGCTTCGCTCAGGCGCTGCGAGGGAATCGCGCAATGGAAACCCTTGGGCAGCAGCGTGCCGCTCGCGGCGTCTTCGAGACGCTCGAAGAGCTGCCGCATCACGCGGAAACTGGACGGCGCAATGCCGCCGTAGGAGCCCGAGTGAATGCCCTCCTCGAGCACTTCGACTTCGAGGTCGCCCGCCACGAGCCCGCGCAGCGACGTGGTCAGCCAGAGCTGGTCGTAGTTGCCCGCGCCCGAATCGAGACACACGACGAGGCCGACGTTGCCGAGCCGCTCGCGCAGCGCATCGACATAAGGCAGCAGGTCGTAGCTGCCCGACTCCTCGCAGGTTTCGATGAGACCCACGCAGCGCGGACGCTCGATGCCTTGCGCGTCGAGCGCGGCGAGCGCCGTGACGCTCGCGTAGATCGCATAGCCGTCGTCAGCCCCGCCGCGACCGTAGAGGCGGCCGTCTTCGAGCTTCGGCGTCCAGGGGCCGAGGTCGTTGCGCCAGCCCGCGAATTCAGGCTGCTTGTCGAGGTGGCCGTAGAGCACGACCGTCTCACTGCTACCCGAGCGCGTGGCGGGCGCCTCGAAGAAAATCACCGGCGTGCGATTGGGCAGGCGCACGATCTCCAGCTTCAGGCCGCGCACCGGCTGCTGTTCCGCCCACTTCGCGGCATCCTGCACGACGCGCTCGAGGTAGCCATGCTGGGCCCACTGCGGGTCGAATGCCGGACTCTTGGCGGGCACCGCGATGTAGTCGGTCAACGCGGGCACGATCTCGTCATGCCATTTGCGTTCGACGAAGGCGCGCAGTTCGTCGTGGTCGAGTTGGCGGGTGGCCTCGGAGGGGTCGGAGATCATGGTGTGGGTTCCCAGCGATGAAAAACCCGATGATAGACCCGAACCCCCGCTCGCCGACACCCCTCGCGCCCGGTGTCGGCCGTCCGGCCAGGGCATGGCGTGCGCTCAGGGCCAATCCGCGCGACAATGACGAATCGGGCATATTCCGCCCTTTTTCTGGAGATTGGAACTATGGTGAGCCGTTCCCTCTTCGAGATCGTCGTTCTCGCAGCGGTGGTCGCGCTCTACTTTCTCCCAGCGCTGATCGCCGACAGGCGCCAGCGTCACGACCTGCTGGTCATCGCAGTCTTCAATGCCGTGCTCGGCTGGACGCTGCTCGGCTGGCTGCTGGCGTTCTTCTGGGCGCTGCAACCGAATCCGCCGAAGGATCTCGGCGGCCAGACCCGGGTCCGCAACCGCCGGCTGGGCATGCTGCTCTTCTCGCGCCGGCTCGACGATCGGGTCCAGGCGCGCGAAACCCGCGCCGCCGAGAGCAAGCGCTCCTCGCATTGAGGCCGTTCCCGCTTGTCCGTTTGGCCAACGCTGCAGGCCATGGCGCGCAAGCGCCGCCGTCGCATGAAATAATCACCGGGAATCTAGCTGCGTTGGCCAGGCCGTTTTGATCGCGCTAGATGACGCTGAAGCGCACCGGCCTGCGCCCGTCGCTCGAGTCACCCTCACACCTGACAGCAACCCTCAACACGGAGCCCCGTCATGCCACACGCCGCCCCGCTGCTCGCCTTTGCCGCCGTCGCACTCGGCATGGCGCTCACGCCCGGACCGAACATGATCTACCTGATCTCGCGCTCGATCTGCCAGGGCCGCAAGGCGGGTCTGATCTCCCTGGGCGGAGTCGCGCTCGGCTTCGTGTTCTACATGCTGTGCGCCGCCTTCGGCATTACCGCATTGCTCATGGCCGTGCCGTTCGCCTACGACGCGCTGCGCCTGGGCGGTGCGCTCTACCTGTTCTGCCTCGCATGGCAGGCGCTCAAGCCCGGCGGCCGCTCGCCGTTCCAGGTGCGCGAGCTGCCCGCCGACCGCCCGCGCAAGCTCTTTCTGATGGGCTTCGTCACGAACCTGCTGAATCCGAAAATCGCCATTCTGTATTTGTCGCTGCTGCCGCAGTTCATCGACCCGCATCACGGCAGCGTGCTCGCGCAGTCCATCGTGCTCGGCAGCGTGCAGATCGCGCTTTCGATCAGCGTGAATGCCGCCGTGGCGATGACGGCGGGTACGATTGCAACGTTTCTCGGCGACCGGCCGGGCTGGCTCAAGCTTCAGCGCTGGCTCATGGGTACGGTGCTGGCCGGACTCGCCGTGCGTATCGCCGCCGAAGGCCAGCGCTAAAGCAAACGGCCGGGCGCATCTGGCCCGGCCGCTAGTCTTCGTCCGTCTTCGTCCCTGGCTGGCACGCCCGCGACGCGTGTGCGTGTGCGTGTGCGCAGGGCAGTCTGGCCTCCGCTTCAGAACCCGCCGAGGGCCCTTCCGCCAGCCGGGTTGCGCATCTTGACGAATGCCGCGGGAATCGAGCGCGGTTCGAGCTGCACCATGTCCTGAGCGAACATGTCCTGGCGCAGTTCGCCTTGCTCGTCGAACCACTGGCAGATCAGCCAGTGACCGCTGGCAAAGCCAACCGGGCCGGCATACATGACGGTCATACGCGGACCGCCCGATTTCAGGGTGACAACGTCGCCAATTCCGGCCATGGCAGCGAGCGGCTTTTCGGCTACGTCGATGGTCGTATCAAGCATGATGTTCCCCGTTAAAAATGTCGCACAGAGAAAAAAACCGGGCGGGTTAGCCCCCGGCTCCCTCCCGCCCTTTCGATAATGAGAATGGGGCGGTCATTAATAAGTTTGGCAAGACTAACAACTCGAATTAATGCGTGCAAGTGGTTTCCATTAAACCTGCTGAAAACCCTGTTATTCGACGCACAGCGAAACCCCCGCTTAATCCCGTTCCGCACAATTTACGCGGAAAGCCGTACACGGCTGGCAAAAGCTACCGGGCAAGGTTTCCCACGAAACAGTCATATTATTTCGAATCCATAGCCACAAAATACCGCAATGCAGCGGCAATAAACATGGCACGCGGAGGCTGCATTAACGATTTCGTCCATAAACCGTAAGCCCGGCCAGAGCGAGTGGAAACGTTTTCTGCACCAATAAACCGTCCGTTCGATTAATCCGCTCACGCCGCACTCAACTGTTCCTCTGCGGGCAAATCCTCATGTTTTACCGGATGACCTCAAAATTTATGCACTTGAAATACGGTTGTCACTTAAATGGAATTGCAGTGCGGTGCAAAAGAACCCCATCCGGCAAAACCGGATGGGGCAGCGCGTGAGCAGGACGCGGTCAGGACGCGCTCATTCGGCAAACGGCAAGGTCGTCTGGCCTTCCGCGCGCATGCCGAAGACGTTGAGCGTCATCGCGACGAGCGCGTAGTAGCCAAGCAGCCCGACCAGGTTGATCGTGGTTGCGTGGCCAAAGCGCTCGACGGCGCGTGCATAGGTCGCGTCGGACACACGCTTCGTGTCGTACAGCTCGGTCGTGAACGCGTAGATCAGCGCGTCGTCGGGCTCGTCGAACCGGGGCGTGGCGCCCGTGCGGATCTGCTCGGCCAGCGCCTCGGGCACGCCCGCCTTCAGCGCGATGGGATAGTGGATGTACCACTCGGCCTGCGCCTGCCAGCGTGCGGCCGTGACGAGAATCGCCAGTTCTGAGAGGCGCAGCGACAGGCCCGTCTGGTAGCGGCAGAACGCCCCAAGGCGCTGCGCATGCTGCGCCAGTTCCGGGCTGTGGATCCAGCTGAGGAACGGGCCGTTGAGGTTGCCGCGCGGACCGGAAAGAATCTCGTCCAGCACCGCCTTCTGTTCCGGCGAAGCCTGGGCAGCGTCGAATGCGGGAAGCCGCGAGGTCGGGTTTTGCGTCATGGGTGGACTCCGTTGGAGGTCATGGCCGGCCGCGCGCGACCGTTTGCGGTCGCCGCTAGCGGCGGACAGTTAGTTGCACTTCAATCCCATACGGTGAAGCTTATGCCGGGCGCGCCACGCCCGTTGCGTCGAGCGCACCGTCGACCGCGGCGGCGAGCCGCTCGACGATCGTGTCGATGTTCTGCTCCGTGCAGATGAAAGGCGGCGCGAGCAGCACGTGATCGCCGTTGCGCCCGTCCACGGTGCCGCCCATCGGATAGACCATCAGGCCGCGCGCGAACGCCTCGCGTTTGATCGCCGCGTGCAGCTTCAGCGCCGGGTCGAAGGTCGCCTTCGTGGCGCGGTCCTTCACCAGCTCGACGCCCACGAACAGGCCGCGGCCGCGCACGTCGCCGACGTACGGATGGTCCGCATAACGCTCGCGCAGACGCGCGCGCAGTTGTTCGCCACGGGCGAGCACGTTGTCGAGCAGCTTCTCTTCGGCGATCACGCGCTGCACTTCGAGCGCCGCCGCGCACGCCGTGGCGTGGCCAATATAGGTGTGGCCGTGCTGGAAGTAGCCGCTGCCGCCCACGATCGTCTCGTAGATGCGCTGGCTCACGAGCGTCGCGCCGATCGGCTGGTAGCCTGCGCCCAGGCCCTTCGCGATCGTCAGCAGATCCGGCGCAACGCCGTCCTCCTCGCAGGCGAACAGATAGCCGGTGCGGCCCATGCCCGACATGATCTCGTCGAGGATCAGCAGCACGCCGTAGCGGTCGCACACCGCGCGGATCTTGCGGAAGTACTCGCGCACGGGCGGCACCGCGCCGGCCGTTGCGCCCACCACGGTCTCCGCGACGAAGGCCGCAACCGTTTCGGAACCGAGTTCGAGAATCTTCTGCTCGAGTTCATCGGCGAGGCGCTGCGCATAGGCCTCGTCGGTCTCGCCTTCGTGGCGCTCTCGGTACGCAAAGCAAGGGCTCACGTGATGCGATTCGATCAGGATCGGCAGGAACGGCTCGCGGCGCCACGCATTGCCGCCGATCGCGAGCGCCCCGAGCGTGTTGCCGTGATAGCTCTGCCGGCGCGCGATGAAGTGGCGGCGCGCAAGCTCCCCCTTCTCCACGAAGTACTGGCGCGCGAGTTTGAGCGCGGCCTCGATCGCCTCCGAACCGCCCGACACGAAGTACACATGGTCGAGCCCCTTGGGCGCCGCGGCGATGAGGTGATCGGCGAGTTGCTCCGAGCCCTCGGTCGTGAAGAACGAGGTGTGCGCGTACGGCAGTTGCTGCGCCTGACGCTTGATCGCGTCGATCACGCGCTGGTTGCTGTGGCCGAGGCATGAAACCGCGGCGCCGCCGCTTGCGTCGATGTAGCGCTTGCCGGTCGAATCGATGATTTCGATGCCTTCGCCCGCCACCGCGACGGGCAAGGTTTGCTTTGGCATCCGGTGAAACACCTTGGTCATATGGGTCCTCGATGAAGTCCGTGAATGATTAGCGGGTTGCGCCGTCCACATGGCGCGCGTTCGAATCGATAAAACGGCCGAGCACGCGCTCGCCGCCCTGCCAGACGTCGAACGCCACGCCGCGCGGCTCGATGCGCATGCAGGCGGTGGCGAGCGTGTTCTCGTCGTCGGGGTCGTGCGGGTCGTCGCGGAAGATCGGCAGGCCGGCGCCCGCCCGATCCTGCAGCACCTGCACGAAAGCTGCGCCGTCGGGCTGCGCGCCAAGCGCGGGTAACAGTTCGGCGAGACGGGTCTGGCGATCGCGCGACGAGTCGGTGACGATCTGCGCCTCGCGCTCGCAGCCCGTGTGGATGAGGTGATTCGCGTGGCCCGAGGGCGCGCTCACTTCGCGCATCGAAGCGCGCTGCGCGGTCGCTTCGACGCTAACCACACGCACCTCGCCCGCCTCGTCGGTCCCGCCGATCGTGTGGTGGAAGCCGCTCGCGCGCGGCGTGTCGCGCAGCAGCGCGAGCGCTTCTTCCAGGGTCGCGCAATCGAGCACGGCGCGCGCCAGAATCATGCGCGGCACGCCCACGCGCGGCTCGCGGATGCGCACGTTGTTGATCGCTTGCGCAAGTCCCGCGCGCGTAGCTGCGAAGGTATGCCCCGGCAGCGAACCTGGGTAGTAGAAGCTCACGAAACCGGGCTTTCCTTCAGGTTCGACCTCGACCACGCTGCAGCGGCCATGCAGCCAGGGGTCGCCGTCTTCGTTGTGCGCAATGAGGCCCGCGCCCGGCGTGCACGATGCAAGCGTCGTGCAGCCGTCCGGCGCGTTGTGGATCAGCTCGCCGCGGCAATTCCAGAGGAACAGGTCGTCCGCGGACCAGTCGAGCGCCTGCGCCATTGCGTCGATTTCCGCGACGTAGGCCGGGAAATGCCGCACGGCTGCGGCGCGGAGCTGCTGCGCGAACGCACTGCCGCGCCAGCGGCTCACCGCCTGCCAGGCGCTGCTTTGCGCCATGTAGCCCGCAAACATCGGCTTCACGTGTGCGCCTAGCTGCCGGCCGATCGCCTCGGGCGAGCCGGCCGCGCTGAGGGCCGCGCCCCGGAATGTCTTGAGTTCCTGCATCTGTTTCTCGCTTTTGCTACCGATGGGCCTACCTCTTCCTATAGTGCGCTTTATACGCCTCAACAACATATGTTGTCAATTTAAATATCGGTTACAACAAATGCGATAGATACGGGCGAGACAAAACCGGATGCCTTCTCACAACGGCATCCAGCTGCGGGAAAACCGGCGTGAAACGGCGCGGAAATGCCGGTGCGGCGCTCAGGGCACGTAAGCGCCGCGTGCATTCAGGGAACGCTCGGCCTGTTCGAGCTGCGCGATCGCGCCCGAGCCTTCGAGCGCCAGCAGATGGGCGACGAGCGACTCGGCCAACGCTGTCGCAGCGACGAGCGAAGGGAAAAACGACGGGCTTTCGTGCGTGAAGATCAGCGCCTTGTCGGCGTTCAGCGCAATGGGCGAGACGGCGCTGTCGGTAATCGCGATCAGGCGGCTGCCTTTGGCGAGCGCGGCCTCGGCCACGCGCACCGCCTCGACCGAATACGGTGCGAAGCTGACAACAATCGTTGCGCTGTCGCGCTCGATGCCGAGCAACTGCATCTCCAGCGTGCCCGCCTCGCCGCCCAGCAAGGAAACCGAAGGCCGGAACAGCCGGTAACCGTAGACGAGCCCGAACGCCACCGCATAGCACGAGCGAAAGCCCGCCACGTGCACGTGCTTCGCGCGGCGCAACACGCGCGCCGCCTCGACCATCGAGCGGGTGTTGTGCGCGGCGCTCGCCTCCAGATTGTGCTGTTGCGCAACGAGCAGGTCGCGCGCCAGGCCGTCCTTCGCATGGCCCGCCACGAGCGAGCGGGCCCGCGAGGAAAGCGGCTCCGGCCGCGTGCGCACGCGCGCGACGAACAGGTCCCGCAGCTCGTTCCAGCCCGGAAAGCCCAGTTGCTGGGAAAGCCGCACGAGCGAAGCGGGCTGCACCCGGGCGCGCTCGGCCACTTTGCGCATGGACGAGACGGCCACTTCGTCGGGATGGTCGAGCAGGAAGGCAGCGCCGGTCTGGAACTGCGGGCTCAAGTCGGAGAAACGCGCGCGGATCACCGCGGCGAGCTGGTCGAAACTGTCTGGCATGCGTCGCTCGGGCAGTGGGTGACAACAAATGTTACCACCGGTGTTGCCGGATGTTGCAAGTCGGGACAGATGATGTGGCGCATGCCGACCGAAGCGGGCTCCATCGAGGAGCCCGCGTACTTCATAAATGGAGGAGCCGGCTCAAGTCTGCTTACCCCACAGATCGTCGATCGCGCGGATCGCCAGCAAGTATCCGTTCGCTCCCGCCCCGCAAATTACCGCTGTGGCCGCCACCGAAATCGTCGAGTGACGATATTCCTCCGAGCGTTGATGAATATTGGTGATATGCAATTCCACGACTGGCCGGCGGATGAGCTTGACTGCGTCGAGCACCGGAATGCGACCGAATGAAAAGCCGGCCGGATTGATAATCAGCGCGGCGTCCTGCAGGAATGCTTCCTGAATCCAGTCGATCAACTCGCTTTCGCTGTTCGTTTGACGAAATACGCAGTCGAACTTGAGCGCGTCGGCCAGCGCGAGGCAATTCTGTTCGATGTCCTTCAGCGTAGTGCTGCCATAAAGATGAGGCTCCCTCGCGCCCAGCATGTTCAGGTTGGAACCATTGAGGATGTAGAGTTTGCGCGTCATGGTGTCAGTGTGTAGAAGAGCGTTCGAGGACCGTGTCCTTGGTTTCCCGGGACATTGCGATCGCCAGGAAGGAGATCAGGTTCAGCGAGCCGCAGACCGCTACGATGGCCCACGGGGAACCGTGAAAGGCATTGAGCAGCGCCACGGCGACGATAGGCATCGGGCCGCCGGTGAGCAGGTTGGCTCCCGAATACGACAGTGCCGACCCTGTGTAGCGCGCCTCGGTCGGGAATGACTCGGCGAACCAGACTGGCTGGATGCCGCTCTGGAACTGCGTGAAGCCGAGGAACGCGCCCATGACTGCCATCGTCATCGCGATCGAGTTGTGGTTGAGGATTGGAAAGTAAATCAGGCAGCAGATCAGCGTGCAGGTCGAACCGATCATCAGCGCACGTTTGCGTCCGATCCGATCGCTCAGATAGCCGCCCGCCAGCGCGCCCACGATGGCGCAGACATTCGCCACCATCAACAGCATGAAACCGGTCTGCTTAGGTACGCCGAGGTGTTTCGTCAGGTAGCTGAGCGAGAAGACCACGATCAGATAAAACAGTGCGGCCGGGCCGCAGAAGAACAGCGTCAGGCGAAGCGCGGTGCGCCAGTGATATTTGAAGACGGTGCCGAGCGGATTGGCGGCGCGCGTGGATGCGCCAGTCCTCTTGAGCGCCTCGAACGCCGGTGTCTCGCTCACCTTCCTGCGGATGTAGATGCCGAGTAGCACCAGAACGAAGCTCGCGAGAAACGGCACTCGCCAGCCCCAGGTATCGAAGTCGTCCGATGAAAGCAACGCGGCCAGCGTAAAGAGCGAAAAGTTGGCGAGCATCTGGCTGAGTGGCGAACAGATGCCAAGCAGACCTGAATACCAGCCGCGTCGGTTAGCAGAGGCATGCTCCACCGCCATCAGTTGCGCGCCCGTCGATTCGCCGCCCAGCGCGAAACCTTGAATGATGCGCAGCGACACCAGCAGCGTCGGCGCGAGGATGCCAACCTGGTGGTAAGTGGGCAGCAAGCCCATCAGGAACGACGACGCGCCCATCACCGATACGGTGATCAGCATCAGTTTGCGGCGTCCCCAACGGTCACCGAGCATCCCGCAGATCACCGCGCCGAGCGGGCGGGCGGCCAATCCTGCCCAGAAACTTGCCAGCGACGCGAGCAGCGAAGCCGTCGGGTCGAGCGACGGGAAAAACAGCTTGGGAAAGATCGTGGCCGCGACCACGCCATACAGCGCGAAGTCGAACCATTCGAGCGCTGTACCGACGGTTGCCCCCGCTACCGCCCGACGCGCCATCAAGTGAGCCTGCGCAGACCGTCCTTCCGCGGCGAGGTTCGAATCAGCAAAAAATGACATGTTGTCTCCTGAATTCTCGATATGTCGTAGCGTTCGTTTCTGGCGACGAACAGGTGCTATTGTTTGTGCTCTACAGGCGAGGCGTTCCGCACCGGAACTGCATTTCATAATATGGATATTGGCGAAAGATGTCGCTTAGAAACGGCCTGAGAATTCTCGATTTGCTGGCGTCGCAAGGCGAAGGTGCGGGCCTCGTGGCCATTGCCGATGCCTTGTCGCTGCCGCGCAGCACCTGCCACCGCCTGCTCGCCGAACTCGTTGAAAGCGGGTATGTCAGGCAACGGGTCGATCACAGCCGCTACATCCTGACAATGCGCATGACGTCGAACGGACTCGAATTCCTGAGCCTCACGGGCATCGCTGATATCGCCCAGCCGATCATCGAACGCGTGGCTGCACAGACGGGCGAACTCGCGCGGCTGTCGCTGGTGGATGGCGAAGCGATCATCTGGGTCGGCAAGGCGGACGGACAACGCACCGGCTTTCGCTACGATCCCGACATGGGCCAGGCGGCACAACTTTCCTGCACGGCGACCGGACACGCATGGCTCATGACGATGACCGATGAACAGGCGGCGGCGCTCGTCTTGAAGCAAGGCTTCGGACAGCCGAATGAGTTCGGACCCAATGCGCCGACGACGCTCAAAGCGCTGCTCGGTTTCGTGCATGCGGCGCGCGTGCGCGGCTACGCGATGATCGACGAGGTGTTTGCCCCTCGCATGTCGGCAGTGGCGACGCCCGTGGTGAGCGGTACGCGCTGCGTCGGCGTCATCAGCCTGGCCGGTCCTCGGGTACGACTAACGACCGGGAAAATTCACCAGTACTCGGGACTGCTACGCGAGGCGGCCAATGAGTTGGCCCAGTTGAGCAATATGGCGGGATTCTCACATCGGCCGCCGCTCGGAAAGGGATGAGAACGCGGAATTCAGTCAATATTTAAAAAATCTAAAGTCGCACTGAAGTGCAACCGCAATACAGCCGGGTACCAGCGTCGGCATGCAGCTTCCTGCCCTATCCAATATCAATTCACTGCCAAAGGATCCTGCTATGTCCGTGTCATCTGCAAGCAGTCTGAACTCAGGCCCAACTCTCACGAGCCGGCGTAGCGGCCGACGCCGCAAAGCAGCTTTTCAGGAGCTTCGACACATCCGACGATGGTCAGGTGTCGCTGACTGAGTTTGTCGAGGGCGTGAGCACGAGTATCAAGAGCGCAAGCCAGGTGTTCAACGACCTCATGGATTCCTATACGAGGGATGCGAACGGGAATCTGGACCAAACCGCCACCGACAACTTCCTCAGCGCCGGGGTGGCAAAAGCGACGGCTTTTTGGCAAAACCTCAGTCGGTGAACTGGTGTTTGCCGCGGTAGTGTCGTCGCGAGCCGTCAAGTCGCGGAGTAAGCCCGAAGCTCCGTCTCGCTTCGGGCTGAATCAGGATCGTCGATAGAGTGAATTGCCTCGATGGCTCGCACGTAGTCTTCAGGCAAATTCGCCTCCCTTGCGCCCACCAATACATGCTGCTTGTACCAATGGTAGGGCTGAAGGCCGGGCTGCTTTTTCGTAGCGACGTAGGTCAGTGCATACACTCCGCCGGTCGAGGTTTCGACCCGGACACTCAAAGGCTCGTAACCCTTGCCCGCTCCTTCGAATGTGTCGAGCGCCTCCCGTTCGCCACGCACGACCGAGAAAATGACGCCATAGACTCTGTCACCGACGTTTCCCGTGTGCTCACAATCGCATTTTCCCGAGCCGTCCTTCTTGCTCAATTTGTCGAACGCGAGTTTGTAGCCTGTCACGAACCCCGTGGTGACGACCCTCGCTGACGGCAGCCTCACGACGAGGCGTCGTACCGACATGTTGGAGCCGTACGCGAAATAGGTAAATTCGCTGCTCGAGTGCATAGCTGGGATTGCCCTCGCGACAACTGCAGTGGGACATAACGCACGGCAAGCCACCTGCAACGCCTTCCCACACGGCGGCACGGTATTCGCGTCAATACGTGTTCAACGAAAGCGGAATCGGAACATGAATGTAACCACCGTCCACGTCGCCGTAAGCAAATGTGCGCCCCTCGACCAGGTATCTCGCGGTCAGCGCACACAGCGCGGCGTCGAAGTCGTCGATCGATTTCAAGCCAGAGGCGTCGATCATAGCGCTTTCCAGGACTTCAGGCCGCTGCCGGCGCTTCTCCTTCGCAGACGTCCCCGCTTTGCCGCGGAGGGCACAGGTCACGGCATGGGGAAACGTTTCGAAGCTGACACGCCCGCCCTGGAAATCGCGAGATGACAGCAGCGGATAGGCGGAAGAAAAGGCCTGGTAAATGGCTTCTCCGTTGAACATCCACCGGTAGAAGCCACCCGGGTTCTCGTCGGCCCGCTTTCGGGTTGGCGTGGCAAAGGAAAAGATGCGTTGATGCGCAAGCTCGCGTTCCGCACGCCGCCCTTCGCCTTCGACACCCCATTGGCAAGGCGCGTCGATCCCGACGGCCTGGACGTCATACTCTAGGCACGCTTGCAGCATCTCCTGTGGGGTTTTCGTGTCGGCAGGCCGGAAAGCACGGCTGCCCTCCAGAATGACCAGATGGCAGCCCTTCTTGTCACCGCCCACGTCGATGCCAGCAACCGTCCGTGTGTTCACGCGGTCCCCGCCACGAGTAACAAGCGCTGAACCGGGCTGGAAGCAGGCTTCCGGAGCCCGGCGCGTGCCACTCAGGCCGCAGCGGCCGTGCTCACAGCTTCAGTGGCCGCCGCAGGCGCAGCAGCTTCGACGGGCGCCGGTGCTTTCACCACGAGCTTCGGCGCACGGCCTTTTCGGACGACCGGTGATTTCGCCGCTGCGCCGTTCTTCGGCGCAGCTTTCCGTGCCGGCGATGCCGCCGCCTTCACAGACACCTTCTTGACAGCGGCCTTTTTCGTTGCAGCGTTCTTTTTTGCAGCGGCTTTCTTCGCTGCCGGCGCCTTGGCCGTCTTCGCTGCAGGCTCAGCCTTTTCGATCAAAAACTTCGACCGGTCCTTCGCGCCGGCGAGCCATGCCGGTGCGATGCCACGACCGGACCACGTCGCGCCGGTTTTCGGGTCGCGATATTTCGGCGGCTGCGGTCCGCGCACATAGTTACCTGCCTTAGGCGCTTTCACAGCAGCGGCCGATTTCGGCGCCGCGCCTGCAATCAGAAACTTGCTGCGGTCCTTTGCATTTGCAATCCACGCGGGAGCACGACCGTGGCCGGTCCAGGTCGCGCCGGTTTTGGGATCGCGATATTTCGCTGCCGACGAGCCCTGCTTCGCGGCGACCGTCTTTCCCGGCTTGCGGCCGCGCCGTTTGCCGACAAATGCCTCAATGTCGGCGACCGTCACTGCATGCTTGTCCATCAGGCCGCGAATCTTCTCGAGTACCGCCGACGATTTCGTTGTGGCCAGCGATTCTGCTTGAGCCTGCAGCTTTGCGATTCTTGCCTGAATCGATTGGAGCGTAGCCATTCGTGGAATTCCTTTGATAAGTTAGTTTTTTCCACTATGCCACATCGGACGACGAATACAACATTTGGTGTCGAATTAGTTTGCGCTAGGCAGTGAGAAACATTACTTTCTATTTCAAGATCGATAAGTTGTCTGACTGTCGGCGTGGAAGTGCCATCGCGTTTTTCGCCCCTTCACTTCAATTCAGCGTGCTCTTACTCGTTATGCGAAGGCGGGCGGGTACACGAATTGACCATAGGAATATCAATAGGCTCTCGCGATACCTCATACTCGCGACAAACCATCGGAGATTGGTCGGCGACCTGTTGCGTGCAACGGGCGACGCAAATCCCGTTGGCACGAGACAACTACGTCTTCTATCTGCTATTTGCTGAAGGAAGTTAGCGGCGCGGCCGCGTTCGGCAGGATACTGTCTAAACATACAGTGCCTTGTGTGGCCGATGAGCATGATGAAGGCCGCACCGCTCGCGCCCGGTGCGATTGTCCTGCCTTCAAAGTGCGCGCAGAATAGACGAGTGCTGCGAATGCCGCGTCAGGGCGACGCCTGTCCAATTCTGCTGCCGCAAGACTCGCGCACGATAAGCGGAACCGCCATCATCGAATGCAACTCGTCGGGTCGTTCGCCAGCCATAAGGCGTATCAGCAGGCTAGATGCCTCGCATGCCTGCTCATAAGGCGACGTCCGCATTGTCGTCAGTGGCGGCGTCGCAAAAGCGGCCAGTGGAATATCGTCATATCCGACGACGGCAACGTCATCAGGTATGCGTAAGCCAGCCTTGCGCAATGCGGCCATCGCACCGAATGCGACGGTGTCGTTGCCTGCAAACAGTGCGGTGAAGGATGGACCGCGCTCGAGCATTGCGTTCATGGCGTCGTAACCGCTTTGTGCGTTGAAGTTCGCGAATCCGACACACTCGCCTTCCAGGCCGAGACCGAACTCCCGCATGGCGTCGCGATATCCGTAGAGGCGCTCCGTGACCCCGTGGTACTCATCGGACGCAAACCCGAGGTAGGCGACTCGCTTGTGCCCAAGCGCGAGAAGATGCCGCGTTGCGACGCGCGAGGCTTCGCGCATGTCGACGTCGATGCTATAGATGTTCGCGTGTTCGGCAAGCTTCGATCCGAAGACCACAAGCGGAAAGCCTTCGGACGCGAGACGCGCGAGATGGACATCATCGGAGCGCGGCGTATTGATGGCAATGAGTCCGTCGATACGGCGGCTGTCGACCAGCTCGATGAAGCTGCCACCCGAACGTCCCGTCTCGATGATCGGCTCGAATATCACCTTGTATCCGTGCGCGTGACAGGTGTCGTTCACGCCCGCAAGCATGCGTGGAATGAACGCATCGACCCTCAGGTGTTCGCTATGCGGCGTCACGAGCGCCACAGTGCGGGTTGCGCCGCTCACCAGCGAACGCGCAGCCGCGTTTGGCACATAGCCCAACTGACGGGCAGCGTTCAGCACGCGTTCGCGCGTCTCCTCGCTGATTCCCATGTGCGGGACATCGTTGAGAACAAATGAGACAGTTGTGCGCGAGACGCCCGCTAGCTTTGCGACCTGGCTGCTTGTGACTCTCGTTGTGGTGATTTTCGGGCTCATTTTTATATGCACAACCGGGGCGGCGCACGGCGCACGCACGAATGCGTTGCGCTGAACTTGCGCATCAGTTCCCGACTCCGCCATGCACGCGCCTCGACAGACTCAGAGGAAGCCAGTCGCGATGCGCGTCGAGCAAATCGTCGACCAGCGCGACGATCTGGTCGACATCCAGTTCCGCCGCCGTATGCGGATCCAGCATCGCGGCATGATAAACGTGATCGCGGCGTCCCGTGAGCGCTGCCTCGACCGTCAATTCCTGCACGCCAATATTCGTGCGCATCAATGCAGCAAGCTGGGGCGGCAAGGCCCCGATATGGGTCGGTTGCACGCCATTCGCATCGACGAGACAGGGGACCTCGACGCAGCATCCCTGCGGCAAGTTATCGATGAGCGCGGTATTGGGCACATTGCCATAGATCACGTTGCGCGTGCCGGACGCTATCGAGTGGATAATCGTCGCCCCGAATTCCTGCGAGCGCGTCATCGTGCGCAGACCTTCGAGACGCGCCACCGCATCATCATGACGCTTGTCCATGACCTTGAACCGCTGCGCGAGTAACGTGGCTCGCAAGCCCTCCGGGTCCTGCGACCCCGGCTCACGAAGTTCTCGTTCCAGGCACTCCCTCGAAGCTTCATAGACCTCGCAGCGGCCGGGATATTCGTCCACTGGAATATTGAACCTCTCGAGCAGGTCATCGCGTCCGCGCTTGATGAACCACGGCACATATTCGCTGAAATGTTCGCTCGACTCCGTCGGAAAATAGCCGAGCCGATGAAGCATCTCGTATCGGACGCGATTTGAGTCGGGGACACGCCCTTCCGCTCGCACCCGATGCAGCGCAGGATAGAGATCTTCGCCGCGCCGCCCAAAGGTCAGGAAGAACGCCATGTGATTGATGCCGGCGCACGTGTAGCGGACCTCATCGAACGGCACGTCGATGTCCTTCGCGAGCTCCGCCGCGGTGGCCTGCACGCTATGACATAGCCCGATCGTGCGGATCGACGACGCGCGGTTCATCGCCCAACACACGATCGCCATGGGATTCACGTAGTTCAGATGCAAGGCATGGGGACAGACGCGCTCCATCTCTGCGAGCAATTCGAGCATTACCGGAATGGTGCGCAGCCCTCGCATGATCCCGCCGATGCCGATCGTGTCACCGATCGTTTGCTCGAGTCCGTAGCGCTTCGGAATCTCGAAGTCGATCACGGTGGCTGGCTTATAGCCGCCTACCTGAATCAGATTCAGCACGTAGTCGGCGCCATCGAGCGCGCGTGCGCGATCGGTCGTCGCCACAATCTGGGGACTCGCCTGCAATTGTCCCGCCACCCTGCTCGCAACGAGCGCTGAGAGTTCCAACCGGCGCTCATCGATATCGTGCAGGGCAATGCTCGCGTCCGCGAGTTCCGGATAGCTGAAAATGTCGCCGAGCAGATTGCGCGCGAATACCGTGCTACCCGCTCCGATCAAGGCGATCTTGACTGGCTGTCTCGATGGCATGCACGTCTACTCCGTTGTGTGCGCCTGGGTGAGCGCGCGTGACTCAATCGCCCTGGTGTCGCGCGACCGCGTTAACCTTCTCATTGGCCTCTTTGAGCGCTGTGGCGGCGTCGGCGCGGCCCAAAAAAATGGATTCGATGGTCGCATCCATGATCGCGTCGATCTGCGCGGCACCCGTTGCGACGGGAGGCTGGTAGGTCGTTGCCTGCCTCATATCGAGGAAGGCCTGGGTGTCGATATTGCGTTTCGCGTGAACGTCGACCGTGATCCGGTCGAGGCCCTGTATTGCCGGAAACACGACGCCAGTCTGTGCAACGATCTTCTGGCAAGTCGCGGAACCCAGGAACCTGACCCACTTCCACGACTCTTCCCGATGCGCACTGCCGCTCCAGATCGAGTCCGCCAGCCCGTTGAACATGGTCGCGCGCGCGGCCGGACCTTTGGGTAGCACCGCGTATCCGACCTCGAACTTCGCGTTCTGCGCGTACCAGTTGACCATCCACGAGCCGTCGCTCACCATTGCCACCTTCCCCGCGGCAAGCATGGCCGAACTTCCCAGCTTGCTGGCTTCGTCGAAAGGTGCCGAATAGCCCTTTTTCATCAGGCCTACGATCCAATCTAGCGTGCGCGCCAGACGCGGATCGTCGTAATAGTAGTGAGTGGTCCAGGGGCCATCGTTATATTTGAAGCCTTCGGACACCGCGAACGCGCTCCATTCGGTCTGCCCCATCATGCCGCCCGCCCGTCCGATCTGATACCCGCGCACCTTGACGTGCTGCGCGTCGAACTGCTTCGAATCTCCGCGATTGCCGTTGGCGTCGATCGTCAGCCGCGCGATTGCCTTCCCGAATGTACCGCCGTCCCGGTCATTCCATGTCCAGCCCGAGATCGCTGCCGGGTCGATGCCCGCATCCTTGAACATCTGCTTGTTGTAGACCAGCGCTACGGTATCCCAGTCCTTCGGCAAGCCGTATTGATGTCCGTTCCTCGACCAGTTCAACAGCAATGCGGGATAGAAACCGCCAGTCGCGACCTTGTCGCGCTGGATGTACGGAGCCAGATCGACGAGTTGCCCATTGGTGACCATCTCTGGATATTTCATCAAGTGATTGGCGAATACATCGGGCGCCGTGCCTGACACGAACTGCGTCGTGAGCACCGTCCAATAGTCGGACCATCCGACTTGCGAGATCCTGATATGGATTCCGGGGTTCTCTTTCTCGAACTGCGTGGCGCACGCCTGATAGGCAGGTCGCTGATTCGCATCCCAGAGCGCGTACCTGATTTCGACGGTGCCAGCCGCATGCGCGACGATCGCCGTGGCCATCGCGGTAAACACCGCAACGACCTGCGGGATCGGATATCGCCTGCTGCGGAACGAAGGAATCTTCATATGCGCGTCCGGACTCGAAGCCACTCATTCTTTGCCGCCGGCCTGTCGACCACATAGCGCCCGAAAGCAATCAACAAGGCAAGCATCGGAAGAGCGGCCAGACATGCGGCAGCCATCAGGCCGGTCCAGTCGGGAGCGCCCTGGGGCGCTTGCGACTTGAACGCCTGCAAGGCAACGGTCAGTACCTGCATGTCGTCGGCGTTCGCCACGATGAACGGCCAAAGGAATTCATTCCAGGCGTTGACGGCCGATAGAATCGCGACGGTCGCAATCGGCGCCCAACTGACCGGAAGCACGATGCGCCAGAATATCATCCACTGCGATGCCCCATCGAGCAGCGCTGCCTCCTCCAAGTCGCGAGGAATCGACAAGAATGCCTGGCGGAGAAAGAAGATCGCGAACGCCCATACAAGAAAAAACGGCGCCACCATGCCTGCATAGGTGTTGAGCCAACCTAGTTCCTTGATCAGAATGAAGTTTGGAATGAACAGAACGATATTCGGCAGCATCAAGGAGACGAGGAACAGTGCAAACAACGGCTCGCGCGCCCGGAAACGCAAGCGCGCGAAAGCATAGCCGGCCATGGCGCTGAACACGACCTGACCGATGACGATCAGCCCCGTAAAGATCGCCGAATTCAGCAACGCTCTCAGGAAATCGATGTTGCCGCCCGATCCCCCATCGGCAAGCGCGACGTCGTCGTTCACCCATCCAAGGGCGCGACGAAAGTTCTCCAGCGTGAATGCCGGCGACAACCATTTTCCCGTTGACGTATACACATCAGTGGGCGGTGTCAGCGCGGTGCGCAGGACCATCAGGAGCGGAACCACCGTCACTGCGATCATCGCCGCGAGCACACACCAGGCAAGCACTCGCCCCATGCTGATATGCCGTACGTGTGTTGGCTCAGCGACCGCGTGATCGAGCGCGCCGAGATCGGAACTCAAGAGAGCAAGCTCAGACTCGCTTGCACGAAAAAGCCGCATCTGCACCACGGTGTACACGGCCATGATGGACAGCAATGCGATCGACATGGCGCACGCATAGCCCATCCTGTGGAACCTGAACGCGTTTTCGTAGATGTAGTAGACGATCACGCGCGTCGAGCTGGCCGGCCCGCCATGGGTCGCCACGGCGACCGTGTCGAAGATCTGGAACGCACCGGTCATGCTCGTAACGATCACGAACAACATCACGGGCCGCAGCAGCGGAACCGTAATTCTGCGAAACAGCTGCCATTCGCCGGCGCCATCCAGTATTGCTGCCTCGTAAAGGCAGCGGGGAATGCGCTGCATGCCGGCCAGAAACAGCAACGCGACCATGCCTGTATATCGCCACGTATTGACGGCCGCGACTGTGGCGAGCGCCTCGACCGGTGAGCCGAAGAATGACCGGTTTGCAAGGCCGATTGCCCCGAGCAACGCATTGATCCAACCGAGCATTGGGTCGAGAAGCCATACCCAAATCAGCGCGACGAGCACATTGGAGAGAAGAAATGGCAACAGCACGATCGCGCGGATTGCAATCGCTCCACATAGACGGTCCATCAGCACGGCGAGCAGCAGTCCGAACGCGGTCTGCAGCGGAATATTCAGGATCACATAGTATGCGGACAGAATCAGTGCGTGCCAGAATTCGCCATCGGTGAGCATTGCGCGATAGTTATCCAGTCCGACGCCGCGTGGTGCAGACATGAGGTTCCAGTCGGTTGCGCTGACACCTATGGCCCTCACCGTTGGCACCAGATAAAACACGACGAGACCGATCAGCGAAGGCAGGATCATCATCCACGCCGTGAGCGCTTCCCCGTTGCGCTGCCGCGTGGATGGACGCACGGTTGCTATCAGCGACCGACCGCTTGTTGCCGGAGCCGTTGCCATGGCATTCCTGAAGATCGCAGGGCTAACGCGCGTTAGCCCTGGATGCAAAAAAAGACGCCTTCGTGCGTCCGTGCATAAACGTGGCCTTCCTGACGAGGCCTGCATTCAGGCTAGCCAATTCGCGAGGAACATTCAAGTACGGCGAGCGGTAGAGGTCAACGGCACGAGGAGGCGAAGTTTGGGCCGGTCCGGTTTGGGGCGCGTCATTTGCAAACCTCGCGAAGTCGGCTCGCGACGCGAGGAAGGAAATACCGCAGGTCCGCGTGAAGATCTATTGCCGATTGCTCGTCGCTCGCGATTTCAAGGCTGAATCGCTCAAAATCTTCTGATTTTCACTCATAGTGACTTCACGGTTGAAAATTGACTAACTCGTGTTAGATTGGTATTGAGTGTTACGCACTTGTAGCGCGCCATCAGCGGAATTCGCACCGGTATTCCGGTAGCACCTCGCATGTTCATATGAATACGTCGCTCGAGGATGGGCGGTTTAGCATCTGAGGAAACCATGACGACGCTTGCCTTTCAGGCACCCGGATTGCCAACCCGGTTCGACGGCTTCCGCGTCGAATTCAGTCCGAAGAACTCAAGTGCCGAAATCGTTCTCGACCGGTCGCCCTTCAACCGGATGTCCCTCAAGCAATGCGAGCAGATACGTCACGTATTCGAGACTCTGGACGCTGACGCGGCCGTCCGCGTGATCGTGCTGCGCGGCGCGGGCGAACACTTCTCCAGCGGGAACTTCAAGCACGAATGTATTGACGTATCGACAGACCAAGAGTCGCGGCTCGCGTGGGCGCTAAGCTCACCATCGCGTTGCAACAAGCCGGTCATTGCCGCTAACAGGGGCTACTGCTTCGGCGCGGCGTTCGAGTTGTCTCTTGCGTGCGACCTTCGGCTCGCCACGGAAACGACACTTTACGGACTTCCCGAGCAAACCACGGGCCGGGTCGTCGGCTTCGAAAGCGCGGCGTGCCTGCGTGGCTTGATCGGCACCGGGCGTACAAAGGACATCGTCATGCGCTCCCGACTGATATGTGGGGTGCAGGCCTATGACTGGGGCATTGCCACTGAATTCGCGATGGACAGCGAACTCGAAGACGCAACGAATGCATTGGTTGGAGAGCTGCTCGAGCTGCCGTCCGATCGGCAGCGCGCAGCGAAGAAACTATTGAACAGCGTCGAGGCCGCACAGTTCTCGCCCGGATTTGCGCTCGAGCAGCACGGTTAGCGGTGCATCAACCGTCTTGCCTTCGGCCCCGACGTCACGCCAATCAAACCTCATCGTCAGGCAGCTGGCAAACCTGGTGGTAAAAGGTCTGGATATCGGCGAAATAAAATGGCCGGAACGCCCCGTAGACGTTTTTCCAGTCCGGCATGTAGCTCAAGAGATGTTCCCGAAATGTTGTCGCGACGTCCGGACTGAGATCCTTGCGGACGATCAGAACCGCGGGTACGCAAGTATCATATTGGCCGATGACCTTCGTCGTCTGCACGTTCGCGGGTGTCATCTTCCATACGTCTTCCAGAATCATCGTTGCGCGAACGGACTTCGCGACAACCGCATCGACCCGGTCCTGCCATCCCGCAACCTGCTTGAGTTCGAAGAAGGTTTCAAGCTTCTTTCCTTTCTCGTTCAACATGATGGCAGGCGGAAAGAAACTGGAAGAACAGGACCGGTTCAGGTATCCGTACGTCGATCCTTCAAGGTCGTCGAGCGTATTTGCCTGATCGTCGTGACGCACCACAAGCAGCGTGCGTTGAGCCGGTTGACCGGAGAACTTCGATGTTGCGATGACGAGTCCGCGATAGTGCGGATTACCCTTTCGCATCATCACGCAGAAACCCGCCCCTGGAACATAGGCCATATTCGGGCTGCCCGCCTCGAGCAGCCGGTTCATCTCCGGAATGTCCGTCGTCACCTCGGCATTCATGCCTGCCTCTGACAACAGACTTGTCCAGGGTTCCGCGGCAACGGGAAAATCCAGATTCCTGTTCAGAAGAAACGTCAGATTCTGCTTTGCCATGGCTACCCCCTTTCCTGTGCGAAGACATGAGGCCGAAGTCATTCTATGTGGATCGGCAAAGTAGCGATGACGAAAACAATATGCTTTTTGTCGAACTGCACGTTTCCCAGCTATCTGGAAACGTAGGCATTGAAAGCGCTTATCAAGTTACGGGTTGCCTGCCCGAGGTCGTCTTCGGCAACGCCGGCCGGTTGAGCCGCCGGCAACGGCCAGGTGGCCCGGGAAGCCAGCGCGTGCAGCAGCTGAACGGTCATCGCGTCGTAGCCGTCAGCTCTTTGGCGATCAAGCGCGCCGGGGTCCCCTTCCCGCAGGACCTCGAGCACCGCGGCAGCACCGCAAACCGAACGCAAGGCCACGATGACGTCCCGCAGGCGCTCGAGCCACGCGGCTCGCCAACGTCCCTCCAGCAGCATGCGCTCTCGTGCCGCTTCCAGGCGAGTGCTCGCGAGTCCGGCATCTCGTTGCAGGTCATCCAGCGTGCTTGCCGCGCCAGCGTCCAGCCGCAGCGCGGCCGACGCGAAGCGCATGTTGGCAGAAATCGCCGCGGAAACGGCTGCGGTAAGCGTGTCGCTGCTCCGCTCGGGCCACAGGAGGAAGCTGGCTGCCACGCCCACGACGGCGCCAATGATTTCATTGAAAAAGCGTGCAGCAATCAAACCGCCAGTCGGGTGAATGAAGTTGGAAACCAGCATGAACATGGGGCAAAGAAAGACCACGAACAAGCCGTAGCTCACCAGCCTCGAGGCAATGGCCGCAGCGGCAAGCGGCAGAATGGCGACGAGGACGGCGCCCGGACCCGGCAACGTCGCCAGAAGTGCCGCGGCAATCAGTCCGCCAAGGAGGCTGCCGATCGCTCTCTCCAGAACGCGCAGCCAGGTGTTGGAGGAAATCGGTTGTGTCACGATGATGGCCGCGAGCGCGCCCCAATAGGCGAGCGCGACGTTCAGCCAGGTGCCGATGACAAAAGCGACCACGGTTGCCATCGCAACTCTCAGGGCGTGGCGCCAAACCAGCGAGTCCACGATCTGGCGGGTACGCGCTTCGGCGACCGGAGACGCCTTGCTGCCGGCGACTGAGGCGAAGCCGCCCTCGGCGAGGCGGACAATGGCACTCGCCGCAAACGTCACGGAACGTGCTGCCATCTCGTCCTGACCGGCAACCTGGCGCACGAGCGCGTTCGACTGCATGACCAGCGCATCGGGCAGCGGACGATCCAGCAGGGCATGGGCGCTCAACCCCTGAAGCACCTCCTGCAGTCCTTGCAGCAGCTGCCGCGATTTCGCGCTGAGGGCCGCCTCGGAAATGCGCCGGGAATGACCGAGGGCAATCAACGCAGAAAAGATTCTGGCCGCCGTATCGATATACGCCCCGAGGCGCGATCCACTGCTGGTGTCGAGCGCCGCCAATGCCCTTCCCCGTTCGATCGACATACGTACGCCCCGGCGGTGCACGGTATCGAACTCCTCCCACCCGGCGACATTCATACCTGGGAGCGGATCCAGCGCGAGCAAAAAGCCGGCCATGAGCTCCAGTCTTCCGAAGATCGTCGACAGCATCAGATTGGCGGACTGCCGGAACGGAATCGGCCAGAGGAAGACGCAAAACAGCATGGTCCAGACGGAACCAAGCAGGAAATATCCGGCCAGCTCGAGCGCGCCGGGCAAAGGTCTGGCCAACGCAACCCCAATCACGACGGCGAGCGAGGCAACGAGACCTGCCTGCGTGGGCATCGGCCCGAGAGCCGGTTTGTAGGATCGCGCCAGTCCGCACAGAAAGACCAGGACGAACAACGTGACGAGGCTCGCGATATAGCCCCAGCTCGCCGTGTAGGCAGCGAGCGGCATGACGATGCCCCCCAGGATCGTGAAGGTGCCCATCGCTTTGAGGCGTGCGGCTTTCTCGCCTTGGGGATCGCACAGGCAATTCCAGAAAGCCGCAACGGCACCCAGCGCGACTTCGGGTCGTGCCAGCAGCATTGCCGCGGCCAGCATCGGCGCCATCGCCAGGGCGGCACGTACGCCCTCCGCAATCGCCACGCGCTCGGGCGTGACGGCAAAGACATGGCCTTCCGCCCTGGAAGTCCGGCGACTGACGATCGACACCAGCCTGGCAAGGTTGTCCATGACGCCTTCGCTTTATGCAGACGTGGAACTGGATGGCACGACCCCTTCGAAGCGATGACTTTGCGCGCGCCATCGGGAAACGGCAGCCCGGCGCGCTCGCGCGCTTTCGAAGCGCGCCTAGCGTAGCACGGATAGCCGCGCCATTCGTGCGCGCGTGCGGCTGCCAGGTGGCGTGTGGGCCCTGCAGACCTTAACCGCGATCGGCAATCTATTGATGCGCAACGTACGGCTTGACCATTTTCCGCGGATCGACGATCTGGTCGAATTGCGCTTCGGTCACATAGCCGAGTTTCAAGGCGGCCTGCTTGAGCGTGAGATCGTTGTCGTACGCATAGTGCGCGATCTTCGACGACTTGTCATAGCCGATCACCGGCGAAAGCGCCGTCACGAGCATCAGCGAGCGGTCGACATCTTGCTGGATTTTCGCCAGGTTCGGCTTCGTCCCTTCCACGAGGAACTTGCGGAAGTTCGTGCATGAGTCACTCACGATGGCGATGGAATGCATGATGTCGAAGATGATCAGCGGCTTGTAGACGTTCATCTCCAGATAGCCGCTTGCGCCCCCGATCCCCGTTGCCACATCGTCGCCGATCACTTGCGTTGCGACCATCGCGAGCGCCTCGGCCTGCGTAGGGTTGACCTTGCCCGGCATGATCGACGAGCCCGGCTCGTTCTCCGGAATGATCAGTTCTGCGAATCCGGCGCGCGGCCCGCACGACATCAGCCGAATGTCGTTGGCGATCTTGTAGAGGGAGCACGCGAGCGTGCGCATCGTGCCCGACAGATGGATGAGCGCATCGTGCGCGCCTTGCACGGTGAACTTGTTCGGGGCCGTGACGAACGGAAGATTCGTCAGGCGGGCAATCTCGGCAGCGGCGGCACCCGCGAATTCGGGCGTGGAATTCAGGCCTGTGCCAACCGCCGTGCCGCCGAGCGCAAGGCGATAGACGCCCTTTAGGGCATCGTCGAGCCGCTCCAGGTTGTCGGTGAGCATACCCTCGTAGCCGGACCACTCCTGACCCAGCGTGATCGGAGTCGCGTCCTGCATATGCGTGCGCCCGATCTTGACGATGTCCTTCCAGGCGACCGCTTTTACTCCAATCGCGTCGCGCAGTGCGGTAACGGTCGGCGCGAGCCGCTCCTTGACGTTGATTGCCGCCGCCATGTACATGGCGCTCGGAAACGAATCGTTCGACGACTGCGACATGTTCACATGATCGTTCGGATGCACGGGTGTCTTGCTGCCGAGCGGCGTGCCGGCGAGTTGACAGCACCGATTCGAGATCACCTCGTTGACGTTCATGTTGAACTGCGTACCGCTGCCGGTCATCCATACGTGCAGCGGAAACATGTCGTGATGCTGGCCGGCGAGTATCTCGTCGCAGACCTTGACGATGAGATCGCGCTGAGTCGCACCCAGCCGTTGTTCCTTGAAATTGACGTTGGCCGCCGCCTTTTTCAGGATCGCGTAGGTGATGATCATTTCACGCGGAATCAGATCGTCGCCGATGCTGAAATGCTGAAGCGAGCGTTGGGTTTGTGCGCCCCACAGTTTGTCTGCCGGTACATTGACGACGCCAAGGCTATCGCTTTCCTCACGAAAGCCCGCGGCGGGCTCCGCTTGCTCCGCGCCCTCGGCCGATGCCCACGCGGAACTGCCACCCACGGCAAGCGATGCGAGGAGCGTCGTTTGCATCATTTGTCTGCGGTTCATTTGCTTGCCTCTTATGGGTGCTACCCACCCTGTCGAGGAAAGTATGGGGCCGTTTCGCGCGTCGATCTTCCTGAAACGCACTGGAATTCAAGGTCGATCGCTTTGCGGGAGTCAATTCTGGTATGCGAATGCGGCAAGGGCCACTGCGAATCCGATCACCATCCGGATTCGCGGCGGCCCCCTGTCAACCATGATGCGTTAATTGCTGTCGAAGTCGGCCGAGAAGCTCAAATCGCGTTGGCTTTCGATATCCTTCGTGAGCTTCTGCAGGTAATCGACGACCGTATTGAAGCCCCATGCGCCCAGCACCAGATGACGCGGCGCTTCTGTGTTGCGCGCGATGGAAATCATCGCTTCGCCGGCCGCCACCGGGTCGCCCGGTTGCGTGCCGCTCGTCTGCTTCGTGCCGGTGTGGCGCTTGCCGGCCGTTTCCGCGTAATCGTCGATCCGGGTCAGCGTCTGGCGCAGCGAGCGGCCCGCCCAGTCGGTGCGGAACGGACCGGGCTCCACGCACGTCACGCCAATGCCAAGCGGCTCCAGTTCCGCGCGCAGCGAATCCGACCAGCCCTCCACCGCGTGCTTGGAGGCAGCGTAGTAGCCCGACCCCGGAAAGCCGATCAGGCCGGCCACCGAGCTGATGTTGATGATGTTGCCGCTGCGTTGAGCGCGCATGAGCGGCAGCACCGCGCGGGTCATCGCAAAGAGGCCGAATACGTTGGCGTCGAATTGTGCACGAATCTCGGCTTCCACGCCTTCCTCAGCCGTGCTCTGATAGCCGTAGCCGGCATTGTTCACGAGCACGTCGATACGGCCAAATTTCTCGCGCGCTGCCGCGACAGCCGCTTCGATCTCGGCCGGCTTCGTGACATCGAGCGCAAGCGCCACGGCGCGGTCCTCCGTGCCGCTCACGATGTCGGCCACGCTCGCGACGTCGCGAGCCGTGACAACGGCACGCCAGCCTCGCTTGACGATCAGCGTGGCGAGCGCGCGTCCAAGGCCAGTCGAACAACCTGTGATAAACCAGACGGGGGTGTTTGATGATGACATGGTAGATCCCTAAAAAAGACGTGCTGATGCTTCGTGATAACGCAGGACTTTCGGGGCGTGCAAGCCGCCAGCTCCTCGCGCCGGATGCTGTTTCACTCCGGCATGGCGTCGCAGTGTAGGAGTTCGCTTGCTGATCAAAAAGCTGCACAATCCGAATGCGCTATGCGATGAATTCGCATAATGCGCGGCTCGAGGTGCAATGGGCAACACGCGGAATTATCAGACCCGCATGCCTCGGCCGTCTTTCGCAATGAACTGGGTTTGTCGGGAATCATCGACGGAAGAATCACGCGATACGGGCGCAGGGTGCGCCTGGTGCTATCGGCTGCGCCCTTTGCATCGCCTTATTTCAGACGCTCACGCACGAAGTCGATGAAGACCCTCAGCTTGCGCGGCAAGCCGTTTGGATTGTAGTAGTAGAGGTATAGCGCACCGCGCGGGATCCATTCGTCCAGCACATTCACGAGCCGGCCCGTATTCAGGTACGGCTCCACGAGACGGTGCTGGAGGTAGCCGAACCCAAGGCCATCGAGCGCGGCCTGTAGCAGGAGATCGTTATCGTTGGTCGCCACGCGTCCCGTTACGGCAATGCTGATCTTCTCTCTGTCTTTTTCGAATTCCCAGCGATAGAGGGCCGCTGTGTCGGCGCTCCGGTAGTTGATGCAGTCGTGCTTGAGCAGATCGCGCGGATGCGCGGGCAGCGTCTTGCCGCGCAGATATTCGGGCGACGCCACAACGCAGAAGCGCATATTGGAGACGATCGGCACCGCCACCATGTCCAGCGCCAAAACATGATCGTAGCGAATGCCGGCGTCGTAGCCCTTGCTGGCGATATCGACGAGACTGTTATCGGATATCACGTCGATTTTTATGTCCGGGTAGGCATTGAGGAAATCCTTTAACACCGGCGCGATGACGAGCGCGATCGACGCTCTCAGCACGTTCAGCCGCAGCGTGCCCATCGTGCCGCTGGATGCGCGGCCAACCTCGTTGAATGCGAGATCGAGTTGCTCCATCAAGGGCTGGATTCGCTTCAGAAATTCGCTGCCCGCTTCGGTCAGGCTGACGCTTCGCGTGGTGCGATTGAAGAGTTTCGTGCCGAGTTGGTCCTCCAGTCGCCGGATCGTGTAGCTTGCGACGGAGTTGGAGATACCGAGTGCCTGCGCGGCGGCGCTAAAGCTTTGTTGCTCGGCAACACGGGCAAACAGCGAGAGAGCGGAAAGATCCGAACCGTTCATTGCGCGATTTGATGGGATAAACGCTGCAAATTATGCACCCTTTTTATCACGCCTTTGAGTGGTGTCGAGTGGCGTCCCGGACCGACCGCGCACGCGATTCCCTCATACGCTCGTCAAGCAGGAGTGCGAATGCGTCATGCAACGCATTCGCACAATCGAGGAAAGCGTGGATCAGCCTTGCAAGAAGGCGAGCAGATCGGCATTGACCTTGTCGGCCTCCGTCGTGCACATGCCGTGCGACCCACCCGGATAAACCTTCAAGGTTGCATTCTTCACGATTTTCGCCGTCATCCGCCCTGCAACGTCGACCGGCACGAGTTGGTCGTCGTCGCCGTGAAGGACCAGCGTCGGCACATCGAACTTCTTCAGGTCCCCGGTGTAATCCACCTCGAACTGCTTGACGCATTGATATTGTGCCAGGATCGATCCGCCCATCGCCTCGCGCCAGAATTCGTCGATGGTGCCTTGCTCGACTTTTGCATTGGGCCGGTTGAAGCCGTAAAAAGCCAGCGCCAGGTTCTTGAAGAACACGGACCGGTTGCCTGTCAGGTTCTTGCGGATGCCGTCGAATGCGGACTCAGGCAAGCCGTCCGGATTGTTGTCGGTCTTGACCATGTATGGCACGACGGCGCTGATCAGCACGGCCTTGGCCACCCGCGACGTTCCGTGGCGACCGATATAGCGAGCGACCTCGCCGCCGCCCATCGAGTGGCCGACGAGCGTCGCCCCCTTAAGGTCGAGTGCGTTGACCACGGTTGCGAGATCGTCGGCGTAGGTGTCCACGTCGTTGCCCGACGCAGACTGGCCAGAGCGCCCGTGGCCGCGGCGATCGTGCGCGACCACGCGGTAGCCGTTGTGCACGAGGAACAGCATCTGGGCATCCCATGCGTCCGCGTCGAGCGGCCAGCCGTGCGAAAGCACCACCGGCGTGCCGCTGCCCCAATCCTTGAAGAAAATTCGCGTGCCGTCTTTGGCCATGACCGAGTCGGCGGCATGGCGGGAAGCCGCGTGCGTGTGACCGTTGCCGACGGTCGCTTCTGCCATGGCAACGGCCGGCGCCGCAATTGCCGCGACCGCCGCGCCCGCTCCCGCGGTCAACACGTGCCGGCGATCCGATGAATGGTTTGCGCTTGATGTAGCCACGATTTCCCCTTTTCTTCAGGACGATGGTTGAGGCGACCAACACACCATCATGGTATCGAGGCAAACGTTATCGTTCTTTCGGCAACGCACGCATTTTATTCACGGCACCTTCTTGACCCAGACGCCCTGCGCATTGACGAATTCGCGCAATCCGAAATGCGAGAGTTCCCGCCCATATCCGCTCTTTTTCACGCCCCCCACCGGAAGGCGCGGATTCGAAGCGCTAAATCCATTCACGAACACGCCACCGGTTTCGAGCCGTCTGGCGATCTCACTCGCCTTCGCGGTGTCCGACGTCCACAGATTGCCGCTCAGCCCGTAGTCGCTCATATTGGCGAGACGGATCGCGTCCTCCAGATCGTCCGCCACCGTGAGCGCGGCGACGGGTCCGAAGATCTCCTCGTCGAACGCGGCCATTCCCGGCGCGACGTCGCCCAGCACGGTGGCCTCGTAGAAAAAGCCCGGGCCTTCGATCATCCTGCCGCCAATCAGCACTGCCGCGCCGCTCGCAATCGTTCTGACGACCTGGTCATGCACGCCGTCACGAAGATCGCTGCGCGCGATCGGCCCGATCGTCGTGGCGGGATCGAGTGGATTGCCGGCCTTGACTCTTGAGGCAGCGGCGACGTATTTGCGCGTGAAGGCTTCCGCAATCGGCCGCTCCAGGATAAACCGCTTCGCGGCGAGGCATACCTGCCCCGCATTCTGAAAACGCGCCTCGATGCCGACTTCCACTGCACGGTCGAGATCGGCGTCCGCGAGCACGATGAACGCATCGGCGCCGCCGAGTTCGAGGAGACTCTTCTTGAGCGCCTTGCCCGCGATCGACGCCACCGCGGACCCTGCCCGCATGCTGCCCGTCACCGTCACGGCTGAGGTGCGCGGGTCTTCGATCACCCGCGCCACCCTCTCGTTGCCGACGTGCAGGATGCCGAATGCACCCTTCGGAAATCCGCTCGCCTCGAAGGCTTGCTGAAGCGCATATGCACAGCCCATGACGTTCGGCGCGTGCTTGAGGATAAACCCGTTGCCCGACAGCATGATGGGCGCCGCTGCGCGCATGACCTGCCAATACGGGAAGTTCCACGGCATCACGCCGAGCACCGTGCCGATCGGCAGAAAGGACACGTACACGCGATCGCCGGTATCCACGGGCGCGGGTTCGTCGGCCAGAATCGCGGGACCGTGTTCGCTGAACCAGTCCACCGCCGCCGCGCACTTTTCGACCTCGGCACGCGCGGCGCCGATCGTCTTGCCCATCTCGCTCGTCGCCAGCAGCGCCAGCGGTTCGAGTCTTTCACGCAGTGTCGACGCGAGCTGCCGGTAGCAGGTGACGCGTTCCGTCAGCGTCGTGGCGCGCCAGCGCCTCGCAGCGGCCGCATTCTCCGCCAGCATCTGCTCGACTTCGTCAGGCCGCTGAAGCGGGTAGGTCATGATGACCTCGCCCGTTGCCGGATTGCGCGATACCGATGCGTCCTCCAGTGCCGCCACGTCACTCTTCATCGTCGTCTCCACGATAACGTTGAACACGCAACTTTCCCGATTGCCGCTCATATTCACGCATGCGCGCACATGCCCTGGCGCGCCGCGCGCCCGGCCCAGAGCATGTTACGTCCAGTGTCTTCCGGGCGCTTTTCAAAGCGCACGGGAAAATGCGCAAGCGCCCGATATACCCTTCGCTCAAGCGGTTTGCGTAACAGGCAACACGAATTCGAATGCCGCACCGGGCTCTTGCGTCGACAGCAAGGCCAGTGCGCCGTCGTGCGCCTGAATGATCGAACGGCAGATCGACAGCCCCATGCCAATGCCTTCGTCCTTGGTCGAAAAAAATGGCTCGAACAGCCGCTCTCTGGCGTCGGGGGCGACGCCCGGTCCGTTGTCGCGCACGACCACACGCAGTTGACCCGCGTTCACCGCCTCTGCCGAAACGGTGATCGCCCGCATCTGCGTATGAACCGCTTCGAGTGACTCGATGGCATTCAGAATGAGGTTGATCAGGACTTGCTGGATCTGCACGCGATCGCCCGAGACCTCTGGCAGTGCATGCGAGACGGCGTAATCGATCGTGATGTGTCTCGTGTGAAGGTCGCGGGCGAGCAGGGTCAGCGTCTCTTCGATAACCTCCGTGATCGAAAATCGGGTCTTCTGCGGCAGTCCGTTCTTCGAGAGCCGGCGTATGCGCGCAATGACGTCCCTGGCGCGAGTGGCATCGCGGATGATTCTGTTCATGGCAATGCTTGCCTCATCGACATCCGGCTGATCGCGGTGCAGCCAGTGCAATGCCGCGGTCCCGTAGGTCACGATGGCGGAAAGCGGCTGATTCACTTCATGCACGATGGACGACGTAACCTTGCCGAGCGCATGCACCCGCGCCAGGTGCGCAATCTCCGCCTCGGCGCGGCGCAGGGCTTCCTTGCGCCACTCTCGCCCGGTCACGTCCATGCTGCTGCACAGGTAGTACAGGTCACCGCTTTCGCTTCGTCGCCCCTCGCCGACGGTACGAAAGTATCGTATTGCATCCTCGTCAACGACTCTGAACTGCACGTCGAAATCCTGTCGCTTCTCTATCGCCCCGGAAATCACCGCTGAAACCCGTGGCCTGTCGTCTGAATGCATGGCGTCCAGCAAGCCGCTGATCGTTTGTTTTGGCGTCCCTTTCGCGACGAGTCTGAGCATTGCCCCGATTTTCAGAGCGGGGCTTATTTCACCGGTTTCAATATTCCACCACCAACTTTCCGTCTCGCTCAGTCTCTGCACTTGAGCAAGCATGGATTCGATCTCCTCCAGCCGCGCTTGCACGTGTATCCCCTCCCGATTCCCGGCGCGCAAACTCCCGGAGCGTCGCCCGGCTTCAGGCAGACGGCCGCGCGACGACCCGATCAATACATCGAGCCACGCGAGCAATTCCGCAAACTGCGCCGGATCGTCATCGCGCCCGGCCGCGCCTTCGCCTGGATCTCGTGCGCGCTCGCTTGCGGACGCCGGCTCACTGATCAGAAGAATCGGTATCTCGCTGCTCGAACTCCGCAGTGTCGAGACCACACCGATTCCGGCAACCGTGCCGGGCAGGTTCCGGTTCCAGATGATCGCATCGTAGGTTTCAATGGCAGCGAGAAAGATTCGCTTGCGCCCGGTTTCGGCGAATTCCACGCAATGGCCGGCCTTGAGCAACCCAGCCTCGAGATGACGGGCAACGCGAACATTGTCTACCGCGAGCAGCACATTCATTTTCGCCCCAGCTACTGTCACCCTGGAATGCTCAACAGCCCGTCTCAATGCCTATCGCCGCGCTATCAGGTCGATCTCGCCTGCCTCGGCGAGCTTGCGGCGGGCGTAATGGCGCGTCGTCTCCAATAGCCGGTAGCGCACGTAGTCGCCGTCCTGTTCGACCGTTACCCATGACTTCTCGACCAGGCTCGCCAGCGCGGCGCTGACTCGCGACGCCCGAGCTTCCTCGTCGGCCGCAACCGTAATGGCCGAATCGAGGCTGAACGCGCCGGCGAACACGCCGAGGCGCCGCAAGACGAGACGCTCGACTTCGGTCAGCGATTGATGGCTCCAGTCGAGCGTCGCCAGCAAGCTCCTGTGCCGCTGCGCGCCCGTACGCTGACCGCTGCCGAGCGCAATGAAACGGTCGTCGAGCTGGGCCAGCAGTTCGCGAACGCAAAATGCATCGAGACGCGCCGCCGCCAGTCCGATCGCCAGCGGAATGCCATCGAGCCGGCGGCAGATTTCGGCGACCACGGGCGCGTTGTCGTCACCCAGCGCGAAGTCGCTGCAGCGAGCCGCCGCCCGCTCCGCAAAGAGCTGGATTGCCGGGTACTGAAGCGCTTCGTTCGCGCTGAGCCCCGCCGATTCGACCGGACTCCCGAGCGGCGCGAGCCTGTACACTTTTTCTCCGGTCGCACGAAGCGGTTCGCGGCTCGTGGCGAGAATTCGCATGCGCGGCGCCGCCGTGACCAGCCGCCCTGCGATGGCCGACGCGGCTTCGACGACATGTTCGCAGTTGTCGAGCACGAGCCACTGCGGACGGCTGCGCGCGCAAAGGTAGGTCGAGAGCGCCGAGGCGATATCGCTTGAATGCGCGGTCAAGCCAACCGCGGTCGCGATCGCGCACGGCACCAGGCGCGGGTCCGCAAGCGCGGAAAGGTCGACGTACCAAACGTCGTAGTGGGACGTTTCAACGATCGATCGGGCGACCGCCAGCGCGACGCTGGTCTTGCCGACGCCGCCCTCGCCCGTCACCGTCATGATGCGCGTACACGGCAGCCGCGCGAGAATGGCTACGATGTCCGCCGTGCGGCCCACCAGCCGCATGAGGCCGGCGGGCACGTTGTGCGCGGCGCCCTGGCGTTCGCGGGGCCGCGCGGTGTCCGCGAGAGGCGTCCTCGCTCTCACGGGCGCCACTAACCGATAACCCAGCCCCACGACCGTCGCCAGATAGCTTTCACCGAGGCTCGTTTCTCCGAGCGCCTTGCGCAAGGCGGCGATTTGAACCTTGAGATTGCCCTCGTCCACGACGGACCTCGGCCAGGCGCGGGCCATCAACTCCTGCCTCGTCACGACTTCACCGGCATGCTCCACCAGCACCGCCAATAGCTCGAGGGCACGGCTTCCAATCCGCACGCGCGATTCGCCGTCGAGCAGCAGCCGCCGCGCCGGCATGAAAGTAAACCGTCCGAATTCAAACACCGAATCGAATACTGCGCTCGCGCGGCTTGCCTCATGACGCATAGTTCCCTCAGCAAGCGAGAGCTCACGCGTCGCGCCATCAATCGTTAGGATTTCGAAAGCAGGTTGAACACAAGGCGCACGCCATTCTGAAGGCGCGCCCGCCGCTTCCTCTGCCTGGCACGTAAGGACGATCTGGCTCATGGCGCTACACGGAAAAAATCACGCTGCCATGTTAGGCCGGCGCAGCTATGCAGAAGGTGGCCGAAACGTTAATCTTATTTAAGGCGACATCTCAACCTTTTCGCATCTCAGTAGCCGCGCGAGTTTGGTCCGGCGAGGCGGCTACGTTAAAAAAATTTAATCTGCGGTCGAAGCCTCACCCGCGTGCTGCGCGCGATAATAAGTGGCCGAAGCGGCAGGATTCCGGGCGCCCGCCCGCCGTGCTTCAGTGGTCTGTGTGACAGCGCGCGTCTGGCGCTCGTTGCGCTGACCGCGAGTAATGGACATGAAAATTCTCCTGGTCGAAGACAATCAGCAGGTGGCAGGCTTCCTGAAGAAGGGCTTGCACGAAACCGGCCATGTCGTCGACTGGGCGGACAATGGCCGCGATGGCATGGCACTCGCAATCGGGGAGGCTTACGACGCCATCATTCTCGACCGCATGCTTCCCGGCGGCATCGACGGGCTCGGCATCGTTGCGGCGCTGCGCGCGTCGGGCAACAAGGTCCCGGTGCTGATCCTGAGCGCACTCGACGAAGTGGACGAACGCATTCGCGGCCTGAAGGCGGGCGGCGACGACTACGTCGTGAAACCGTTTTCCTTTGGCGAAGTCGTGGCGCGGTTGGAGGCGTTGGCGCGGCGCAGCCAGGACAATCACTTTGATACGACCCTGAAAGTCGGGGAACTCTGCATGGACCTTCTCTCGCGCAAGGTCACACGCGACGGCAAGGCGCTCGTCCTCAAGCCTCGCGAGTTCAAGCTGCTCGAGTATTTGATGCGCCACGCCGAACAGGTCGTGACGCGCACGATGCTGCTCGAAAACATCTGGGAATACCATTTCGATCCGCAAACCAATGTCATCGACGTGCACGTGAGCAAGCTGCGACAGAAGATCGATACCGGTTATGAGCGCTCCATGCTCCGAACGGTCCGCAATGCGGGTTACATGCTGACGGCCAATCCTTGAATCGAGGCGTCTCTCGCGAGGGCGCAACCATGAGGCTGACGGACTACGATCGAACGAACCTGAGCGACGACGGCCAGTTCGTCCTCTCGCGCCTGCGCAGCCATGGGGAAAGCCAGAGCTGGCTCACCGTTACGCTGTCCGCCTACCGGCCGCTGCCCGAAAGCCAGGAGCGTCTCGAACGCGCCTACCGGATGCGCGCCGCGCTTCAGGACGCGCGTGTTGCCATGCCGCATTCGCTGCTGCAAGACCATGGCAGCGTAACGCTCGTGCTGGAGGATCCCGGCGGCATCCCCTTGCGCACCGCGCTCAAAGGCCCGTTTCCGCTCGAACGTTTTCTCGCCGTCGCGACCAATCTCGCCGCGGCGCTCTGCACGCTGCACGACCGTGGGCTCACGCACAACGACATCCGGCCGGGCAACATCCTTCTCGATGAGCAGACGCAGGAAGTCGCCCTAACCGGTCTCGGCCTCGTTTCCCCCGAGCCGCGCGAGCGCCCCGTACGCAATCTGCCCATGCTCGCGAGCGAAGCGCTCGCCTATCTTTCTCCCGAACGCACGGGCCTGATGAACCGATGGTCCGACTCGCGCGCCGATCTTTATTCGCTGGGCGTGGTCTTCCATGAAATGCTCACGGGTCAATTGCCCTATCGCGCCAGCTCGCCTTCGGAATGGCTGCATTGTCACACCGCGCAAATGCCCATCCCCGTTTCCGAATGCATGGGCGCCGCCGTGCCCGACCCGGTTGGCAACATCATTGCGCGCTTGCTGGCCAAGGACGCCGCACAGCGTTACCAGACCGCAGAGGGGCTCGCGCATGATCTGCGCTGTTGCCTCGACGCCTGGCGCCAGTCAGGCCGCATCGAATCGTTCGAGCTGGGCGCGGCCGATTCGCCCGATCAGTTGCACTATCCGTTTAGGCTTTACGGCCGCGAAAAGCAGGTCGAAATGCTCGAAGCGGCGTTGAGCCGAGTAGTCCGGCACAAGGAGATCGTGCTTGCGCTCGTGTCCGGCTATTCGGGAATTGGCAAGTCGACGCTCGTCAACAGCCTGCGCGCGACGTCGGCGTCCAGCTCGCGCGGATGGTTCGCGTCCGGCAAGTTCGAGCGCTACAAGCGCGATATTCCCTACGCCACGCTCGCGCAAGCATTCCAGGACCTGATCCGGCAGGTGATCGACGGCAGTCCCGCCGCGCGCGAAGGCTTGCGCGCGCGTCTCGTCGACGCGCTCGGCGCAAACGGCGTGCTCATGACCAGCCTGATTCCCGAACTCGAACAGATCATCGGGCCGCAGGCGCCGGTTCAGGAGCTTCCGCCCCAGGACGCGCGCACGCGCTTTCTCGCCGTCTTTACGCGCTTCATCGGCGCGTTTCCGCATGAAGGGCGGCCACTCGTGCTGTTTCTCGACGACCTGCAGTGGAGCGATGCCGCCACGCTCGCCTTGCTCGAACGACTATGCGAGTCCGACGTGCGAAATGTGCTGCTGGTCGGTGCGTATCGGGACAACGAGGTAGGATTCACGCATCCTCTGAGACAGTCGATCGATTCCATCCGGCAGACCGGGACGCATGTCGATGAAATCATGCTCGCGCCGCTGCAATTCGACGACGTTTCGCGACTGATCGGCGACGCGCTCAAGACCACGCGTGCCGAACTGCGCGACTTGAGCAAACTGGTCTTCGAACGAACGGGAGGCAATCCGTTCTACGTCGTGCAGTTCCTGAAGTTCCTGAGCGACGAGCATCATCTCGTGTTCGATCGCGAACGCCGCATCTGGCTTTGGGACAGCGACCGGTTGCGCGCGGCCAGCTTCGCGCAAAGCATCGTCGATCTGATGGTGGAAAAGATCGAACGGCTACCGGCGCCAACCCAGCAACTGCTCACGCAGTTCGCCTGCCTGGGCGGCCGCGCGAGTTCTGCGCTGCTCGCGCGCATCAGCGGCATGACCGGGTCCGATGTGGAGGCGACACTCGCCGGCGGCGTGGAAGCGGGTTTGCTTTATCGCCGCCGCGATGGTTTCGCTTTCGTGCATGACCGGGTGCACGAAGCGACCTACGATCTGATTCACGAGGACGAGCGCGCGCGCGCCCATTTGCGCATCGGCCGCATTCTCGCCGCGCAGGCGCCAACCGACGAGGAGCGTGACGTCTTCGAAATCGTCAACCAGTACAACCGCGTCCTCGCGCTCATCGATACCTCGCAGGAGCGCGAACGGGTCGTCGATTTCAACCTCGAGGCCGGGCGACGCGCTCGCGCCTCATCGGCGTACGGCTCGGCGCTCACCTACCTTTCCGTCGGCAGCGAACTGCTGGGCGAAGATGAATGGGATCATCACTACGCGCGCAAGTTTCTGCTGGAAACGCAGCGCGCCGAATGCGAATTCCTGACCGGTGCCACGGAAAGCAGCAAGGAGCGGCTCGCGATGCTCGATCAGCGCGCACGCACCCTATGCGACCGCGCAGCCATCACGTTCCTGCGCATCACGCTCTATACCGCGCTCGATCAGGTCAACGTGGCTGTCGAAACCTGTCTGAGCTATTTGCGGCATGTCGGTATCGACTGGGTCGCGCATCCCGGCCGCAGCGCCGCGCGCGAGGAATACGACCGGCTTCTCGATGGCATCGCCAACGCACCGATCGAAGCGCTCGTCGATCTTCCGTTGCTCGGCGACACGGAAATGACCGCGACGATGAACGTGCTCACGGCCGTGTTGCCGCCGGCCTTCTTCAGCGACGAGAATCTCGTCTGCCTCGTGCTTTGCCGCATGGCGAATCTGAGCCTCGCGCATGGCAACAGCGACGCTTCATCGCTCGGCTATGCCTATCTCGGCATGGTTGCGGGACCGCTATTCGACGATTACGACGCCGGCTACCGCTTTGGCCAGCTCGGGCTCGCGCTCGTCGACAAGCGCGGGCTCGACCGGTTCAAGGCGCGCGTCTACATGTGTTTCGCCTATCACGTCACGCCGTGGACCAAGCCCATCCGCACGGGCATTCCGCTGCTGCGCCTCGCCTTCGAAGCCGCGAGCGAAGCCGGCGACCTGACCTATATCGGCTTTAGCAGCTGCTGCACGGTCACCACGCTGCTCGCCGCCGGCGAGTCGCTAGGCGAGGTGGAACAGGAGGCAATACGGCGCCTGCAGATCGTCCAGGCGGCAAAGTTCGGCCTGATCGTCGATATCATCACCGCGCAACTGGCCTTGATCCGTTCGCTGCGCGCGGGCACGGCCGATTCCGGCGACGAACACGGTCCCTTCTGCGACGATGCGTTCGAACGGCGCCTCGAAAGCGACCCGAGCCTCGCAATCGCCGCCTGCTGGTACTGGATACGCAAGCAGCAGGCGCGCTATCTGGCCGGCGACATCCGGAGTGCGATGGATGCCGGCAACAAGGCAGCGCCGCTTTTGTGGACGTCCTCCGGGCATTTCGAAATGGCCGAATTCCAGTTCTTCGCCGCGCTCACGCGCGCACGCTGGCACGCCGAAGCCCAAGGCGACGCGCAAGCGGAGAATCTGGAGAAACTTGCGGCACACCACTATCAACTCGAACTGTGGGCCAGGCACTGCCCGAGTAATTTCGGTAGCCGCGCGGCCCTGGTGCGAGGCGAAATCGCCCGGCTCCAAGGCCGCGATTTCGAAGCAATGGGCTGCTACGAAGAAGCCATCCGGCTCGCACGCGAATATGGTTTCGTCCACAACGAGGCGCTCGCCCAGGACATTGCCGCGATGTTCTACCTGGAGCGCGGCTTCACGACCATTGCCGGCATGTATCTGCGCAATGCGCGGCTCGACTGGCTGCGCTGGGGGGCGATTACGCGGGTAAAAGAACTCGACAGGCGCTATCCCGAGCTGCTTCGCGAGCAGGCGGCATACGGACCGACTCCGGACACCGTAGCCGGCCATATCGACGTCGACACCGTCATGAAGGCCTCTCAGGCGATCTCGGCCGAGCTCGTTCCCGGCCGCCTGATCCATACGCTGATGACCATCATGCTCGAACACGCCGGGGCACGGCGCGCCCTGCTCGTTCTGCCGCGCGAGGAAAAGCTGTGGATCGAAGCCGTGGCCGTGGCGACGCGCCAGGGCACGGACGTGAGCATCGAGCGCAAGCCGGTCTCGCCGCAGGATCTGGCCGAGGCGGTGCTCCATGAAAGCATCAGGATGCGCCGCCAGGTGCTGATCGACGATGCTTCGGCGGATGAAGCCTTCTATGCCGATGAATATTTCGTCGCCAACCGTTCGCGCTCGGTGCTCTCGCTGCCGCTCGTCAAGCAGTCGAAACTGATAGGCGTGCTGTACCTGGAAAACGAACTCGCGCCCGGCGCATTCACGCCGGCAAGGCTCGCCGTGCTCAGGCTGCTTGCCTCGCAGGCGGCGATCTCGCTCGAAAACGCGTCGCTCGAAGAAAAGCAGACGCTGCTCGCCGAAAAGGATGCCCTGCTGCACGAAGTGCATCATCGCGTCAAAAACAATCTGCAGCTCATCAGCAGCCTGCTGAACCTGCAGGCGGAACGCGTCGAGGACAAGGCCGTCGCCGAGCTGTTCGCGGACAGCCGCAATCGCGTGCGCTCGATGGCCATGGTTCACGAAAACCTGTACCGCGCGGGCAACTTCGCGCGCATTCCGATGACGGTCCACGTGAAAACGCTATGCGGTCACCTTGCGCGTGTCTACGACATGGGACGGCTGGGCGTCGACATGCAGATCGCCGTCGACGACGTCCAGCTCGACATGAATCGCGCCGTCTCGTGCGGCCTCATCATCAACGAACTCGTCTCCAACGCGCTCAAGCATGCTTTCCCCGCTCAGCGCGGCGGCGTGCTCAACATCGGCCTGCGCGCGCTGGACGGTCATCGCTGCGAATTGCGCGTGGCAGACGACGGCGTGGGACTCGCGCCGGAATTCTCTTTCGAGCGCGACGAAACGCTCGGCCTGCGGCTCGTGCACGATCTCGTGCTGCAGTTGCGCGGCAGCGTGGACGTCAGCCAGCAGCAGGGCACCACATTCACGATTCATTTCGACGCCGCCGAACCCTGATCGACACTCGCCATGACCGCACGAATCTTGATCGTCGAGGATGACCGGATTGTTGCGCGAGACATCGCACAGCAACTGACCCGCAGCGGCTACCGCGTGGTCGGCAGCGCGGTGAGCGGCGAAGAAGCGGTTGCGCTCGTGGCGCAGGCGCAGAACGGCCTCGCGCCCGAACTGGTGCTCATGGACGTGCGGCTCGAAGGCAAGCTCGACGGTATCGACGCGGCGCGCCGGATTCGCGAACTGTGCGACGTGCCGGTGGTGTTTCTCACCGCCTACGCCGACGACGAAACCGTTCAGCGCGCCACCCAGGCGGAGCCGTTCGGCTACGTGCTCAAGCCGTTCGACGACATCCAGCTGCGCACCGTCGTGGAGATGGCGCTCTACAAATATCGCGCCGAACGGCGCCTGCGCGAGAGCGAGCAACGCTACGCCGTCACGCTTTCGAGCATCGGCGACGGTGTGATCGCAACGGACGCGGCCGGGCTCGTGACCTTCGTGAACCCGGCAGGCGAGGCGCTGGTCGGGTGGCGACGCGAAGAAGCGGCCGGGCGGCCGCTCGCCGGAGTGTTCCGCCTGCTCGACGAACTCACGCGCGCCCCGATTGCGGACCCGATGGCGGCGGCGCTGCGCGACGACCGCGAGAGCGGGCTGCCGGCGCGCGCCATCCTGCTCACGCCCAACGGCAGCGAAATACCGGTCGAAAGCACCGGCACGCCCATGACCGACGAACGCGGCGAGACCATCGGCGTCGTCATCGTGTTTCGCGACGTGACGCAAAAGCGCCGCGCCGAGGAAGCCGGGATTCTGCGCGAGACGAATGCCCGGCTCGAAATGGCGATGTACGGGTCGAACGTGGGCGTGTGGGAAATCGACATGCCTGAAGGCGACTACAAGCGGGGCTTTGCGCGCTTTTCGAATATCTACGAATGGCTCGGCTTCGGGACGCCACAGGCGCGTCTCGACTATGAAGCCTACATGAGCGTTCTGCATCCCGACCATCGCGCGAGCACCGACCGCGCCATGGCGACATTTCTCGCGGACAGTCATGGCATATTCGAAATCGAGAACCGGCTGCGGCATCGCGACGGTACCGACCGATGGGTGCTGGTTCGCGGCACCGCGCGGCACGATGCGAGCGGCAAGCCGGTGCGCTTCGTCGGCAGCATCGTGGACATCACGCAGCTCAAGCAGACCGAGCAGGCGCTGCGCGCCAGCGAGGAGCGCTTTCGCGGCACGTTCGAAAACGCCGCCGTGGGCGTCGCGCACTGCGATCTGGACGGCCGCTTTCTGCGCGTCAATCAGCGCGCGTGCGAGATCGTCGGCCGCGAGCGGGACACACTGCAGCACATGCGGCTGCACGCGCTCGTTCACGTGGAGTATCGGGACGCCAGCGAGGAGAAATTCCACCTGTTGACGGGAGGGAAAATCGCCCATTACTCGGAAGAAGTGCCCCTCGTGAACGCCGACGAGGCACTGATCTGGGTTAGCCTCTCGCTCGCGCTTCAGCACGGCACAGCCAGCGAGCCCAGTCACGTTATCGCCATCATCCAGGATATTTCGGCGCGCAAGGCGCTCGAAGAAACGGTGCGGGTTGCCAAGGAAGCCGCGGAATCCGCCAACCGGGCCAAGGACCAGTTCCTTGCGAACATCAGCCATGAACTGCGCACGCCGCTGAATGGCATTTTGGGCTATGCGCAGATGCTGTCGCGTGATTCAGGGCTCGATGCGCGGCAACTGGCCGGCGTCGGCGTGATCGAACAGAGCGGCCACCATCTGCTCACGCTCATCAACGATATTCTCGACTTCACCCGTCTTGGCGCAGGCAAGCTGGAGCTTCAGGTGACAGACGTGTCGCTGGGCGCATTTCTCGAAACCATCGCCGAGATCGTCGGCGTGCGCGCGCAACAGAAGAATCTCGTGCTCGACTACGTTCCGGCGCTGGACCTGCCCGCCGTGGTGCGCGTGGACGAACGCCGTCTGCGGCAGGTGCTGCTCAATCTGCTCGCCAATGCGGTCAAATTCACCGATCGCGGGGCAATCCGGCTTTCCGTGAGGCGCGGCGAAGCCGACCGGCTGCGCTTCGACGTGCATGATACCGGCGTCGGCATCAGCGCCGATCGGCTGGAGGCGATCTTTCAACCGTTCGAGCAGGCGGGCGATCATGTGCGGCGCACCGGCGGCGCGGGGCTCGGTCTCGCGATCAGCCGGCAGCTCGTGCGCATGATGGGCGGCGAGATCTATGTGACGAGCACCGTGGGAGAAGGCAGCACGTTCTGGTTTGAACTTGCAGCGCCCGCTTCCGCACTGGAGGTCGATGCGCGCGCAACGAGCCTTGAAAGCGGCCGTCTGGACGGCGCAGGACGGCGCATTCTCCTCGTCGACGACGTGGCGACCAACCGGCGCCTGCTCGCCGACGTGCTGGAACGCACGGGCTTCGACGTGATCGAAAGCACGGACGGACGCGACGCGCTCGAAAAAATCGTCTCGCACAAACCGGATCTGATGATCCTCGACACGGTCATGCCCGTGATGGGCGGCATTGAAGTGCTGCGCAACCTGCGCAAGTCAGTCGATCTCGCGGCCATGCCCGTTATCGTCGTCTCCGCCGACGCATCCGAACAAAACGCGCGCGCCAATATCGAGGCGGGCGCGAGTCTCTTCCTCGACAAACCGATCGATCTGGCCCAACTGCTCCAGTCGATCGCCGGTTTGCTCGGCATGACACTCCAGCAAGCCGCGTCGCAATCCGACAAGGCGGGCCACCCGGAGCAGCCGGCCCAGCCGATCGTCGTGCCGCCTCAAAGCGAACTCGCGCAGTTGCACCGTTACGCATTGCTGGGCTCCATGCGCGATATCCATCGGCACGCCGATCACCTCGTGGCACTGAACCAGCGATACGAACCATTCGCCGCGCGTTTGCGGCAGCTCGCGATGACCTATGAATCGCAGGCCTTGCTTTCCTTGATTGAACGCTATCTCAACGGTGAAGGGAAAGGACAATGGGAGAAATAAAGAGCGATGACGCTCCCGTGGTGCTCGTCGTGGACGACACCGCGGCGAATCTGGGTCTCGTCGTCGAAACGCTCGAAGCCGAAGGTCTGCGCGCGGCGGTGGCGCGTGACGGCCAGGAGGCGCTGCGCCGCGCCGAAATTGTCAAGCCCGATCTCATCCTGCTCGATGTCATCATGCCGGGGCTCGACGGATTTCAAACCTGCCGCGCGCTCAAGGAGAATCCGGTCACACGCGATATTCCCGTCATCTTCATGACGTCGTTGTCGCAGACCGAGGACAAGATCAACGGCTTTCGCGTGGGCGCGATGGACTTCGTCACCAAGCCGCTGCAGATGGAGGAAGTCGCCGTTCGCGTGCAGACTCATCTCAAGCTTCGCGCACTGCAACGCACGCAGCAGGAGCAGAACGTGCGGCTCGAAGAGGAGATCAAGACACGCATTCGCGCGCAGGATGCCTTGCTCGAAGTGCTCGGCGCGGTCAAGCACGTCTCGAACGCCATCGCACACGACCTGCGCACGCCGCTTGCCGAGCTGCGCTCGCGACTCGAAATCCTGATGCTCGGACTCAAAAAGAAAGGCGACGACGAGACGTTGAATCAGCTCGAAGTGGCCGTCGCCGACGTCGACCGTGTCATCGGCATCTTCAATGCGCTGCTGCGCCTCGCCGAGATCGACGCCGGCGTGCGCCGCTCGGGGTTTGTCGAAGCCGACCTGACCGCCATCGTTTCCGATGCGGTCGAGTTCTATCAGCCCGTCGCGGAGTTGCGCGGCATATCGCTCGCGCTCCATTTGCGCAAGCAAGGCGAGCTGATGGCCGTCGTCGATCCGCTGTTGATGGCGCAGGCGATCGGGAATCTCATCGACAACGCCCTCAAGTTCGCGCAGGAAAGCGGCGAGGTCGCGGTTTCACTCGGCGAGACCCCGGACTCGATCGAGATTACGGTTGCCGACGACGGCCCCGGCATCCCCGTCGCCGAGCGCTCCAGAGTCACCGAACGCTTCTATCGGGGCGACCGCAGCAGAGGGACGCCTGGCGTCGGCCTGGGGCTCGCGCTCGTCAAGGCCGTCGCCACGCTCCATCAAGGCGCGCTGGTATTCGCCGACAACAATCCGGGCCTCGCTGCCACCATGACGGTGCGAAGAGTGGAGTGATCCGCGCTTAGCGCGACGAGGCCCGGCGTCTCGCGGCCGATCATGCCAGATCGAAACGGTCGAGGTTCATGACCTTCGCCCACGCGGCCACAAAATCGCGCACGAACATTTCCTGCCCGTCGTCGCTTGCATAGACTTCGCATAGCGCGCGCAATTGCGCATTCGAACCGAAGACGAGATCGACGCGTGTGCCGGTCCATTTCAGCGCGCCCGTCTTGCGATCACGCCCTTCGAAGACATCCCGCGCGGGCGAACGTGGCGTCCATTCCGTATTCATGTCGAGCAGATTGCGGAAGAAATCGTTGGTCAGCGTCTGCGGTCTCCCGGTGAACACGCCGTGAGCTTCCGCTCCCGAATGCACGTTCAGCACGCGCAGGCCGCCGATCAGCACGGTCATCTCCGGTGCGCTCAACGTGAGCAATTGCGCCTTGTCGATCAGCAGGTGCTCGGCAGGTACGCTGCATGTTCCCCTCAGGAAGTTGCGGAACCCGTCGGCGTACGGCTCCAGTGCTTCGAACGCGTGCGCATCGGTTTGCGCCTGCGAGGCGTCCATGCGGCCCGGCGCGAACGGCACGGTGACATGGTGGCCAGCGTCTTGCGCCGCCCGTTCGATGCCCGCGCCGCCCGCCAGCACGATCAGGTCTGCCAACGATATTTTCTTGCCGCCGGCCTGCGCGTCGTTGAATGCGCGCTGAATGGCTTCGAGCGATTCCAGCACTTGCGCCAGCTGCGCAGGTTGATTCGCGGCCCAGTCCTTTTGCGGTGCGAGACGGATGCGCGCACCATTGGCGCCGCCGCGCTTGTCCGAGCCACGAAACACCGACGCGGACGCCCAGGCCGTCGAAACCAGTTGCGAAACAGAGAGCCCCGAGTCCGCTAACTTCTGCTTGAGCACGGCGATGTCGTTCTCGTCGACGAGTTCGTGGTCGACAGCCGGAATCGGGTCCTGCCAGATCAGTTGTTCGGTCGGCACCTCCGGTCCGAGATAACGCGCGCGCGGCCCCATATCGCGATGCGTGAGCTTGAACCAGGCGCGCGCGAACGCATCTGCGAACCGATCGGGGTTCTCCATGAAGTGACGCGAAATTTTCTCGTACGCCGGATCGAAGCGCAGCGAGAGGTCCGTAGTGAGCAAGGTCGGCAACAGCTTCTTCGACGGGTCGTGCGCGTGGGGAATCATGGCGCTCGCGTGCTTCGCGACCCATTGATGCGCGCCGGCCGGGCTCTTCGTCAGTTCCCACTCGTAGCCGAACAGGTTCATGAAGAAGCCCATGCCCCATTGCGTTGGCGTGCCCGTCCACGTGACTTCCAGACCGCTCGTGATCGTGTCGGCGGCGTTGCCGGTGCCGAAGCTGTTCTTCCAGCCCAGGCCCTGGTTCTCGAGACTCGCCGCTTCCGGTTCGGGACCGACATGGCTGGCCGGCGCGGCCCCATGGGTCTTTCCGAACGAGTGGCCGCCTGCGATCAGCGCGACTGTTTCCTCGTCGTTCATCGCCATGCGCGCAAAGGTTTCGCGTACGTCGTGCGCCGCGGCCACCGGGTCGGGGTTGCCCTCCGGTCCCTCGGGGTTCACGTAGATCAGACCCATCTGTACGGCGGCAAGCGGATCTTCCAGTTGTCGCCCGCTCGCCGCGCGGGTCGCTTCCTCGCCGTGGATAGCCGCGTCGGCCACGACCACGCCGTCTTTGCTGTCGTCCCGCGGGGCAGCGCCCTTGCCATAACGCAGGTCCCCGCCGAGCCAGGTCTTTTCGCTTCCCCAATAGACGTCCTCGTCGGGCTCCCACGTATCCTCGCGGCCCGCACCGTAGCCGAACGTCTTGAAGCCCATGGTTTCGAGCGCAACGTTGCCGGTCAGGATCAGCAGATCGGCCCAGGAAATGTTCTGGCCGTATTTCTGCTTGATCGGCCAAAGCAGACGTCGCGCCTTGTCGAGGTTCGCGTTGTCCGGCCAGCTATTGAGCGGCGCGAAACGCTGCTGGCCGCGCCCAGCGCCGCCGCGACCGTCACCCGTGCGGTACGTGCCGGCGCCGTGCCACGCCATGCGGATGAAGAACGGTCCGTAGTGGCCGAAGTCGGCGGGCCACCAGGCCTGTGAGTCGGTCATGAGCGCAGCGAGGTCCTTCTTTAGCGCCGCGAAGTCGAGCTTCCCGAAGGCGGCGGCATAACTGAAATCAGGTCCCAACGGGTTCGATCGGCTCGAGTGCTGGCTCAACAGATCCAGCCTAAGCCGATGCGGCCACCATTCGAGATTGTTGGTCCCGTCTCCCGCCGCATGGGTGAACGGACACGTTGCATCGGTTGACATGCGCTACCTCCTTGCGGGTCCAGATTGATGCGCCGGTTTTCCGGCGACATGCCCTATTTGCTGCGAATCGCTTCGACGAGACATCGCCATTGGCCCGACGCCTTCGGGTCGCTCTCGTGACTGCATTGACAGGTGCCGACGCTCTCCAGGCGCCCGTGGGCTTGCTCATCCGTCGCAGATTCGGCGTCTTTCTTCGCCGTGGCGCACGCCTCGACCCGGCTCGCGCCGAGCGCCTCATAGCTCGTGACGGAATACGCTCGAACCGGTCCTGCGGCGCATGCCAGCGTCACGCTCACGGCCACGATGGAACGTCGCAACTTCATGTCGGCACTCTGAGATTCCGGAAAGTGTGGGCTGTCCCGCTGGAATCTAAAGCAGTTGGCGCAACACCCCCTGCGTACAGTTCGGATCGGCAAGCCATGCAGATCGATAACCGCGCAACGCCCGTGCAACGGCGAAACGCGGATCGGACTAGACTGCGGGAACTGACCATGAACCCCAGGAGAGCGTCATGAAGGTCTTGCTTATCGGCGCGAGCGGTCGCACCGGCCGGTCGGTCGCGCAAAAGCTGCACGCTGCAGCCATCCCTTTTCGGGCGCTGATACGCAACGCTGCCAAAGCCGACGAATTCCACCGCCTCGGCGCCGATACGGCAATCGCGGACCTCGATAGCGACTTCTCGCAGGCTTTCGAGGGAATCGACGCCGTGGTCTATTCCGCCGGTTCCGCCGAAACCGAAGGCGCGGATCAGGAGCGTCAGATCGACCGCGACGCGGTCATTCACGCGGCGAACTACGCGACGCAGCGAGGCGTGCATCGCTTTCTCGTCGTCAGCGCGTTGCTGGCGTTCGATCCGAAACGCGCGCCGGATGCGCTGCGCCATTACGCCGAAATGAAACAGGCGTCCGACGACTACGTGATTGCCAGCGCCCTGGAGTACGTCGTATTGCGGCCCGGCCAGCTGAGCGTGGAGCCCGGCGTCGGCACGATCCAGATCGTCTCGGACGTGGGATCGCCGCACGCCCCGGTGGCGCGCGAAGACGTTGCCGAGGTCGTCGTCGAAGCGCTCAAGGCGGGCCTCTCGCGCAAGGTCATCGGCTTCGCGGGCGGCAAGGATCCGATCGCCAGCGCACTCGCCGCGGTTTGACGACTTCAGTGCAAAAGCGAAATAACGCCTCGTTTTACGGAAGCAACGACAGGCACTCCCAAGTCACAATGAGATCTCCTCGATGTCCCCTCAGCGCCCGCCACCGGGCAAGGAGAAAGTCATGAAGATTCTGGTAGTCCTGACGTCGCACGACCAACTGGGCAATACGGGCCGCAAGACGGGCTTCTGGCTGGAGGAACTGGCCGCGCCGTACTACGTGTTCAAGGACGCGAACGTGGAACTGACGCTGGCGTCGCCCAAGGGCGGCGCGGCGCCGCTCGATCCCAAGAGCAACGAACCCGCGAACCAGACCGACATGACTCGCCGCTTCGAGGCCGACGCCAGTGCGAAAGCGGCGCTCGCAAGCACCGCGATACTCAAGGACGTTGCCCACGACGCGTTCGACGCCGTTTTCTACCCGGGTGGTCACGGTCCGATGTGGGATCTCGCCGAAGACGCGGATTCGATCTCGCTCATCGAGCGCACGATAGGCGCAGGCAAGCCCGTCGCGCTCGTCTGCCATGCGCCCGGCGTGCTGCGTCACGTCAAGGGGGCGGACGGTGAACCGATGGTCAAAGGCAAGCCGGTGACAGGCTTTTCCAATTCCGAAGAAGCGGCGGTCGGTTTGACACACGTCGTGCCATTTCTCGTGGAAGACGAACTCAAGGCAAAGGGCGGCAATTATTCGAGCGTCGCAGACTGGCAGCCGTACGTTCTCGAAGCCGGGCTGCTCATCACGGGGCAAAATCCGGCATCTTCGGGGCCAGGCGCTCACGCCTTGCTGAAGAAGTTGGACAGCATGAACAAATAGGCCCAGCAAAATAAACTGGTTCGAAAAGCCCAAGGCCACCACGCACAGCCAAGAGCGATTCGAACCAGATTCGGAATCGATCAAGCGCAAAGGCGCAAACGCTCGTCAATTCCCTTCCTCGTGCAGACTGAGTTTGCTCGTGACGCCCGTGACCCCCGCAACCTGACGCGCCGCATCGATCGCGGTGCGCTCCTGGGTCGGATCGTTGATCAGCCCGACGAGCACCACCTTGCCCGTTCCCGCATTGGCAAAAACGATGATGTCCGCCTCGCCAAGGGCGCGGTCCTTATAGATCGCGCGCTGCACGGTGCGTGCGAACTGACGATTCGCCTCGCGCGCGGATGACTTGCTTGATGCCTTCTGCACAGCATCGCCATTCGCCTCGGCGCCCACCATACCCGACGACTCGACCGCGTTCTGCGCAAAAACCATCGACGAAAACAGCAGTGCGAAACACCCGGTCATTACCGTTTGAAACTTCATCGCGGCACCTCCATTGTTGGGTGAAACGAAATCCAGATGAATCCGCGTTGATACTACGCCGCACGTCATCGAGGTTCTTTCGAAAACATACGAGGGATTGCGGGGATGAACGGTAGTGCCCGATATTTCCTGTTCGCACGTTTTGCACAGGCGCACTGAGCGCGGCGCCGTTTCGGGGAAGCGCCTAACCTGCGAGCAGACATCACCGATTTGTTGGTCGGGAGAGCCAGATGGATACCAAGCCGAATACCGCGCGCTCACAAACACGTTCGCTCGTCATCATCGTGCTTGTCGCTGTGGTGCTCGTCATCGCGTTTTGCTTCACGGCGGGCTGGCTTTCTCCCGGCCGGCTGACGCCGGCCAAACTCATCGACGCGCTCGCGCCGCCCGGTGGAGCGGCGCCCGGATTCCGACGAAATCACGCCAAGGGGATCTGCTTCACGGGCGTTTTCGAGTCCAGTGGCGCAGCGGCGTCCGTTTCGAAGGCGCCGATGTTCGTTGCCGGCACCTATCCCGTGACCGGGCGTTTCAATCTCGGCTCCCCCGATCCCAAGGCGGCGGATGCGGCGGTTCGCGTGCGCGGGCTCGGCCTGCGCGTCGTCGCGCCCGACGGCAGCGAGTGGCGCTCGGCGATGATCGATGCGCCGTTCTTCGCGGTGTCGACGCCCGAGGCGTTCTATGCGTTGCTGCAGGCGTTGGGAAAGAAGGACGACCCCGACGCGATGAAGCAGTTCATAGCGGCTCACCCGGAGTTCCCCGCGTTCGGCGCGTGGCTCACGAAAACGCCGATGACGTCCTCGTTTGCCGAAGAGCAGTTCAACAGCCTCGACAGCTTTGTGTTTACCAATACGGCCGGGCAGGACAGCACGGTGCGCTGGTCCTTCGTGCCTTCTGCGAAGCCTGAACTGCTCACTGCCGACCAGTTGAAGCAGCGCGGGCCCAATTTTCTCGACGCGGATATCGTCCAGCGCGTAGCCAATGCGCCGCAACGATGGACGATGATCGTCACCGTCGCCAATCCCGGCGACCCGAGCGCCGATCCGAGCAAGGCGTGGCCCGACGATCGCCGCAGGATTTCAGCTGGCACCCTGGTCGTGCAAGCGATCGAGCCGGAAGCCGATGGCCCGTGCCGCGATCTCAACTTCGACCCGACGGTGCTTCCACCCGGTATGCATGTCTCGGACGATCCGTTCCCTGCGGCACGCTCGGCCGCGTATTCCGTGTCGTTCAACAGAAGGACCGCCGAAGCCGGCGATTATCCCCATGCCGCCGCGGCAGGAGTCGCACAATGAACCCGACCGGCCAACGATTCTCGGCGCTGCAGCGCCTGCTCCACTGGCTCATGGCGCTTGCGATTCTCGCCATGCTGTTCATCGGCGTGGGGATGGTGTCCACCATACGCCCCGATCATCTCACGCTGCTTTCCATCCACAAGCCGCTCGGCATTCTGATTCTCGTGCTCGCCCTGATTCGCCTTGCGGTAAGACTGGTAAAAGGCGCGCCGCCGTTGCCCGCCGGGATGCCGCCCGTCATGAAGCTCGCCGCGCATCTCTCGCATCTTGCCTTCTATGTTTTGATGATCGCGTTGCCGCTGCTCGGCTGGAGCATGCTGTCCGCCGGGGACTATCCGGTGGTGGTTGCCGGCGTGCACTTGCCCCCCATTGCGCCGCACAGCGACACATTGCACACGCTGTTCTGGAATTCGCACAAATTTCTCGCGCTACTGTTCTTCTTCATTATCGTCGCTCATATCGCTGCCGCGCTTTTGCACGCGCTGATCCGGCGCGACGGCGTATTCGAAGCCATGGCGCCGTGGGGCGACACCGTTTCGGGCATGCCAGTCGATAACGGCCTCGTCGCCGGCAAGACCTCCAGCCGCAACTAGGTCACGGCGGCACACCGGCATGCCCGAGGGGGTCACGGCACGCCGTAATCGACGCCTGGCAATTCGAACTCGAATACGGCGCCCGTGGGCGCGTTCGCATGGACCTGCAACGTGCCGCCATGCGCTTCGACGATGGATCGGCAGATCGACAGGCCCATCCCCATGCCTGCAGCCTTCGTGGTGAAGAACGGTTCGAACAGCCGTTCGGCATCCGCTTCGCCAATGCCCGGCCCCGTATCGCTTACCGTTATCCGTACGGTGTTGGCGTCGCCGGCGCGTGTGGCGATCGTCAGTTGCCGCACGCCGTCGGCGCAATCGCTCATCGCCTCGACCGCGTTGATGATCAGATTCATGACGACCTGCTGAATCTGGACGCGGTCACCCTCCACCGTCGGCACATCCGCCTCCAGGTGTTCGTGCAACGTAACATGGTGTTTCGACGCTTCGCCGCGCGTCAGCACGATGACCTCGCGAATTGCATCGTTGACCAGAAATAGCTCCTGCTTCGCCAGCTGCTTTTTGACGAGCGCCCTGATCCGTCGAATCACATCATTGGCGCGCGTGCCGTTCTTAACGACGCGCGCGATAGCCGCACGCACCTCGCCCAGATTGGGCGGGCTTGCGTCCAGCCAGTGCGTGGCGGCTTGCGCATTGAACACCGCCGACGCAATAGGCTGCGTGATCTCATGACTGATCGAAGCGGTGAGATGCCCCAGCGAGGCAACACGGTTCGCGTGGGTCAGCTCCATTTCGATTTCGTGCGAGCGCTGCTCATGGCTCCTTGCGTCCGCCTCGGCGCGTTTGCGCTCCGTGAGGTCGACGACGAACGCCACCACCTGCTCCGGTGAACTGCTGAACATCGCCGCACCGAGCAGCACCGCGACGCGGCTGCCGTCGGCGCGGATATACTCTTTCTCGATCGGCGGCAGCACACCCTTCTTTCTCAATTCGGCAATGGCCGCCAGGTCCTGCTCATGCCACTCGTCGGGCGTAATCCGCGTGCAGTCGACGAGCCCCGCCGCAAGATCGTCCTTGCTGTAACCGATCATGCGCAGAAACGCCTCGTTAGCTTCGTAAATCGGGCCCACGAAATCCCAGATAAAGACGCCCACGATATTCGCATCGACAAGACGGCGAATTTTCGCCTCGCGCTCCGCGAGATCGCGATACAGGCGGGAATTCTCGAACGAAATCGCCGCCTGGGAAGCCAGCAGCTTCAGCACGGCCACCCGGCTCGCGGTGAACACGCTGGTGGCGAGATTGTTTTCGAGGTAGAGCAAGGCAATCGGTTTGCCCTGGTGCAGCAAAGGCATGCAGGCCACCGAGTGCGTATGGCGTTCCAGAAAATATCGATCCGATGAAAAGTCGTGCCGGGCATTCGCGTCGTGAATGATGACGTTCTCGCGCGTCCTGGTCACATACTGGAATATCGATACGGGCAAGCGCCCGCTCTCCACGGTCGACTTTTCCAGACTGACCGCGATCACCCCGTCGCCCGTCGTCGCTTCGGCCTCGATATGAAAAGCGGCGTCGCTTGCGACGATCAACAGTCCGCGGTCCGCGCCCGCGTGTTCGACGGCCGTGCGCATCACCGTCTGAATCAGGTTGTCGAGCACGATCTCGCTCGAAATCGCCTTCGAGACCCTGATGACCGTGGCGAGATCGAGATGCTCGACAGACGCTTCCATGCTGCTGACCACCGAGTAAGGCGGATTGGGCTGCTCGAGGCGCGGATGCAAGGTGTCGAGTTGCCGAACCTTGCCTTTCGCGCCCCATCGCGCGAACGCCCGCCGCGCGTTCCCCAGATACATATCGCCAATTTCCGCCAGCCCGCGCGCAGCGTAGAAGCGCGCGGCCGCCTGACACGCTACGGCCTCGTTATGGACGAAGCCGTTCTCGCGCGCAGAGCGGATCGCAAGATCGTAAAGCGGTTCCGCTCGCGCAATGTCCCCACGAATGCGCGCCATTTCCGCACCCACGAGCGCCGCGCGGTTCCCGAAATTCTGCGGGCAATGCGAAGCCCATTTCTCGAGATGGGCCAGGTGAGCACGGATCGCATCGACATGCGCCTGCCGCTCCGGCATGTCCGCTTCGCTCCAGCAGGCCGCATGACTGAGCGCGCCGTAGAAGTGAAACTCCGCCGTTTCGAACTGCGAAGTCGCGACCCACAACACCTTTTCGGCGTGTTGTTCCGCAGCGAGCGCCTCGGCAAATTCGTCGGCGAGATATCTCGCCTGCAATTTGCGCGTCCAGTAGTCGAACGCGGGGAGCGCCAGGGTCGGGGAGCTGCGCAAATGGTTTTCGAACGCCGCCTCGTCGAATTGCGCGTCATCGAACGAGCCAAAGCGTCCGGTCTCCCCGCGCAGGGTCCTCACGAGCCCCCGATACGTGACGAGCATGTCCGTGACGAGCTGGAACCGGACGCGTTCGGAAATCGCCACCGCCCTGTCCACTTCGCTCTGCACGTCTTCGAGATTGTCCCCGACCGAAACGAGATTCTGAGTCAGATCGCAGAGGATATACAGCGTATAAGTCAGGTCGCCGCTTTCGTTCGCCATCTCGAGCGCCCGCCGGATCGGTTCGCGTCCTTCGAGGACGTGACGCGCCCAGGGCACCACGATATTGCCGAACGAGGTATAGGTGCGGGCCCGGTACTTCGTGAGGTGTTTTTTCTCCACCAGATCGAGGCCGAGGCGGCCAAAGCGATAGCCGGCCTCGTATTGATCGAAAACCGGACCGGCATACGTCGCGAGCCACACGTACGCATAGCAGGACGCGTCGCTATTGCCGTATTCGAGGCTCAGGTTGACCATCCGGCACAGGACCAATGCGCAGAGATGCTGGTCGGTGAAGAACGCCGGCGTCACGATTTCCGTCAACACGTCGAGCGTATCCTGCACTTCGGGATCGTCGAGCAACGGCAAATCGATCAGGTCCTCGATCTCCCGCGCGCCAAGCAGCGCGGCGATCCGCTCGAATTCGCACCGGACCGCCTTTTCGTCGGGATGAGGCGACCAGTCCGTTCCGCCTTCCCGCAGATATTGCAGGCAGATCTCGACGCTGCGCCCGCTCTGGTCCAGCGTCGTGTAGAGCGTGATGCGCAGCCGCGTCACCATCGCAGCATGATGCCTGGTTCTCGCACGCCGCACGAGCCCGGAGAGCCGCGCCTGCGCCGAATGCGTCTTCGTGCTCAGCAGTTCGCACTCGGCGAGCCGATATTCGATGGCGAAAAGCAGGTCGTAGTTAGCGATCCAGTCGGCGTCCGTCAACAGCGACCGGCCGACGCCAAGGTAGGCAAGCGCGGCATCGAACGCCGTCGCGGCCTTTGCGCGTTGCGCCGCCATGAGATTGAGTTGCGCCACCTGCTCGCGTTCCGCGCGCCCTTCGAGTTGCCGCGTGGCGCGATTGAACTGGCTGACGATGTCAAAAATGGCGTCTTCGCGATTCGCCGGCGGCGTGTTGTCGAGCAGTCGCCTGCCGATGCGCAAATGCATCGACGGTCGCGCCGGTTCGTCAACGAGCGTGTACGCGGCTTCCTGCACCCTGTCGTGAAGAAAGCGATAGGCGCCGCCGGCGCAAAGGACCAGTCCCGCCTGCACCGCGGGCGCCAGCGCTTCGCGTATTGCCTCATCCGGCAACTCGCAGACCGTCTCGAGCAGCGCAACGTTCGCGGCATTGCCGATACAGGCAAACTGCTTCAGGACGACCTGGGTGCGCTCGGGCAGCCGGCCCAGCTTGTCCAGCATCAGCGCGACGACGTTCTCCGTGTAGCCTTTGGCATGAATCTGCTGCAGATCCCATGACCATCGGCTGGCGACGTGATCGAACGTCAGCAAGCCCTCATCCGCGAGCGCCGAAAGAAACTGGAGCGTGAAAAAAGGATTGCCCCCGGTCTTCTTGTGCAGCAAGCGGGCCAGCGGCACGGCGCGTGTGGTGGGGCAATGCAACGCATCGCACACGAGTTGTTCGAGGTGCAGATTCGCGAGCGGTGCGAGCACGATGTCGCGGACAGGCGCGCCCGACGCGCGGATCGCCTCCATTTTCTGTGCGAGCGGATGCTCCGTACCCACCTCGTTGTTCCGGTATGCGCCCACCACCAGCAGGTGCTCGGTGTCGCCTTGCACGACGAGGTCTTCGAGGAAATCGAGCGTCGCAATATCGAGCCATTGCAGATCGTCGATAAAAATCGTCAGTGGGTGCTCGGGGCGCGCGAACACGGAAATGAAGCGGCGAAAGACGAGATGGAAGCGCCTTCGCGCATCCTGTGCCGCCAGCAGCGGCACGGGCAATTGCTCGCCGATGATCATGGCCAGTTCAGGCACCAGATCGACGATCAATTGACCATTGGGGCCCAGTGCGCGTCGAAATTTCTCGCGCCACACCGCAAGTTCGTTTTCACTGTTGCCCAACAGCAATCGAACGCCCGAGCGAAACGCCATGGCGAGCGACGCGTAGGGAATATCACGCGCAAACTGGTCGAACTTCCCGGCGAGAAACAGCCCTCGTCTGGGCACGAGGGCCTTGTGCAATTCGTTGACGACCGCAGATTTCCCGACGCCCGAGTAACCGGCCACGAGCACGAGTTCGCTGCGCCCTTCCTTCGACACACGTTCGAACGCGGCGAGGAGTGCGGCGACTTCCGCACTGCGGCCATAGAGCGTTTCCGGTATCAGCAATTGATCGGGCATGTCGAATTGCGCAAGCGCGAAGCTCGCAATCTGCCCGTGCGTTTCCCAATGCGCGAGGCAGCGCCGCAGATCGTGGACAATGCCGGCCGCCGTTTGATATCGGTCTTCGGCGGTCTTGGCCAGCAACTTCATGACGATTGCCGAAACCGGCTGAGCGAGCGACGGCACGAGATCGGCCGGCGAAAGAGGCTGCCGCGCGATATGGCAATGCACGAGTTCCATCGGATCGGTTGCACTGAACGGCAACTGCCCCGTCAACAACCAGTAGAACAGCACGCCCAGCGCATAGAGATCGCTGCGCGAATCGATCGACCGGTTCATCCGCCCGGTCTGCTCGGGCGCCATGAAAGCGAGCGTTCCCGCGATGAATTCCGGAGGCACCGGCAACTGGCGTTCGCGCTGAACCACCGATGCGATGCCAAAGCCCGTGAAACGCACCGCTCCATTCACTCTGTTCAGCAAGATATGGCGTGGATTGATATCGCGGTGGACAATCCCCCTTGCATGCACTTTGCCCAGTGCATTCGCGATGGTCACGGCAAGGCGCAGAAATTCGACCGGCGTCACGGGAACGGCAAGCGTTTCGAGCGGCTCGTCGCCAGCGTCTTCGAGCACCAGCATCGTCTGCCCCTGCTCGTCCAGCAGTTGCAGTGGGCGCGCCGCGGCGGGGCAGTCGAGCTTGTCGGCAAGCGCATATTCGTGCGCGAGGCGACCCGCCACCTCGCGGTTTGACTGATTGCGCGCGGGGCACACTATCAGCACGGGTTCGCGCGTGTCATCATCCACTCGCCGTTTGCCGCGGCAGACGACATAGGCGCCATCATTCCACGCGGCTTGAACCGATTCGACAGACTTAGCGTCGGGCCAAGGGGCCAATCGCATCGACTGATACTCCCAGGAAGCCGGCGAAATGCATCGGCAATTCAAATAACCGCGCCTTGCCGTATTAACTCGATGCCCTGCTTCAGTCTATGCCAATAGCATGTTTGGCGACGACCAAACGGCTGGCTGCGCCCAGCATTTTCCGTGAACAATTGGGGCGCCAAGCATGAGGACATCGAGGAGACAGACGCCTGAGGGCGCGCGTCACAGGAAGGACAGGTCTAGAGGTATCGACGTTATACACGACAACCCGATGCCGTGCTTTTCGGGCGTTCCGCTTCGGGATTCCGGAAATGGCGCGGCCGTCTGGAGGAATGACGGCCGTGTTGCCGTGCTGGCGATTGCCTGCTATTGCGCCGAACCTTTCGCTGTTTGCAGACGCAGCTTTTCCACTTCGCGCGGGGATACGGGCGGCGCCCCGTTATTCCAGCCGCTGCGTATAAAGGTCAGAACATTGGCGATCTGCTCGTCGTCGAGCACGTCCGCGAATCTGGGCATCGGGTATGGCGCGGGTACACCGCCGATGATGATGTCTTCCGTGCCATTCAAGGTCACGTTGATCAGGGAAAGCGGCTGGGCTGCCAGTACGTTCGGGTTGCCGGCAAGCGGCGCCAGCAGCGGTGGAAACCCTCTTCCGTCCGGGCCGTGACAATGCATGCAGAAGGCCGTATAGACGCGCGCGCCGGCGTCGTTTGCCGGGCGCCCGAGCGACACCTTCGTCGCTTTGGCGTCGTAGGCATAGTCAGGACCGCCCGATCCGCCCGCCGCGGGCAGCGATTTCAGATAGCGCGAAATCGCCGCGAGGTCGGCATCGGACATCGCCTGGCTGCTATGGTTGATCACGCTCGTCATCGAACCGAATGCGGCCGCGTGCAGATTCGCCCCTGTTTTCAGGAACTGCGCGATGTCCGCTTCCGACCAGCGGCCCAAACCGGCGTTGTGGTCTCCCGTGAGATTCGAAGCGAACCAGTGATCCACGGGCGCGCCCGTCAAATAGACGCTGCCGCTCTCGTCGAGCGCCTTTTCCTGAAAGCCGACGCCGCGTGGCGTATGGCACGATCCGCAGTGTCCGAGCCCTTGAACCAGATAGGCCCCGCGATTCCAGGCGTCATCCTTGCCCGCCTTGTCCTCATACGCGCCCTTGTGCAGGAACACCATATTCCAGAACATGAGCGGCCATCTCATGTTCAACGGCCATTTGATATCCGACGCGCGATTCGCCTGCTTCACGGGGGCAACGCCTTTCATGAAGTAGGCATAGAGCGCGTGCACATCGCTATCGCTGACCTTCGCATAGGAGGGGTAAGGCATGGCCGGATACAGATTGTGGCCGTCTCTCGCCACGCCTTCACGCAAGGCGCGCGCGAAGTCCGCCTCACTGTAGCGGCCAATGCCGGTATCGGGATCGGGCGTGATGTTGGTCGAATAGATGGCGCCCATCGGCGTCATCATTTTCAGCCCGCCCACGAACGGCTTGCCATGTTGCGTCAGGTGGCAGGCTACGCAATCGCCCACCTTCGCGAGATATTCGCCACGCTGGATCAGTGCCGCGTCATCCGCGCGAGCGAGGCTCGAAACCATCGGAACCGTCAACACGGCCAGTGCGCAATAGCGGACGAATGCCTTCAACGCCGTTCTCACTGTTGGCCTCCGTCTATACGGGCTGCAACTGCCTGCCCACCGGCAGATCGCGCAAACGCTTGCCGGTTGCCGCATAAATTGCATTAGCGATAGCGGGCATCGCCGCCGACGTGCCGGGCTCGCCGATTCCGCCAGGCGCTTCGCCGCTCTTGACGATATGCACGAGAATTTCGGGCGCCTCGTGAATGCGCAGTATCCGGTAGTCCGTAAAATTGCTTTGCAGCACGCGTCCCCGTTCGATCGTCACCTCGCTGTACAGCGCGCCCGTGATGGCGAAGATCACGCCGCCCTGAATCTGCGCCTCCACCGTGTTCGGATTGACGAACATCCCGCAATCCACGGCGCACACGACACGATTCACGCGCACCTCACCCTGCTCGACCGTGACTTCGGCGACCATCGACAGATAGCTGCCAAAGGCGTGCATGACGGAAACGCCTCGCCCCTGGCCCTTCGGTAATGCGCTTCCCCAACCCGAAAGCCGGGCGGCGATGTCGAGCACGTTCAGCGCGCGCGGCGACTTGCCGAGCAGATCGCGGCGATACTGCACGGGATCGGTTTTGGTCTGGACCGCAAGCTCATCGACAAAGCTTTCGACGACGAACGTACCGCGCGTCGGGCCGACACCTCGCCAGAATGCAGTCGGGACCGCATCCGGCTCTTGCCGCACGTAGTCGACCAGCTGATTCGGCAAGTCGTAGGGAAGCGCGGCCGCCACTTCCACCGCATCAGGGTCGACGCCGTTCTTGATCGTCGAAGGCGCGAATCGCGCAAGGATCGACGATCCGGCAATGCGATGCCGCCAGGCCACCGGTTTGCCATGCTCGTCGAGACCCGCCGAAATACGGTCGTAGTAGTACGGGCGGTACATGTCGTGCTGGATGTCCTCTTCGCGCGTCCACGTCACCTTGACGGGCGCGTCCACCTGCTTCGCGACTTTCACCGCCTGGGTCACGCCATCCACCTCGAGCCGCCGCCCGAATCCGCCGCCGAGCAGAAAGTTGTGCACCACGACTTTGTCCGCCGGCAGTCCGGTGATCTTCGCGCCGGCGTCGCGCGCGCGTGTCGGGACCTGCGTACCGACCCAGATATCGCAGCTATCCTGCTGCACGTGCACCGTGCAATTCATCGGCTCCATGGTCGCGTGCGCAAGGAACGGCTGTCGATAGACCGCATCCACACGCGTCTTCGCGCCTGCGAATGCACGGTCCACGTCGCCTTCCTTGCGCGCGACGGCGCCTTCGCCCTGTGAAGCGCGCTCCAGATCGTCGACGATCGTCTTGATCGACACCGACGCGCCCGCCCCTTCGTCCCAACCGATCTTCAACGCCGCCGCGCCGCGCTTGGCCGCCCAGGTATGGTCGCCGACCACGGCCACGCCATTGTCGATCTTGACGACCTGGCGAACGCCGGGGATCTTCCTGGCCGCGCTATCGTCCACCGCGGCGAGCTTTCCGCCGAACACGGGGCAGTTGACGATCACCGCGTACACCATGCCGGGCAGCCGCACATCCAGCCCGAACATCGCGCTGCCGTCCACCTTTTCGGGCGAGTCGAGCCGTCGCGCCGTCGTGCCGATGAGCTTGAAGTCTTTCGGGTCCTTCAGCTTGACGTCGCCCGGCACCGGCAGCTTGCCGGCGGCTTCCGTGAGTTGGCCATAGGCGAGCGTGCGATTCGTGGCGGCGTGAACGACCTGGCCGTTCTGCGCGTGACACGTCGCGGGGTCGACCTGCCACTGCTGCGCGGCGGCGTTGACGAGCAGTGTGCGCGCCGTGGCGCCGGCGCGCCGCATCGGTTCCCACGCGTAGCGGATCGACGTCGATCCACCCGTCAACTGACCGCCTAGCAACGGGTCGAAGAACAGCTTCTCATTGGGCGGCGCGTGGTCGAGCGTGACGCTGTCGAGCGGGACTTCGAGTTCTTCTGCGATCAGCATCGGGATCGAGGTGTACACGCCCTGTCCCATTTCGACCTTCGGGACAATGAGCGTCACCTTGCCCGACGTGTCGATCTGCACGAACGCATTCGGCGCCAGCACACCGCCCTGCGCCGTCTCGATGCCGTCGCCGCCAATCACCGTCTTGCGTACGTCGCCCTCGCTGCGCGCGGGCAAACTGAAACCGAGAATCAGCCCGCCACTGCCGAGCACCGCTACGCTCGCTCCGAACTTCAGAAAAGCCCTGCGGGTAAGGCCCGTTAGCGCTTCGTCGCGCGGTTCGCCATTTTGCGCATCAAGGAGTCCCTGCGACACGTCCCGCCCCCTTGACCGCCTGTTTGATCGCCGCGCGAATGCGGTTATAGGTGCCGCAACGGCAGATATTGCCCGCCATCGCCGCGTCGATATCGGCGTCGCTCGGGTTGGCGTTCTGCGCGAGCAGCGACGCCGCCTGCATCACCTGCCCCGGCTGGCAATAGCCGCACTGAACCACATCGAGCGTGCGCCACGCGGCCTGAATCCGCTTTCCCGCGGGTGTCTCGCCCACTGCCTCGATGGTCGTGATCTTGCGCTCGCCCACGGCCCCGACGGGAAAGACGCACGAGCGGACCGCGACGCCATCGACATGGATGGTGCAGGCGCCGCACTGCGCGATTCCGCAGCCGAACTTGGTGCCCGTGAGCCCGACGAGGTCGCGCAACACCCACAGCACAGGCATGTCGGGCGGCGCGTCCACGGTATGCGGTTGACCGTTGACTTCAAGCGTTACCATCAAGACTCCTGATCAGTGCGTTCCGGCGCAATCGATGCCTGGCGCCTAGCCCTGCTTCATGACCATCAAACGCAGCTCCGTCATATCCTCGATCGCGTAACGCACGCCTTCGCGCCCGATGCCCGAATCTTTCACGCCGCCATACGGCATGTTGTCGACGCGGAAGGACGAGATGTCGTTGATGACCACACCGCCCACATCCAGTTCATCCCATGCGCGGTGCGCGTGCGAGAGCGAATCGGTAAACACGCCTGCCTGCAGGCCGAAATCACTGTCGTTGACCGTGACGAGCGCTTTTTCGAAATCGTCGAATTTTTCGAGGATGGCCACGGGCCCGAACGCTTCCTTCCGGTAGAGATCGGTGTCGCGCCCGACGTTCTCGACGAGTGTCGCCTCGAACATCGCGCCTGCCACCTTCCCGCCCGCGATGATGGATGCGCCCGCCGCCACCGCGCTTTCCATCCAGCCCGCGAGACGGCGCGACTCAGACACCGATATCATCGGGCCGACGAAAGTGGCCTCGTCCTTGGGGTCTCCCGCCTTGAGCGATTTCGTTTTTGCAATCAGCCTCTCGCGCAATTCGTCATATAGCGAAGCGTGCACGAGAATCCGCTGCACGTGAATGCAGCTTTGGCCCGACTGATAAAACGCGCCGAATGCGAGGCGCTCGACGACATAGTCGAGTTTCTCCCGCTGATCGCCATCGACGATCACGGCCGCATTACCGCCCAGTTCCAGCACCACCTTCTTCTTGCCCGCTTTCGCCTTCAATTCCCAACCCACTCCCGGCGAACCCGTGAACGAAAGCAGCTTGAAACGCTCGTCCGTCGTGAAGAGATCGGCGCCGTCGCGATGGGCGGGAAGAATCGAGAACGCGCCCTTGGGCAGATCGGTTTCCGCCATGATCTCGCCGATGATGAGCGCGCCGATGGGCGTGCGGCTCGCGGGCTTCAACACGAACGGAACGCCGCAGGCCAGCGCCGGCGCCACCTTGTGGGCGGCGAGGTTCAGCGGGAAATTGAACGGCGAGACAAACGAGCACGGACCGATGGGAACCCGCTTCACATAGCCCTGGTATCCCTTCGCACGCTGCGAAATCTCGAGATTGATGATTTCGCCGCCGATTCGCACCGACTCTTCCGCCGCGACCTTGAACGTGTCGATCAGGCGGCTCACCTCGCCACGCGAATCCTTGATCGGCTTGCCTGCCTCGATACACAGCGCCACCGCCATTTCTTCGGCGCGCTCGCGAAAGCGCGCCACGCAGTGCTCGAGCACGGCTTGACGCCTATAGGGGGCAAACGTGCGCATCTCGGGCATTGCCGCTTCGGCGAAGCCGATGGCCTTGTCGATCGTTTTCGCGTCGGCCAGCGCAACGCGCGTGGCGACTTCGCCGCTGAACTTGTCCGTCACCTCCAGATCGGTATTCGCGGCGACTGCCTCGTTCGCGAGGTAGTACGGGTAGCTCTCCTGCAACATGACGCGCTCTCCTTCTTTCAAGGCGACCGGATCCAGCATAGCCACCGGCCGCATGAGCGTCTTTTTCGAAGACACGCAATTTGTCCGCTCTCCACGAGGACGGGACGCGAAGCGCCGCCACGCTCGCGTCATCCGGCCTGCTTTGCCGTGCTGAGCGTAATCGTGCAAGTCATGCCCATCGCGAGATGAACGTTGCGCGGCACGTTATCCAGATGAATCCGCACGGGTACGCGTTGGGCGAGGCGAATCCAGGTAAACACCGGGTCCACGTTCGCAAGCAGTTCGCTCTGCCCCGTGGGATTGTCGCGATCCACGATGCCGCTCGCGATGCTATCGACATGCCCGTCGATGTCCACCTTCGCGCCCAGCAGCCGGACAATCGCATGGTCGCCGACCTGAACGCCCTGTATCTTCGTTTCTTCGAAATAGCCGTACACCCAGAACGAATGGGAATCGATCATGGCCATGCGCGCGACACCCGCCGTGGCGAAGTCCCCTGGGAACAGGTTCAGGTTCGTGATGTAGCCATCCGTCGGCGCCCGCACGCTGCCTCTTTCGAGGTCGAGCCGTGCGGTCTCGCGGCGCACGAGCGCGGCCTTGAGGCTCGCCTCGGCGGCCGCATGCGCGGCGCGCGCCGCATCGAGCGTGGATTGGGACTGCTGCGACTGCCAGGCGTAGTCCGAACGCAATTCTTCCGATACGACATCGGCTGAGAGCTTCTCGCGCCTCGCCGCCTGATCCTTGCGCATCTTCAGTTCGTACTGGCTCGCATTCGAAAGCGACTCGGACTGCAGCAGCTGCGCCTGCGCGCGCGCGACATCGGCATCGGCCTGCTGCAGCGCATAGACGAAGCGGTCCGGATCGAGCACGTAGAGCACGTCGCCCTTGTGAACCCATTCGTTGTCCTTGACCCGAACTTCCTTCACGATGCCCGAAACGTCGGTCGACAGATTGATGACGTTTGCCCGCACGCGGCCGTCTCGCGTCCACGGCGAATACATATAGCGATCCCAGATCGCATGCATGAGCACGAGCGCAATCACGACCACGATGAACGTGGTCGCAAAGCGTATGAAATACGGCTTGTTCATCTATCGCCTCGTTTTCATGCGGCGGCCCTGGGGCATCGGTATCTACGTTCGCTGCACGATCAGCGCCGCACCGCAAAACAGCGCGACGAAGACCGCAACCCGGAACAGGCCCGGATGCCACGCGAACTGATAGGCACCGACCTTCGCCAGAAACATGTCCAGCGCCACGAATACGACGACGCTCCCCAAAAACACGAGCAGCAGCGTGGGCGCAAAAAAACCGTACAGGTCAATTTCCACGGGCATCGCTTTCCCCTGCCTTGGCGCCGGCCGGAAACGCGTTGATCTGCGCGCCTCCGCCCAGGTCTTTCATCAGCAACACCCATTCGTCGACGCGTTGCGCATGGATCAGCGTGAGATCGCGCTCCTGCTCGAGCATGATCTTTTGCGCCACCAGCACGTCGAGATATTCGGTGATGCCCCCTCGATAGCCACTGACCGCGAGAGCGTAGGCGCGCCGCGACGATTGCCACGCCGCTTCGGCCGATTGCTGCTGAACGTCGAGCGACTGCAGCGACGTCACGTCCTGAGCGACGCTCTGCATGGCGGACAACACCGTGTCGTTGTATTTGAGCACCGCGTCGTCGTATTCGGCGTTCGCCACGCCGAAATTGGCGCGCCGGCGGCCCGCGTCGAAAATCGGCAAGGACCCGGCAATGCCAACGCTATGCCCGACCGCGTCGCTATTGATGAAGTTGAAGAATCCGCCGAATGGCGCCAATGACGCGAGCGAGGCACTGGCGACCAGGTCGATGTTGGGATAAAAGTCCGCGTGCGCGGCATCGATGTTTTTCGCGGCTTCCGCGGCTCGCCACCGTTGCGCCACGACATCGGCACGATGCCCGATTAATTCCGCGGGCAAGGCCGAAGGCAGCGCCGTGGCGACGTTGTCCGGCAGCGTCGGCGCCTTCAGTTGATCGCCGAAACCCGGCCCCTCGCCGACCAGATACGCAATCTGTAATCGCGCAAGCGCGATTTCGTTCAGCGTGCGTGCGATGTCGGTGCGGCCCGCTTCGTATTGTGCTTTCGCCTGACTCGCGTCGATCTCGCCGCTAATGCCGGCCGCGCGGCGCTTGACTGCGATATCCAGGTTGCGCGCCTGTTCCTCGTTGATCGACCGATAGACCGCGAGCAGTGCTTCCTGAAGCGCGAAACGCGTATAGGTGCGTGCAACGGCCGCTTCGAGTTCGACTTTGGCAAACTGTACGTCGGCCACCGAAGCCTGCACGTGATTGAGTGCGCCTTGCTCGATTGCGCGATTCTTGCCCCAGAAGTCGAGGTCCCAGGAAAGCGTGACCGCCGCGGCATTGTTCCAGACCGTGGTGCCGCCGGGCGGCGAAGGGGTCGCGTAGCGCGGGAAGCGCGTGCGGGCAAAATGGCCCTCGGCTTCGATGTCGGGCAGTTCTTCCGCATGCGCCGCGCGCGCCTGCCAGATCGCGGCGGTGACACGTGATCTCACGATCGCGAGCGTCGGGCTGCCCTTCCCGGCCCGCTGCATCAGCATGTCGAGCTGCGGGTCGCGCCAGCCGAGCCACCAGTCGCTCGTGGGCCAGTTCGCATCGCTGACCGCGGTGCGCATGGCGCTGCCCGCGTCCACGCCGGCGGGATCGATATACGACGCCTCGGGCTTGATTCCCGCACCGTCGATGCAGCCCGCGAGCACCGCGAGCGCGATCGACGACACGACACGCAGCGCGAACGCACCAGCACCGGAAACCGCGCGGGCTCTCATGACTCGGTCGCCGTGGCTGCCCCGAGGCGCGGCAGTTGGTCGGTCAGCGCGGCCCAGGTCGAATAGAGCCGCGCACGCATCTTCAGTATCGCGCGGCCTTCGTCCGACGCCGGATCGCCAGGGGGACCGGCCAGCGCGCTCAATGCCCGCCGGATCGCCGCGAGCGCCGCTTCGACCGATTCGGCATCGGCGCGTTGCGCCAGCCGCTCCATCGCGCTGAGCCATTCGGCCTGCGCGTCGGCCCACGCCGCCGGAAGCCGATCCGGCTGCGTGAATTCGAGGTTGCGCACCTTCATCAACGTGTTGACGAGCCATAGCTGGTCGAAGGCCCAACTCGTGGCGCGCTGCAGTTCGGTCGGCGTGACGTGGGGCATCGTCGAAATATGCATGATCAGGTCGCGCATCGCGATTCCCACCTGCACGGCGTCATTCGTATCGACGGGATCGCTTGCCGCCCGCTCCACGATCGAGCGAATCCGCGTCGCGTTACGGCTCGCCATCCAGGCGCCTTCGCGTGAGACCACGAGGGAAAACGCCACGGCGGAAACACCGATGCCGATGAGCAGGCCGAAGCCGCGGTCGAGAATATAAGGCGGGTTGTAGACGGCGACGTTCGTCGGCGTCAGCACGTAGCAGAAGTAGATGTTGAAACCGGCGCCAAACAGCGCGACGCGCGGGAAGGTGTTGACGTAGCTCCCCAGAAACAGCACGATGCCGAGACAGAGCGCGAACAGCGTGACGTCGCCCAATGCGGGCATCACGAAGAAGTTCACGCCAAAGCCGACGATCCACGCGATCAGGCAACCGACAAAGACTTGCCAGCTCGCCACGGCAGGTGTCGGGCTCAGTGAAAAGAATCCGCTGGTAATGCCTGCCGCCACGACCGCGCTATAGCCGTTGTCCCATCCCGAGAGCACCCACGCGTATCCGACGACCGCCACCGCCAGCGCCGCGCGTACGCCCGCTATGGCCGCGGTGAAGCCGCTCGTATGCAGCGGAACGCTGCGAATGAACGCGACCGCTTCGGCAACGGGCTGCGTGAGCCGCACTCTCGGCGGGTCGAGCAGCACCTTGCAGGTATTGCAGAACAGTCGCAGCGCCACGACCGCCGACCAGGCCTCGGCCGCGACCATCGCAACGGACTCGTAAGCGGATTCGTCCTGCTGTTCGCTGCCGTTCGTCCTGCGGTCGAGGTAGAGCAGCAACGAGGCCTCCAGTGCGCTCAATCTCTCGATCATGCGTTGAAGCCCGCTCGCCGTTTCCAGGCACGCCGCATTCTCGTTTGCAATGACATTCGCCACCTTGCCGAAGATCGCGTCGATCGTCGGGCGAAGCGCATCGCCTGGACTCGCCGAGTTGCGCCGCGCACGGAAAACAGAAAAGATGCGCGTGACGACACCGAGAAATGTCTTGTCCAGCTCCAGCAGTCCTTCGTCGCGCAAACGCATTTCCGGCTCTTCAAACACGGCAGCCGTGCGCAGTCCCTCCATCGTTGCGCTCTCGCGAACCAGCTTCAGGCAGGTTTCAACCGGTTCATACCCAGGCTCGCCGCTCACCGCGCCGCGCAGCGAGTTCAACAGGAGCGTCATCGCGTTGGCACGCCATTTCGTGAGCGCGGGCACGACCCGCTGCGGAAACACCAGCGCACTCACGACGCTGCCACTCGCCACGCCAATGAGCACTTCGCTGATCGTATAGATGATGTTGTATGTCACGTCGTAAGGCGTCGACCACTCGGGCACCGTGGTAATACACGCGGCATAGCCGGACAACACGAAGCCGTACGACTGATAGTTCTTGTAGTAGGAAGCCCCCGCGACGAAGAGCCCGACCCAGATGGCGAGACCGCCCAGGAAAAGCACGGGCTGCTGCGCGAACAGAATGATCAGTATCAGTCCGGCAAAGCATCCGCAGATGATGCCCAGGGTCCGATAAAACGCGCGCGCGATCACCATTCCGCTTTGTTGATGGAACATCACGATGACCGCCGAAACCATGGCCGTGCCGGGCGCGCGTAGTTCGAGCCGCATGCATATCAGCATACTGATGATCACGGCCAGCGCAGCCTTGAACGCGTGCACGATACGCGGCAGCTCGTCGCCGTACACGTCGGCAAATTCTTTGCGCAAGCCCTCCCAGGTCGTCATCATGTCCGCTTGACCTCACCCGTCAACCGCGCGTCATACGACTCCTCCACTCGATCGTTCGGAATCGTTCTGGCATTTATATTAGCGCGATCAACGGGCTGCCTCTTTCGTGAAATGGCGAGGAATATTCTGGAGCCACGGCGATTCGTGACTGCCGACCGATCAATTGCGCCACCCTGTGCATCGGAATGGAAAGATTGCCATTCATTGACGACCTGAAGGCAAATCTCCTTTTAACGTAATGCCGTCAATGCGGAGGCTTCTACGTTCCATTCCTCCTGCGAACCGTACGGGTAGCAGGCGTCCACGGCCGAAGCGAGGATCATCGCGCCAACGTTCCTCGGTGCCGGTCTCGTGGGGCGCGGACGAAAGATCTCGTCGCCTGGTGCGATCGACTTGCCGCTCATCGCGCAACGGCCGCTCACCCGCGAATGCGCGGCCACCCACAGCTGCTCCCGGTAGCAGCATTTGGTCGGATCGCGCCAGTCGATCGTCATCGAGTGTGCGCTTGGCCGGTCGATGATACGCACGAATGGACGCCAGTCCGAAACATTGGCTTCCGCGCCGTGCCGGCATTTCACAACAGGAACAGGCTCCACGTCGACGATTTCCGAAGTCCCCGGTATGGACAGCAGACCTATCGTGCGAATCCAGGGATCGACGAAGTTTGTGTTGGTCAACATCGGCGCCTCCTTGCTCTCGGCAATCACATCCTGCGAGCCGGTTCGATGAACCGGTCCGGCGTGTCACCAAGGTATCGCCGATCGTCGCGACGAGACAGCCCTACAAAGGGTTGTGCCGCGCGCATGAATTTTCCGCAACCCTATACCTTCGTTTAATTCTGTGCTGGAGGAACGCTTTAGACTGGCTCCAATAGCCCCGATGTAAATAACGCTTACATACTCATCGGGGGCACAGTGCTTGCGCACGGCGCTTTCAACCCACAGGAGCCTTGTCACCTTCGAGTCGGCTGACTGAAAGCAATGGCCAATGCCTCGTGCACTTTTATACCTTCGTATGGTTACCGCGCCCCTTATGCCGGACTATTCTGCAATGCGAAAGTCTAACAACCTGCTGGACTGCCGCACTCCGCCTGGGCAGTCCGTCCGAGGGATCGCGTGACTCAAGTCGCTCTTGTCTCGATAGTCGAGGACGACGAGTCGGTTCGGGAATCAATCGAGAGTCTCATTCGAGCCATGGGATGGGAAGTCTTGACTTTCGACTCAGCCGACGCGTTCCTCCGTTCAGGCGCCGTGCGCAAAACACGGTGCCTCATCTCGGACGTCACCATGCCGGGCATGTCGGGCCTGGAAATGCATGCGCTGTTGCGCTCGCAAGGCAATGCACCGCCAACCATCTTCATTACCGCTTATCCAACCGCGCAGGACGAATCCGTCGCGCTCGCCAACGGCGCGCTGGCCTATCTCGAGAAGCCGGTCGACTCGAGCGTCATACTCGAGAAGGTTCGACAGGCGGTCGGCAAGGCCTGAAATCCCGCTTGTCACTTCGATCGCTTCGTGCCATCGCCTTGTGCCATCCCTCGTTTTCACGTCAGTTGCGCTTCATCCCTATACGACGGTATAGGTCAGTGGCATTGCGTGCCGCATGTCGCATACCGCGGTAGTGTTCCCAACGCTGTCGTGGCGCGCTAGTGTGCTGATGTCGGACCGGATGCGGTCCGCTCATCCTGCTAGAAGGGGCTCACGATGGATGCCAATGCGCTCGATCTGTCACGGCTTCAGTTTGCCTTCACCGTATCCGTCCATATCATTTTTCCCGCGCTCAGTATCGGCCTCGCGAGTTTCCTTGCGGTCCTCGAGGCGTGCTATCTGAAAACAGGAAAGCCGCATTACAAGGCATTGTCGATGTATTGGGCGAAGATATTCGCCGTCGGCTTCGGCATGGGTGTCGTTTCGGGTGTCGTCATGGCCTATCAGTTCGGCACGAACTGGGCGGGTTTCTCGCGCTTTGCCGGCCCGATTACCGGTCCGCTTCTCACCTACGAGGTGATGACCGCGTTCTTTCTCGAAGCCGGATTTCTGGGCATCATGCTGTTCGGTTGGGAAAAGGTGGGCGCGAAGGCTCACTTTGCGGCCACGCTGCTCGTCGCCATCGGCACGCTCATCTCCACGTTCTGGATTCTGGCGTCCAACAGCTGGATGCAAACCCCACAGGGATTCAGGATCGAAGACGGTCATGTCGTTCCCGTGGACTGGCTCGCCGTCATTTTCAATCCGTCGTTTCCTTATCGCCTCGCGCACATGACGATCGCGGCGTTTATCGTCGCTGCGCTGGTCGTTGCCGGGACAGGGGGGTGGCATCTTCTGCACGGGCGGCGCGACCCCGAAGTCAAGACCATGTATTCGATGGCGCTCTGGCTGCTCCTCTTGCTCGCCCCGATACAGGCCTTTGTCGGCGACCAGCATGGCTTGAACACCCGTCGCTATCAGCCCGTCAAGATCGCCGCGATCGAAGGACTATGGGAAACGGAAAAAGGCGGCACGGCGCTCAATCTGATCGGCTTTCCCGACATGAACGCGGAAGTGACGCGCTACGCGATCCGGATTCCCCATCTCGGCAGCCTGATCCTCACGCATAGCTGGGACGGCGAAATTCGCGGGCTCAAGGAATTTCCCAAAGAAGACCGCCCGAATTCGAGCCTGATTTTCTGGACGTTCCGGATCATGGCGGGGCTTGGCGTACTGATGATCCTGACGGCGCTCGTAGGCGCGCTCCTTCGACGCGGCGAAAGACTCTTCGAGTTTCGCGCCTACCAGTGGCTCACCGTCATCATGGGCCCAATGGGTATCGTCTCCCTGATTGCCGGCTGGATCACCACCGAAGCGGGCCGCCAGCCCTGGGTCGTATTCGGCGTATTGCGAACCAGAGATGCCGTCTCGCCTTTGACCTCCCAAAGCGCGGGCGTTTCCCTGCTGGTGTTCTTCATGGTGTATGTGCTCGTCTTCGGCACGGGTGTCTATTACATCCTCAAGCTCATCTACGCCGGTCCGCCTCTGGAAAGCGAACCCGCGGCGCCCGCCAAAGTCGCGGAGCACCCCGGCGTGGGCGGCCGCCGTCCGCTTGCCGCGGCCACCGAATAGCCGTAATGCCACGCCAGATGCGCAATCCTTCAGGAGCCTGCCATGGATGTCACCGTAGTCTGGGCAACCATTATCGCCATTGGTCTTTTCATGTATATCGTCCTCGACGGGTTCGATCTGGGCATCGGGATGATTTTCCCGTTCTTCCCCTCCGACACGATCCGCGGCATGCTGATGCACAGCATCGCCCCCGTATGGGACGGCAATGAGACGTGGCTCGTCTTGGGCGGCGCGGCGTTGTTCGCCGCCTTCCCCATGGTCTATGCCGTCACGCTCTCGGGGCTTTATTTGCCGATCATCTTCATGCTCGTGTGCCTGATTTTTCGCGGCGTCTCATTCGAGCTGCGCGGCAAGGCCAACCGGACGAAAAACCTCTGGAGTCTCGCCTTCATCTGCGGGTCCGCCGGCGCCGCATTCTTCCAGGGTGTGATCCTCGGTTCCTACCTGCAGGGCATTCCCGTGAAAGACGGCGTTTTCTCGGGGGACCCGTTCTTCTGGGTGTCCCCCTTCAGCTTCCTCACCGGCATGGGCCTCATGGTCACCTATGCGCTGCAGGGCGCCACCTACCTCGTCATGAAGACCGAGGGCGATCTGCAGGACAGCCTGTTTGGCATCGTTTGGCCCATGACGCTCGCGTTGCTGGCGTTCATCGTCGCCGTGAGCATCTGGACGCCGCTCACGGACGCCGAAGTCGCCGCGCGATGGTTCAGTTCCTCATTCCGCTATAGCCTTTACCCGGTCCCGATTCTCGTTGCGGTGACGGCGGTCGCCATGTACCGAGCAGTCAAGAGACGCTCCGATTTCGCACCGTTCCTGCTTTGCAATGCCCTGATTCTTCTCGGCTACCTTGGCCTGCTGATCAGCATCTGGCCGTATGCGATTCCCCGTTCCGTGACGTTGTGGCAGGCCGCTTCACCGCGGTCGAGCCAGGTATTTGCGCTCGTCGGCGCCGTGATCATCATCCCGATCATTGTCGTGTATACGACGGCGGGCTACTGGGTATTTCGCGGCAAGGTCCAGCAAGGCAGCCAGTATCATTGACGGAGGAGAGAACCATGTCGGATACCCCGCACGAAGAGCAGACCACCCTCGGCAAGCGTATGACGTGGTTCGCCATACTCTGGCTGCTCGGCTTCGTTTTTACCGTCCTGCTCGCCATGCCCTTTCATTTTCTTGTCGTGGCGTTGCAGCGTTGATGGCGGCTGAACGTTCGATCACTTCAGATGCTGTGACTTGATCACCGACCGGAACCACCGCGGGTGGTGCTTTCTCGCCCACCCCGGCGTGACATAGCCGTGAAGCATCGCACCGAGCGTGCCGTCGATCCAGATTCCGGCGTAGATATGCACCATGATCGCCAGGATCAGGACGAACGCAACGAGCGAATGAACCAGTGCGGCGAAGCGCAGGACGTCAATGGCGAAGTACACCGAGAAATAGCGCCGCCAGATGACGATGCCCGACACCAGCAGCGCGATCATGGAGGGCAACAGCGTCCAGAACAGCATCTTCTGGCCGCCGTTGTAGCGGGCCACCTCGGGCAGTCCTTCGTCGCGGTTCTGGAGAATCTGCAAAATGCGCAGAAGCCATTGAATGTCGCTGAGTTCGATGAGGTTGTGGCGCCAGTAGCGCATCGCAAGGCAAGAGAACGCCGAAAACATCACGAGGCCGATGAACGGATGCAGGATTCTCATCCACTGGCCGCCGCCGAACAGCGCCGAAAGCCAGAACATGGCCGGATGAAACAGCGCAAGCCCCGACAACGCGAGCAGGACGAAACTCAGCGCCGTGATCCAGTGGATGGTGCGTTCGTTGGCGTTATAACGCTCGATCAGGAGATCGGGCCTACGATTAGTGCTGTTCATCTTTTGCCTCCTGGCTGGCCTCTATATCAGCACGCGCCGCTTCCTCGTCGGACTCGTGCACCCGGTTCGGCCCGATCCGGATGTAGTGAAAAAAGGTCGTCAGCAGCGTGAGAAACAGCACCGCCAGCGCCAGTGGCTTGGCAACACTCTTCCATACCATGACGAGCGGATCGATGCGGGGCCGGTCGGGCAGACCGTGATAGAGAGAAGGCTGATCCGCGTGATGGAGGACATACATGACGTGCGTACCGCCGACCGCGGCCGGATCATAGAGTCCTGCGTTTTCGAAACCGCGCCGCTTCAAGTCCACGATTCGATCGGCGGCCTGCGCCTTCATGTCTTCCTTGGTGCCGAACATGATCGCCCCGGTCGGGCAGGTCTTCGAGCAGGCAGGCTCCTGCCCCACCGCAACTCGATCCGAGCAGAGCGTGCACTTGTACATGCGGTGGTCGGTCTTCGAGAGCCTCGGAATATTGAACGGACATCCGGCTATGCAGTAGCCACAGCCAATGCAATTCTCTTCATGAAAGTCGACGATGCCGTTCGTGTACTGCACGATGGCGCCCGGCGACGGGCAGGCCTTGAGACACCCGGGATCCTCGCAGTGCATGCAGCCATCCTTGCGGATGAGCCACTCCAGATCGCCCTTGGGATTCACATATTCCGTGAAGCGCATGACGGTCCAGGAGTGCTCCGAAAGATCACGCGGGTTGTCGTAGACTCCGACGTTCTCGCCAATCTCGTCTCTCAGGTCGTTCCACTCCATGCAGGCGGTCTGACATGCCTTGCACCCGATGCATTTCGAAACGTCGATCAGCTTGGCCACCGTGCCGGTAACAGGAACCCGGTCGCCGGGCGGTGGCACTGTCGTGGCGGACAGCCGCCTGATATCCAGTGATTGCAGGGACACGTTTGCACCTCATACCTTTTCGACCTTGACGAGGAAAGACTTGAATTCGGGCGTCTGCGTATTGGCGTCGCCGACCGATGGCGTCAGCGTATTGGCGAGATAGCCGGGTTTGGCGAGCCCCTTATAGCCCCAATGCAGCGGCACGCCTACCGTGTGAACTTTTTTGCCATCCACCATGAGCGGCCGGATGCGCTTCGTCACGAGGGCGACCGCAACGATGTAACCGCGCTTCGACGACACCTTCACGCTATCGCCCGAAACAATCCGCAGTTCATCGGCGAGTTCATCGCCGATCTCGACGAATTGCGCCGGCTGGATGATGGCGTTCAGGCGCGCATGCTTGGTCCAGAAGTGGAAATGCTCGGTCAACCGGTACGTCGTGGCCGTATACGGATACTCGGCGGCCGTGCCGAAATCCCTTCTGTCACGCGCGAATACGCGCGCAACCGGATTGTTCGTGACGTCGGGATGGTCCGGATGCAGCGGATTGAAACCAACGGGCGTTTCGAAGGGCTCGTAGTGCTCGGGGAACGGTCCTTCGTTCATCTGCCGCCGTGCGAAAAAGCGCGCCACGCCCTCCGGGTTCATGATGAACGGCCCCATGCCAAGCGAGGGCGCTTCGTCTTCCTTGTAGTCGGCGATATCCGCGCCGCTCCATTGGCGCCCATTCCATTTGAGGATCGTCCGGCTCGGATCGAACGGTTGTCCATTCAGGTCGCAGGAAGCCCGGTTATAGAGGATTCTTCGATTCTCGGGCCACGCCCATGCCCAGCCGAGCGACTGCCCGATACCGGTGGGATCGCTATTGTCGCGGCGGGCCATCATGTTTCCCGCCTCCGTCCACGCGCCGCAAAAGATCCAGCATCCGCTTGCGGTACTGCCATCGTCGCGAAGCTGCGAAAGCCCGAGAGTTGCTGGCCGGCCTTCACGACCATCGCGCCGGCGTTGTGCGGATCGCCAAGGTCCGACAGCGCCGCCCCGTTGTACTCTTTGGCCAGTTCCTCGGGCGTGGGGCTTTGCGGGTCCGCATAGGGCCAGCTGAGCTTCAGTATCGGGTCGGCGTACGCTCCGCCTTCGTTGCGATACCGCTCGCGCATGCGCACGAAGATGTTCGACATGATCTCGGCATCGCCGAGCGCGTCGCCGGGCGGCTCGGCGCCCTTCCAGTGCCACTGAAGCACGCGCGAGGAACTGACCACCGAACCGTCTTCTTCCGCAAAACAGGTGGTCGGCAGCCGGAACACCTCGGTCTGGATCTGCGCCGGATCGGCCTTGTGATAGTCGCCAAAGTCCTTCCAGTATTCCGACGTTTCCGTGGCGAGCGGGTCCATGACGACGAGCCACTTGAGCTTGCACAGCCCCTCGAAGACCTTGGCCTTGTTCGGCGCCGAAGCAATCATGTTGAAGCCCTGGCAGACGTAGCCCGTCATCTTTCCCTGGCTCATCGACTCGACGTTTTGAATCAGGTCATAGGTCTTATCCGGTTTCGGCAGATAGTCGTAAGCCCAGTTGTTTTCCTTCGTCGCGGCGTCGCCCCACCAGGACTTCATCATGCTGACGAAAAAGGCCCGGTAATTCTGGTAATAGCTCAATTGATTGGGACGCAGCGGCTTCAGCGCATGGCGCTCGATATACGTTTCATAGTCCTGTTCGTCTTCCCACGGCAACACCATGTAACCGGGCAGCATCTCGCTCAACAGTCCCAGGTCGGTCAACCCCTGGATATTGGAGTGGCCGCGCAAGGCGTTCACGCCGCCGCCCGAGATGCCGATGTTGCCCAGCAGCAGCTGGACCATGGCGCCCGTGCGGATGATCTGCGAGCCGATCGAGTGATGCGTCCAGCCGAGCGCATACAGCAGCGTCCCGGCCCGATTGGGCACCGCCGTGCTGGCGAGGATTTCGCAAACGTGCACGAACTTCTCCTGCGGTGTGCCGCAGATTCTTTCCACCATCTGCGGCGTGTAACGGGAGAAGTGCCCTTTCATCAACTGATAGACACAGCGCGGATGCGCGAGCGTGGCGTCGGTCTTCACGAAGCCGGCTTCGTCGAGCTCGTATTCCCAGGTGCTCTTGTCATACGATCGCTTGCCGGCGTCGTAGCCCGAATAGAGCCCGTTAGCGAACGCAAAGTCCTCCCTCACGATGAAGCTGAGATCGGTGTAGTGCGTCACATATTCGTGCTGGATCTTGTCGTTCGTCAGCAGGTAGTTGATGACGCCGCCCAGAAAAGCGATATCGGTTCCGGTGCGGATCGGCGCATAGTAGTCCGCCACCGAAGCGGTGCGCGTAAAGCGTGGATCGACCACCACGAGCTGTGCGCCGCGATGCGCCTTCGCTTCGACCACCCATTTGAATCCACACGGATGCGCCTCGGCCGCATTGCCGCCCATGACCAGAATGACATCGGCATTGCGGATATCCACCCAGTGATTCGTCATCGAACCGCGGCCGAACGTCGGGGCAAGACCTGCCACCGTCGGGCCGTGTCAGACACGCGCCTGGTTGTCGAATGCGAGCATCCCCAGGCTGCGCACGACCTTGTGGGTCAGATAGCCGGCCTCGTTGCTCGCGGCCGAAGCGGCAAGAAATCCTGTGGTGGTCCAACGGTTGACGACTTTTCCCTCATCCGTTCGATGAATGAAATTCGCGTCGCGGTCGGCTTTCATCAGCGCGGCGATACGATCGAACGCGTCGTTCCAGGAGATGGGCACCCACTTGTCCGATCCCGCCGCGCGGTATTCGGGCAGTTTGAGCCGCGCTTCGCTGTGCACGATGTCGAGGAGACTCGCACCCTTCGGACATAGCGTGCCGCGATTGACAGGGTGGTCGGGGTCGCCTTCGATATGGATGATGCTGCCTTTGGCGTTTTTGGCGTTGTCGCCGAGCGCGTACATCAGGATCCCGCAGCCTACCGAACAGTACGTGCAGGTGTTTCTCACCTCCGTGGTGCGCATGAGCTTGTATTGGCGCACCTCCGCCAGCGCGGTGGCGGGCGAAAACCCGGTGAGTGCGAGACTCGAACTCGCCAACGTAGTTGCAGTGAGCTTGAGGAACTGGCGACGGGTCAGGTTATCCATGGACTCCCCCGAGGATCTGCTCGTGGCCGCACGAAGGCACGACACAAGTCATTGTTCCCGATACCCGTCCCCGCGTATTTTCTGAACGCACGCTTTTTTTAATTCGGTGCTTTCCTATACCTTCGTTTAATACTGCGGGGGTTCCTCGGTGCCGGCCCATACCCCCGTAGACTACCCGCGCCGACCGCCACGCGATATCTTGCAGACAGGTTCCCGCACGGACACGGAGGAGAGATCCATGAACGCGCCACTTCTCATCGGCCAGTATGCGAGGTCATCGGAAACCATATCGTGTGAACCGGATCGCGGCCTCGATCTTCCCGAAGTGCTGCGCTGGACGAGCGCGACGCCCAAGGCATGGGGCACGCGCATCGACAGCCAGTGCATTCTCGTCGCGCTTTGTCTGAACCAGTCGCTCCTGACGCTGGCGATAGACGGCGAGTCATTTCATGACGGCGTCGTCGATCGAGGCGCGGTGCTCGTGATCCCCGCCGGGTCCCAGATCGATGCGCGTTTCGCGACGCCGAGCGACTTCCTGCATCTTCATGTCCCGCCATACTGGCTCACCGAGTGGCTCGACAACGACGAGGTGCCGGATATCGATTCCCTTTTGTCCGAGCCGCAGCATCTTCGCGATCCGGTGGTCTTCAAGCTGACCGGCACGCTGTTGCGCGCGATTCACGGCAAATCTTCCACGAGCACGTTTTACGCGGACGGCATCATGTTGTCCATTCTCGCGCGCCTGCTCGAAATCATGGTCCTGCGCGCCACCATCAAACCCGCTCGTGCGCCCTCTGTCTCGCCGCTCGAAGCGTGGCGCGTGAAGATGGCAATCGATTTCATCGACCAGCGTATCGACCAGAGCATGACGTCGGCCGAACTGGGTGCGGCGGTCGGTCTGTCGCCCATGCACTTTGCGGCGCGCTTTCGCGCCGCAACGGGCACCTCGCCGCATACGTTCATCCTTCGCAGACGCATCGAACACGCCCAAACGCTGCTCGCCACCACGAAGTCGACGGTCGCCGATATTGCTTTTAGCGTGGGATTCCGTACGCAGGCGCACTTCACCACCGTGTTTCGACGCCACGTCGACGATACGCCGCATCGCTGGCGCGGCAAGCACGGGGCGACGGTGCGCCTGGGAGCGCGTGAACTTGCCAACGTGGCATGACGCGCCACGCCCGGCACGCTGACACGCTACACGTGGCTTCTGCGCGGACCGTCCAGCTTCGCTTGCGCCGCCTTGAGGTCCGCCGTCTCGAACCCCTCGGTGAATTGCTCATAGACGGAAACCAGCACGGTTTGGGCGTGATGCGTCTTGCCAAGCCTGTGGCCCAGTCGAGCGAGGCTGGTTGCCGCGCGCAGCGCCCAGGACAGTGCGCCTTGCTGACAGGAAAGCTCGATTGCCTGCTGATACAGGCTCTCAGACAGGCCCAGCATATCGAGCGCGTCGGTCTCTTCGAGTATTTCTCCCTTGATGCGCAACAGCTCCGGCATGCACCACAACTCGTCGTGCGCGTTCGCCCAATCCAATGCTTCCTCGACGACCGCGCGCGCTTCCACGTTGCGCCCCAACGCCCGCAGCCCGCGCGCGTAGATTCCCGCGTACATCGCATAGCGCAGACCGATATGCTCGCGCCTGTACTGCTCCAGCCCGGCACGCAGTATCGGCAGACCGGACGGCTCGCCGTACTCGATCAGCACGGCGCCGTGCAGGCAACATGCCATCGCTTCGAATATGACGAGCCCATGCTTTGCGAGGTGGTCCTGCAAACGCTTGAGATGGGCTCGCGCCGCGACCAGATCCCCCACCTGCAGGGCGATCGGCACCGATGCAAGCGCGAGCACATAGCCGAGCGTCAACGGATGGCCGCTGGCCTGCGCGTCGCTTCTTGCTTCGTGTTCCAGCCGCAGCGCCTGATCGGCCAGGCCCTGAAGCCACAACACGTTGGACAGGATGGTTCTGGAGCCGTTGCGCCAGTCGACGTGGATTGGCGAGAGTTGCGGCCGCTGAAGCGGCGCGAGGTGGCGGCTCAGCACGCGCTCGAGATGTTCGCGCGTTTCCGCCTGCTTGCCCATGTGATGCCAGGTGAACGCGGTGAGCCTGTCGCCATCCGAAAGCGCGACGGCGTTGCCCGATGCCTGCGCCACGAAGCGGAAATTTTCGAGCAGTGCGTCGGCTGCGCGGTTCTTGCCGGCATACACCAGCGCGCAACAGCCGGCAAACAATGCGCGCAACTGATATTCCTTGTCATCGAGCGCTCGCGCAATCGTCAATGCCGTTCTCCACGCGGCGTCGACCTCGGGAATCACGCCGCACGTGTACATGGCCGCTGCAGCCAGCGCCGTATGAAGCTTCATGCGATAGCGCTCGAATGCGGGCGAGCCGCCGTCGATGCCCGACAACGCCTGCTGCACGCGCTTGCGGCATTCCTCGAGCGACGACAGGCGCAGCCACGCCGGGATGGCCGCTACCGTGAGCGCCGCGCCAAGCCCGGCCTCCGCACGTGCCGCAAACGCCCAGTCGAGCGCCGCGCGCACGTCGTCGATCGCGCGCAAATGCTCCTCCACCCAGCCGCGTTCCGGCTGCGTGCTCCATTGATCCTCTGCGCGTGCGTACATGTCGAGAAAATGTCCGGCGTGACGGCGCGCGACGGTGTCCAGTTCGCCCGCGTCGGCAAGCTTGCCGCGCGCATAGTCGCGCGTCGAGTCGAGCAGCCGGTAGTGCACGGTTTCGCCGCGTACGTCCGCGGTAACCATCGACTTCGCCACGAGGCTCGCCATCGCGTCGATCGCGTCGCGGCCGGAAATGCCGTCTCCGGCCGCCACCGCTTCGGCCGAGCGCAGCATGAAGCTGCCCGCGAATATCCCCACGCGCCGCAAGACGACGCGCTCGACCGCGGGCAGCAATTGATGACTCCAGTCCAGCATCGCGGCCAGCGTCCGGTGCCGCTCGGGGGCCGTGCGCCGCCCCTGCCCGAGCGCGAAAAAGCGGTCGTCGAGCAGGCCCAGCAATTCGCGCACGCCGAATGCATCGAGACGCGTGGCCGCGAGTTCGATCGCGAGCGCGATGCCGTCGAGCCGCCGGCAAATTTCGCCGACCACGGGGGCGTCGTCATCGTGGAGTTCGAAGTCGCCGCGCCTCGCGCTCGCACGCTCCATGAACAGTTGCACCGCCGGATAGCGCAGCGCAACGTCTGCGGTCAGCCCCTCGGTGGCAGGCGGGCTGGCTAGCGGCTCGAGGCGGTACACGTGCTCGCCGGCCGCCGCCAGTGGCTCGCGGCTGGTGGCGAGCACCAGCACCCGCGGCGAGGCGCAAACGAGACGCTCGACGATGGCGCAGGCGGCTTCGATGACGTGCTCGCAACTGTCGAGCACGACGAGCTGTGGGCGCTCGCGCAGCGCGAAATAGCTCGCCAGCGCCGAGGCGACGTCGTTCGAATGCACGGCCAGTCCCAACGCCGCCGCGACGACATTGGGCACGAGATGCGCGTCGGCAATCGTGGAGAGGTCGACGAACCAGACCTCGTGCTCGCCCGCTTCGGCCATTTGCCGCGCGAGCGCCAGCGCCACCGTCGTCTTGCCGATTCCGCCCGGACCCGCAACGGTCACGAGCCGCGCGTCGAGCAAGGGCTTAAGCAGCGCCTGAATGTCGGACGCGCGCCCGAGGGTGCGCACCAGCGCCTGCGGGACAGGGTTGCCGAGGCGAGGCTCTGCGCCGTCAGGCGGCTCATCCGGCGCGGGCCATACCCGTTTCACCGGCGCGACGAAGCGATAGCCGCGGCCCACCACCGTCGTTAGATAACGCTGATCGTGCGGGCCTTCGCCTAGCGCCTTTCGCAACGCGGCGATTTGCACCTTGAGGTTGCTTTCCTCGACCACGGTGTTCGGCCAGGCCTGCGCCATCAATTCCTGCTTCGTGACCAGTTCGCCGCCACGCTCCACGAGCGCAACGAGAATCTCCAGCGCGCGGTTTCCCACCCGCACCGCACTGCCGCCATTGAACAGCGTCCGCTGCGCGGGTATGAGCTCGAAAGCGCCGAACAGAAAGGCTTCGCCCGCGGCATCCGGATGATTGGCCACCACGCTTCACCTGATATCTGGCTGACACCAGCCAATATACCAGCATGGTCACACGACCCGCCGGATCGCCTCCTGCGCGCGCGCTTGCCGCTCGGGCAAAACGCCGTGGATTTGCGGCACCACGCCCGCGCCCTCGCCGACCGCGGCCGACACGCGCTTGGTCGACCCCGAGCGCACGTCGCCGATCGCAAACACGCCGCTTACGCTCGTTTCTAGGGTGTGGCCGCCTTCGTCGCGCGCGCCATGCGCCTCGGCTCCCGTCAGCACGAAGCCTTTGGCGTCGGTCCTGATGCTGCACGCGTCGAGCCATTGGGTGTTCGGCTGTGCGCCGGTGAAGAGAAAGAGATGCCGTACGCTGAATGAAAGTTCACCTTGCGCGCCTTCGCACCTGACACCGGCGAGCCCACCATCGTCCTCGGCGAGGGAGGTCACTTGCGTGTCGGTATGGAGCGTCACGTTGGGTAGCCGGGCGATCCGGTCGATCAGGTACTGCGACATATGCTCCGCAAGACTGTGATCGCGCACGATGAGGTGCACATGCCGGGCATGAGACGCCAGATACACCACACCTTGTCCGGAGGAATTACCGCCGCCCACGACCACGACTTCCAGCCCCTGACACAGTTTCGCTTCGACCGGCGACGATCCGAAGAACACGCCCCGCCCCGTCAAGCGCTCGAGGCCTTCTATGTCCGGTTTCGCGTAGACGGCGCCACAGGCAATCACGATGGTATGCGAAGCAATGCGCTTGCCGCCGTCGAGTTCCACCGCGAGCGGGACGCCATCGCAACAAAGCGAAGTGACGCGCGTCGGAATCGAAATATGGACGCCGAACTTCTGTGCCTGCATGAAGGCCCGGCCGGTCAACGCTTCGCCGGAAATGCCGGCCGGAAAGCCCAGATAGTTCTCGATCCGGGCACTCGTGCCGGCCTGACCTCCGGGGCCCCAGCTATCGAACATCGCCACCGACAAACCCTCGGAAGCCGCGTACACGGCTGTCGCGAGCCCGGCGGGCCCGGCACCGACGATGAGCACGTCGTAGACATGCCCGGGGTCGAAATCGGGCAGCCAGCCTAGACGCGTCGCAAGCTCACCCTCATCCGGTGCGCGCAGCACCGTGCCGTCCGGACAGACGACGACCGGGAAATCGGCCTCGGTTGCCGAGATGCGTTGAAGCAGCGACACGGTTTCGGGATCTTCGCGCGCGTCGATCAGCGAATACGGATACGAGTTTCGTCTGAGCAGATCCTGCAGCGCAATCAGGCGGGCGTCGGTCGGTTCGCCGATCAACACGGGGCCGCTGCCGCGCTCGATCAAGCCGACGCGCCGCAGAATCAGCGCGCGCATGATCTTCTCGCCCAGTTCGGCCTCCATGACCAGCAGCCGGCGCAGATCCTCCGACTGAATCACGATGGCGGTCGTGTCTTCGACGACGACGCCGTCGCCAAGGCATGGATGGTCGAACAGCTGGGCGATCTCTCCCATGAACTGACGCGCACGATACTCGAAGGTGCGATGGACGCGGCCCAGCGCGTCGCGCCGGATCACGCGCACATGCCCTTCGAGCATGACGACGAGGCCCGGTGCAGGGTGTCCCATCGAGAACATCAGCTCGCCGGCCCGCCACTGCATCACCGTGCCGAACGCGCGCGCCCTTTCTATTTCGCGCTCCAGCAGCAGCGGAAACATCTGCTCCTGCGGGCTCGACAGCACCGAGATCGGCGCATCGGCATCCGTCGGGCGAGTCGATTCCGGTTGGTCGTTTTCCATCGATGCCTCATTTCGCCATGCGCGTTCAGAAGTCGAGCGCGGCGAGCGCCGCCTCGGCAACCTCGATGTCCTGCTCGACGGTTCCCGCACTCGTGCCCACCGCGCCAATGACATTGCCTTTGAAAACGATTGGAATGCCACCGCCGAAGATCACCACCTTGCCGGCGTTGGATTCCTGTATGCCGTAGAGCGGCTTGCCCGACTGTGCGAGCGTCGCCAGATCGGCGGTCGCCGTGTCGAAGATCCGGGCGGTCGCCGCCTTGTCGATCGCAAGATCGATGCTGCCGATCAGCGCGCCGTCCTGGCGAAGAAACGCGATCAGATGTCCGCCCGCGTCGACCACCGCGATGTTGTACGCGATGCCAAGGCTCGTGGCTCGCGCCTCCGCGGCGCCAACCATCTTCTTCGCATCGTCCAGCGTGAGGCTATCGTAGGATCGTGGCATGTCGCCCCTCGATTATCCGTACCGTCTCGTGTGACGCACTGCTAACGATAATCAAACAGGCTGAAACGCGTCGAATGCCATGCGAGTTCGCAAAAGACCTTGCTACGGGAATACGCCGATGCCGCGTTGCGGGACTCAAAACGTCAGGTCGTGCAACTCGCGGACTCTGTCGATCAGCCATTGAAAGAACGACTCTTCCGATTGGGCGGCAGGCTTGGACGTACCCATCCTGTCGAGCGTCTGTTGACGACGCGAAAGCAGTCCGCACATCGACTGGACGATGTGCGGGTAGTTCTTGAAGAGGGGCGTCAGCGCATCTTTTTTCGCGCGATAGATCACGCCATTCGTGAGGGCCGTGACCGTCATGCGTGCCGCCAGTCCTGCAAGCAAGCCATCTTCGCCGCACGTCTCGCCCGGCCCGAACCGTGCGACCTCGATCTGTTCCTCGCCCTTGCTGGCAACCGCTGAGAGCACGCCGGAATCGACGATCATGAGCGCGTCGGACACGCTGCCCGACGTGATCAGCACCTCGCCCGCTTCGTAGGCGTGGCAGGACAGCGCTTGTGCGAGCCGCGCGAGTTCTTCGAGCGGCAACGCGGCAAATAGCTGGACGCGGCGCAGCACGTCAATGCGTCCATCGCCTGCGCCCGCCGTCGGGTCGCGCGGGCGGGAAGCGCCGGGGGCTCTGAGATCGACCCCGGCCGCAGCGAGGTGGCGATAGCAAAGATCGTAAAGCTCGTTGGACACCGCGGCTTTCTTGCCCATGTCGTCGACAAAGGCGGTCACTTCGTACGAGAGCGACTGGACGCTGGCCCCCTTCACGAGCACCGACGGCGCCGGCTCGGCGAGCACCGCGCGCACGCCCTCGAGCGCGAGACGGAGCGCATCGAGTACGACACCGGGCCGCGCCTCGGGCGTGATTTCGAGCGTGATGGTCAGGCCGTGCAGCGCCGCGGGGCGGCTGCTGTTGGTGATCTTCGCCTTCGCGGCCACGGCGTTCGGCACGATGATGACGTCGCCTTGCCCGGTCAGTAAATGCGTTGCGCGCCAGTTCATCTCCAGCACCTTGCCTTCCACGCCGTCGATGGAAACCCAGTTGCCGACTTCATATGGCTCGGTGGTATTGATCACGATGCCCGCAAAGACGTCGCTGAGCGTACTCTGGATCGCGAGGCCCAGAACGATCGCGAGCGCGCCAGACGTGGCAACGAGACCACGCACCGGCAGTTCGAGAACGAAGGCCAGCGAGGCGACCACGGCGGCAAGAAACGCGACCGCGCCGAATACGTCTTCGAAGAGCCGTTGACGGCGCCACGTCTCCGGCAGGAACAGCGTGTCGAGCACGACGCTCAGGAGGCGCGCGCCGGTCAGCCACCAGATGATCTCGAGCACCGCGCCCGCCACATGCAGCGCGCGCGAGCCTTCGAACGGCGGCTGGAAAAAAGGACTCAGCCCCGAACTGAACAGCAGCGCACTCAGCGCCCCATAGATGCACAGCCGCGTGAGGAGTCTCGCCACTTCGTTGCGCGGCACGGCGCTGCGCCACAGCGCGACGTCGATGGCCACCAGCGCAAAGCCGAAGATCAGCGGATTGTCCACACGAGCTCCCAGGGTCAGTCGAGCGCAATGAGCGTGTTTTTCAGGCGCGACTGAATGAAGTCGAGAAAGCACTGAATGCGGATGGAGAGCGTCAGGTTGCGGTAGAACACCGCGTGCACCGGTTGCAGCTCGTTGTTTAGGGCCTCGAACGTCAGTTTCACGAGGCGGCCGGCGGCGATGTCCTGCGCGGTCATGAAGTTGGCAAGACAGGCGATACCCTGCCCCGCCAGCGCCAGTTGACGGATCGTCTCGCCGCTCGAGGCGCTCAAGGCAGGACGCACCTGGAGACACTTTCCGTCGGCGCTGCGCATGGGCCAGACGTTGCGGCACTCGCGCTCCGTGAAGCCGATCAGCAAGTGGCCAGCCAGGCCCTGAACAGTCGCGGGTTCGCCATGGCGAACGAGGTATTCGGGGCTGGCCACCACCTGCATTTGCACCGCGCCCAACGGCCGCGCGCGCAGCGTCGAATCGCTCAATGCGCCGACGCGAATCGCGATATCGGTGCTCTCGGCCAACAGGTCGATATTGAATTCGCTCGTGTTGAGCTGGAGTTCGATGTCGGGATAAATGCGGCGGAATTCCCCGATGTGCGGCACGATCGCATGCAGCATGAAAGCGGACGCCGCATTGATGCGCAACCTTCCCACCGGCGCTTGCAGGCGCCATGTGAGACGCTCTTCGAGATCTTCCATGCGGTGCAGAATTTCCCGCGCATGGCCGAGGTAGAACGCGCCTTCCTCGGTGAGATGCATGCGGCGCGTCGTGCGGTTGAGCAGGGTCGCGCCGACCTTCTCTTCGAGCTTCGACAGCGTACGGCTGACCGCCGAGGGGGCAAGCCCAAGGATTTGCGACGCCGCTGTAATCGAACCCGATTCGACAACGCTGACGAAGATGGCGAGATCCTCAGAGGTGGCTTTCATTGGAATGACATGCAGGCTGCGCCATGACCTGTCCAATCTTTTTCATGCGGTGAATACGTCGGCTATTGCAGGCAGACGTCCCGGTAATCGACGGTGCGCCGATAGACATTTCGACCGAGCCACGGGACGAAGGTAAATTCCATATACGCATCGCTGCAAACGATGATCCAGTTGTGTAACGTCACTTGCTCATACTGATACATGTTCACTGACTCCAGAAGACCCGCCGCGTGAGCCCCATGCCGGCGCTCTTCACGACGATTCCAGAGTAGTCGTCCGCTGCACGCAAGTCCACGCTACCATGGCATACGTCAATCGCCGCCCTCCGTGCAGGCACTATACGTTCGTATGGGAAGCGTCGCCGCGTGCGGCGAACGAATCGACCATCGTCGCGGCCGCCTCGAAAAACCCGCATCGGCGGCACCCTAAACCTTGGTATAAGCCTGATACGGATTGTGCGAGCGCATCGAGCCCATCGTAGGGCTATGCGACGGTCACGCGCCGCATTATCCTGGTCCCTGCCTGATTCACGTCTACGCGTACGGAGGCCATCTTGGCGAACCCTGCCTTGTTCATGCCGCTGAGAGTTGGCAATCTCGAGTTGGCAAACCGCATCATCATCGCGCCGATGTGCCAGTACTCCGCAAAGCACGGATGCATGAACGACTGGCATGTCGTGCATCTGGGCCACCTGGCCATCTCCGGCGCCGCGCTGCTCACCATCGAAGCGACGGCCGTTGTGCCCGAAGGCCGTATCACCTACGCCGATGTGGGGCTCTACGACGACCAGACGGAAGCCGCGATGCGGCGCACGCTGGAGGCAATCCGGCACTGCTCGGACGTCCCCGTCGGCATTCAGCTGAGTCATGCCGGGCGTAAGGCCTCAACGGAGGTGCCGTGGAAAAAGCCCGCTCAATTTCCGCCCGACCACGCGCTCGGCTGGCAAACCGAAGCGCCCTCGCCGGTGGCGTACGCAGAAAACTACGTTCCACCAGTCGAACTCGATCATGAAGGGCTGCGCCGTGTGCGCAACGCCTTTGTCGCCGCGACGCATCGCGCACATCGCATCGGCATCGACCTGATTCAGCTGCATATCGGCCACGGCTACCTTCTGCATCAGTTCCTTTCGCCGCTCTCCAACCGGCGCACCGACGAATACGGCGGCTCGCTCGAAAACCGCATGCGATTTCCGCTCGAAGTCTTCGACGAGGTTCGCGAAGCCTTTCCCCGCAATAAACCGGTCACCGTGCGCGTATCGGGCACCGATTGGGTCGAAGGCGGCTGGGATATCGAGCAGACCATCGCATTTGCCGCGGCGCTCGAAGCGCGCGGGTGTGACGCCATCCACGTGACGAGCGGCGGCCTGCACCCCGACCAGAAGATTCCAGTGGGACCCAACTACCAGGTGCCGCTCGCGCGTGCGGTCAAAGAAACGGTTTCGATGCGGGTGGTCGCGGTTGGATTGATCACGGGCTTCGAGCAGGCCGATGCCATCGTGTCGACGGGAGACGCCGATTTCATCGCGCTGGCCCGCGCGATACTCTACGACCCGCGCTGGCCCTGGCATGCCGCAGCGGACCTCGGTGCCCATGTGCGCGCGCCGAAGCCCTATTTGCGCTCACAGCCTCGCCGCTTCAGAGACCTCTTCGAAAGCGAGTGAGCGCGGACCCTATCCGCGGACCATATCGTTAACTGGCGGCTTCGACGGCGGTCAGCACCTTGACATCGGGTGTCGAAAGCAGCCAGTTCACGACCTTGGCGCGATAGTTCTGATAGTGCGCGCTCGCCCGGTGCGCATCCATTGCGGCAGGACCGTCGTAAGTCTCGAATAAATGGAAGCTCGTTGGCCCTTCCGAAATGCGATAAAGGTCGTAGCGCAGGTTGCCGGGCTCCTTGCGCGACGCGCTCACCATCCTGAGCAATTCTTCCTCGACGTCCTCAACATGCTCCGGCTTGGGGACGATGCTCGCGAAAACGCTGATCTTCATAAGCTGGACCTCGAGAATCACTGGGCAAATGCGGCGACCGGCCATCACTGCTCGCCGAACGCTTCCATTCTTTCCCGGTACTCGCCAGGCTCGTGCAGCCTTCCGTTGAGATGGCCATCGAGCGCGATCCCCATCGAAAGCGACGTGTCGTCGATGGCGTTCAGGAGGCGCTTCGCAGCGCGCTGCGCCGACGGCGAGCACGCGAGCAGTTCGGACACCATCTCGTCGGTGGCGCTCTCCAGATCGCTATCGGGCACGAACTCGGTCGCAATGCCCCAGTCATAAGCCTGCGGTCCGGGAATCTGGCGCGAACGCATCACGATATCCTTGGTACGGCTCGTTCCCACCATTTTCTGGAGCCGCGCCGAGCCGCCCGATCCCGGCAACTCGCCGAGTCTCTGCTCCGACAACGCATACAGTGTCGTTTCCGTTGCAAGACGAAAATCGCAGGCCAGCGACAGCTCGAACCCCACCCCAAAACAGTAGCCGCGATTCGCGGCGATCACGGGCTTGCCGCAGCGCGCTGGCGCAGCTACGCTCCACGCCAGCCGCGCAATGCGCTCCGCGGAGGCTTCGACGAGTCCGCCGAGATCACCGCCCCCCGAAAAATGCTCGCCCGCCGAGCGAAGCACGATCACGCGCACACGGGGGTCTTCGTCCAGCGCCTCGAAAACCACACGCAATTGTTCGCGCTGTTCCAGGTTCACGATATTGAGCGGCGGCCGGTGCAACACGATATCGGCACGAGCATTCGATTCCGTGAATTCCAGGCGAAAGCCATCGAGCTTGCTGAGCAAGATTTGCGCCGGGTGAACGATCTGGATCATGAATCTGCCTCTCGCGTCTGCATGCCGAATAGTTCGAATCGTTTGAATAGTCCGTATCCATCGCGAATGGATGGGCAAGCCGAATGACCAACTGAACGCCGGGTGTTGAGCCCAATATGCCACCCGCGCACCGGGACGGGAAGTTAAAAGTAGTAAAGCGTCGTAGTATCGCGGTCGGCTGGCGCGAGAGCGATCGAAAGTGATACGCCGCTTAAAATACGGTGCGATTGGGAAAGACTTCGGGAAACGAAGCAGATGAAAATGCTTCTGGAGGGCGACGTTCAGACGCCATTCTCACGCGGCGTGACCCCTCTTTCTTCCAAGGAGCACAGCGATGTTCTTACGCAAGCTTTTGCCCATCGTGGCGTTGACGGTCACTTCCGCTCTGGCTATCGCCCCGTCATTGGCTCAAACCGACGCGTCGGCACCCCCATCGACAACGGTCAGCAAGAAGACCATCCGGGCCCAGAATCGCCAACTCGAAAACCAGGTGAGGCGCACGCTCACGAAGACCAGGGATCTCGACGCGGGCGGCATCATCGTCGTCGCGCGCAGCGGCAAGATCACGCTCGACGGCACGGTACCGGACGAGGATCAGATCCAGCTCGCCGGCACGGCTGCCGCTACCGTACCGGGCGTATCGAACGTGACCAACAACGTGCGAATGCGCGAAGCCGGCCACTGATATGCATCGTTCGGTGGCGGGGCGGCGGCAGGATGCGCCGCCCCGGGTCCGTCAATTGGCGCCGAGCAGATCGTGCGACGCCCCGTCGATGATTCCGAGCATCTCCGCCTTGGAGAGGAACTCGCTGAGGGTCTTGGTTCCGAGGCGTCGCATGCCCTCGCCGCGATAGATCTTCACCGTGATCTCCGTGATGCCCAACTCGTCGGCGATCTCGCGATTCGATGCGCCACAGGCGACGCAATGCATGACCTGTCTCTGCCGCGGCGTCAGTTCGAGCCAGCGGCTCTTGACGTCCTGCGCCGCCGCGACATCCTCGATCCTTCGCCGATCGAGATCGACGGCTTCCGCTATCGCTTCGAGCAGATCCTGGTCGCGAACGGGTTTGGTGAGGAAATTGACTGCGCCGGCCTTCATGGCTTTCACCGTCATCACGATGTCGCCATGCCCCGTGATGAAAATGACGGGATGCGCGATGCCACGCTGCGAAAGCGCCTGCTGCACCATCAGTCCGCTCGCACCGCGCAGGCGCACGTCCAGCACGATACACGCGGGACTGCGAATGGTGCCGCTTTCGAACGCATCGATCAACGCCTCGCCGCGTGAGAACGCACTGGCCTTCATTCCCACCGACCTTAGCAGTTGCTCGAGCGACTCCCTGACGTCGTCGTCGTCGTCGACCAGGAAGACCGTTGGCGCCTCACCGCTGCGGGTGACAGCATGCTTATCGCTCACTGAAGTGCCCCAAAGGATTCGACAAAGCTAATATATACCGGCGTTATCGCCACCGCCATGCGAACCCATTAGCGCGATCGAATCAGTGAGGCGCCACACGACTCGAATACGGCGCATCGGTATGAAGATAGTTATTTAAACCGTACGTGCCGGTATCACGTCTGCTTTGCCAATCGCGCCTTGAGCGCGTCGAGTCCGTCTTCATAGATCTGCGCGAAAAGACGCGACGCTTCCTGCTCCGTCACGCCAACCGGCACAAACTTGCCCGACCACTCGACGCGACACGCCGTTGCGCCCTGCTCCACCACGCTCAGTGTCGAAACATAATCGGTCACGGGAAAGGGCGCTTTCAGGATTGCATAGCTGTAGCTGCGCGAAGCCTCGCTGAACGACAGCATGCGCTCGACAATCGGATCGCCGTCGGGATTGGAGAGATGACGCACACGGCCGCCATCGGTCAATTCGCTCTCCGGAATATAAGGCAACCAGTCGGGCAAGGAACCGAACCCGCCTATCAATTGCCAGACCGTTGCGGCCGGCAACGCGACGTCGAGCGCTGCGAAAGCATCCGCCATGATGTCCCCCTACTTGCGGTCGATGGGTAACGGCGCCAGCGGCGAGACCAGGCCCTGCTCCCGCATTTCGCGCCAGAAGTCATCGGGAATCCGCACCTTCAGCGCGGCGACGTCTTCCGCGATACGCTCGGGCCGGCTCGCGCCCGGTATGACTGCGGCCGTGGCGGGATGCGCAAGCACGAACTGCAGGGCCGCTGCCTTGACCGGAATCGCGTAGCGCTGCGCGAGCGCCTGGATGCGCGCGACCTTGGCGAGGATTTCCGGTGAAGCCTTCTGATATTCGAAATGCGCGCCGCCGGCCAGCACGCCCGAGCTATACGGGCCACCCACGACAATATCGACCCCTTTCGCGAGCGCAGCGGGCATCAACCGCTGCAGCGCGACTTCGTGATCCAGCAGCGTATAGCGCCCCGCCACCAGCATGCCATTGGGCTTCGCATCCGCGAGCCCGAGCGTCAGCTCGATCGGTTCGACGCGATTCACACCGAGGCCCCAGCCCTTGATGACGCCCTCGTCGAGCAGCTTCGACAAAGCGCGAAATGCGCCGGTGTGCGCCACTTCGAATTCCTTGAGCCACGCGTCGCCATGAAAGTCCTGCGCGATATCGTGGACCCAGACGAAATCGATGCGATCGACCTGAAGCCGTTTCATGCTGTCTTCGAGCGATTGCATGGTGCCGCGCTCGGAATAGTCGTAGAGAATCTTGTTCGGCAATGCGAACTCGAACAGTCCGCCCTTTTCGCCGAATTCCCGCTTGCCGGTTTCGACTTCATCGAGAATCAGGCGGCCGACCTTGGTGCTGAGAATATAGTCGTCGCGCTTGTGCTTCGACAGCGCCTTGCCGATACGCAACTCGGAAAGCCCCGCGCCGTAAAACGGTGCGGTATCGAAATAGCGCACCCCCTGCTGCCACGCCGACTCGACCGTTTCCAGCGCTTCTTCCTCGGGAATATTGCGGAACATGTTCCCGAGCGGGGCGGCGCCGAATCCCAGCGGACCGTTCAACAAACTGCTTCGAATACTCATGTCTGACTCCCAGTCTGGTATGAGTCTCCCTTGTAGTTGTCCGAACGATACCGCCCAGGCGCTCGCAATACCAGCCATACGAGCGGCTGGGACGCGACATGGAAAGCGCTGCTGTCTAATACTTTCGTTTAACGCCGGAAATTTTTTCTGGCGCGTGCGTGAATCGGCGCCATGGGCCAGACAAACGAGCGCTATGAGCGGCGGCGTGTTGGCGTGCGAGGCACCACGCCCAGCATTTGCGCCTGGCGGACAAGATCGACCACCGAATGAATGCCCATCTTGCGCATGACCTGTCCGCGATGCAATTTCACCGTGATCTCGCTGACATGCATTTCCTCGGCGATCTGCTTGTTCAGCAGACCGGCCAGCACGAACTCCAGCACTTCGTGCTCTTTCGGTGTCAGCGCTTCGAAGCGTTGGCGCAGTTCGGCCAAGGCGGAATCCGAAGTGAGGCGCTCGGCGTCGCGCATGAGCGCTTGCGCCACCGCATCGAGCATGTCCTGCTCGCGAAACGGCTTCGTGAAGAAGTCCACCGCTCCCGCTTTCATCGCCTTGACCGACATCTCGACGTCGGCATAACCGGAGATGAACAGGATGGGAATATGCGGCGCGATTTTCGCTATCGAACGCTGGAACGCGAGCCCGTTTTCTCCCTTCAGCCTCACGTCGAGAATGAGGCAGCTCGGCACGTCGTCGCGCGCGAAATTGACGAACGCGTGCGGCGAATCGAAAAGCTCTACGCGATGTCCAACCGAGCGAAGCAGGCCGCCTAGCGCGAGTCTCATTTCCTCGTCGTCGTCGATCACATAGACAACCGACGGCCCTGGCGTGCCGCTGTTATCCGCTGTAGTCGACCTGGCCATGATAGTCATCCGACTTCCCTCGGGCGTCACGACGCTCGCGTGTCGGGGCAGGCGGTTGCACCGCTCGCCGCACGCTGCATACGTTAGAAAACGATTAAGGACCGACGACTCCACCCCGATTCCATTGTAGCAGCGCGCCAAACCTCCAAAACGGCCAGAAGTCAGCCGATATTATACGAACGTATGGTTATCGAAAGTCGTTTGTCGGACTAGTCTACGAGGCAGATCTTCTGTTTCCCGTTGGGGGCACACCGTGACGCCTGTCGCCCTTGTTTCCATAGTCGAAGACGACGAATCCATGCGCGTGGCAACGGCGAGCGCCATCCGCTCGATGGGTTGGGAAGTCCTGACGTTCGAATCCGCGGCCGCATTTCTGGATTCCGGCGCCATCAGCCAAACCCACTGCCTCATCAGCGACGTCAGTATGCCGGGCATGTCGGGCATCGAAATGCACGCCTGCCTGCTGGCCAACGGCTACGCGCCTCCCACCATCTTCCTCACGGGCTATCCCACCGCACGCGACGAAGCCGCTGTCCTCGCCAACGGCGCGCTGGCCTACCTGCCCAAACCCACGGACTTCGATATCGTCGCAAGGAGCGTCAAATGTGCGCTTGATAAAGCGAGGTCTCCACGCGCGGATTGAAGCGCCGCGCCTTCTTTAGTTCACGTCATTCAACCGAGGCGGCGCGCGCCAAACGCGAACGCGAACACCAGCAGTCCCGCGAGCGTCAATGCAAACCCCGCCCAAACCGCGGACAGGAGGCCCCAGCCGGCGCCGATCGCCAGCGCCCCGGCCCAGGCGCCAAGCGCATTCGCGACGTTCAGCGAGGCGAGATTCATTGCCCCCATCAGCGTCGATGCTTCAGGCGCGAGGCGGGTAAGGCGGACCTGGATGGTCGGAATGGCACCCATCATGGTCGCGCCGACGCCGAACAGCGAAAGCATCAGCACCCACACCGAGTGGCCGAACAGCGCCAGCAGCGCCAGGACGACGAGCGCAGAACCGAAGCCCAATAACAGCCCCAGCGCGTCGTGCTTGTCGGCTATGTGTCCTCCCGCGGCATTGCCCAGCGTCATGCCGATACCGAAGAGCGCCAGCGCAACCGGAATTGCCGACGCGTGCAACCTGGCGACGTCGGTCACGAAGGGGCCAATAAACGTGTAGACCGCGAAAATACTGCCGACGCCCAGCGCGGCGACGCTCATCATGACCCAGACCGACGGCTTGCGCAGCGCGCCAAGCTCCTGCCTCAACGAGCCGCCATTCAACGCGTCGTTCACCGGCAGCCAGGCCCACAACGCGGCAAACGCGAGCAGCGCCAGCACGCCGACGGCGATATACGTGTCCCGCCAGCCCAGTGTCTGCCCGAGGAACGTCGCGAGCGGCGAGCCGAAGATCGTCGCTATCGTCAGCCCGGTCATCACGAATGCAAACGCCTTGCCCGACGCGCCGGGCCCAACGATATACGACGCCACAAAAGCGCCCGCGCCGAAATACGCGCCTTGTGGCAAACCGCTGATGAAGCGGGCAACGGCGAGCATGCCGATATGGGTCGCCGCGGCGGAAAGCAGATTGCCCGCGGCGAACACCGCCATCAAAATCAGCAGGAGCGTGCGACGGTTCAGCCTTGCCGCCGCCAACGTCAATACCGGTGCGCCAATGACGACGCCAAACGCATAGGCCGTGACCGCATGTGTCGCGCGCGGAATACCGATATCGAGGTCCGACGCGAAGAGCTGCAGAATGCCCATGCTCGCGAACTCCGAGGTGCCGATGCAAAAGCTCCCGAGCGCAAGAGCGAACAGCGTGCGGCCACGCTTGTTTGCCTCCGACTCCTTCGTGCAATGGATTTCAACGGCTTCGCACTCCGCCGCGTACGCTTTTTCATGCATGGCAAATCCCACGGCCGATCTCGGCCTCTATCGCCGCGCCGCAGTTCCTCAAAGCTTAGAAACCGTGCCGGTGAAATGACAGTAAATTTCGGTTAAAAAAGGTAGCTCCGCTGCGTATGGCTTCGCGCCTCCATGCCGGGCGCGCGTCGCCCGTTTTTCTGCGCAATTTGCGCGTTCATCGAGAAAGAACACTTGCCACACCGCCTCCATACTGGCTTCGCGTAGTCGATCGTGTTCTACCCGAAGTCGTTGAGGTTGTCATGAAAGCCGAAGACAGTTACTTTGCACACGCGGAATTCCCGCACTCCTTTGCCGATATCGATACGAGTGAAACCACCGTGCCCGATCGCCTTGCGCTGGGAACGATGTCGAAGACATCGATCGTCATGGTCTGGCTGTGGGCGCTCTTCGAAACCCGCTGGGAACTCGCAGGCGAGACCGAGGTTCTTCCGGTCGCGGCGTTACTCGTCGCCAAGCTGATCCTCACCGTCATCGTGATCTGGACACTGCGCCGCGCCCATCTCGCGCTCGCCGTGTTTTCGTTTTGCTGTGCCGTGAGCATCATCGTCATCGCCATGGCGCTGCCGCGCATGTACTCGCTTTCGCCGTGGTTCTTTTGCCTCTCGCTGGTTGAAACCGTCCTCAAGACGGCTGCGCTGGCCTCGCTCGCGTTCGACTATTTCCGTCCGGACAGCACGGTCGAAGAAGCCGAACCGCCCTGGCGGATGAGGTAGGCCCGGCTATGCCTGCTCGCGTGTGCGTCAGGCAATCGTATCGACGATCCCGCCTTCCACTTTCAGTGCAGCGCCCGTCGTGGCCGAAGCCTGCTGCGAGCAGACGTAGACGACCATATTGGCCACTTCTTCGGTCGTCGCGGCGCGCCGGATAATCGACGAACCGCGCGTATTGATGACGAATTCGTTGAGCACCTGGTCCGGCGTCTTGCCTTGTGCTCTCGCGCTCTCGGCGACCATCTCGAGCGCGCCTTCCGAGAGCGTCGGCCCGGGCAACACCGCGTTCACCGTCACGCCGCTATTGGCGGCGAACTTGGCGACGCCGCGCGAAATGCTCAACTGGGCCGTTTTCGTGAATCCGTATGCGAGCATGTCGGGCGGAATCGCCAGTCCCGATTCCGACGAAATGAACACGATTCTGCCCCAGCGCCGGCGCATCATGCCGTCGAGATAGGCGCGCGTCATACGCACGCCCGACATCACGTTGACCTGGAAGTAGCGCTCCCATTCCGCGTCCGCGGTGCTGAGGATATCGCCGGGCCCGAAGAAGCCGAGGTTGTTCACGAGGATGTCCGTTTCGGGCACCTGCTCGATAAACGCAGTGACGCCTTCGAGCGTGCCGAGATCGCACGCCACGCCGCGCACGTTCGCGTCCGGCACGCTGGCTTTGATACGCGCGATGGCGCTCTCCACTGCGTGCTGTTTGCGTCCATTCACGATCGTCAGTGCGCCGCTTGCAGCGAGCCCCGTTGCAATGGCGAGCCCGATACCGGAACTGGACCCGCTGACCACCGCACTCTTGCCGCTCAAATCGATATTCATCTCGACCTCCATGAAAACATTGGCGCGAAACGCGCGTCGACTGCCTACGCAAACCATGTGCTCGATATTAAGACGTGCCAACCGATTTGTCAGAGAGGGGGTATGCGCCGATTCGGGCAAAGCCGCAATTCCCAGCGCTTTCCGGAAAGCCGCGACGGGCAGGCAATGCGAAGATGGCCTTGCCGTGATTCAAGCCACTCGAGGAGTGTGAACATGAAGCTCGTGAAAGCAACCATTCTTTTTGTCCTGCTGGTGCCTGCACTTGCTCAGGCGCAATCCACCATGCCGGCAAACGATTCCCAGAGCGGGTCACCGGGTATGCAACAAATGCAGAACGGGAATACACCAGGCAATAGCGAATGCGTGGGTCCGCACAGCTACTGCAACCTGTTCAGCGGAAGTTAGCGGCTTCGGACTATACGGCGGGTTCAGCGATATGGATCTACGTATTCTCACGATAATCGCCGTCGAACTGGGACTCTCGCCCGCCGTGTCCCTCGCGCAACAGGCGCCAGGGCCATGCACGCGAGCCGAGGTGCTGCAGCATCTCTATGACCTGGAAAGCGAAGGCTTTTGGCCCACCCAGGCGTCCGATCTTCGCTTCCCTCTCAACATCGAGGCGGCCGAGGCGCGGCTCGCCGCCCGGCAAGCGGCGCAGGCGCAAGGCGGCGGCGATCCGCCGGCGCAATCCCCCGCGACCCAGACTCACTGCTTTCGCTGACCGTTCGCGCGCGACTTCCTGCGTGCCTGCATGCCGGTTTTTGCCTCGGCCGGCGCGAACAAGCCGGGAAGCCGTTCGGCGTAGCGCCGCGTGATCTGCTCCAGTTCACCGCCATCGGCAAGTTTTTGCAGCGCATAGGCGCGCGTGGTATTGAGCAAACGATATCGGGTGGTCGAGCCGCTCACGTCGGCTGACAGGAGCGATTTTTCGACGAGCTGGGCCACGCCGCCAATCACATCGCTCGCGGTGATTTCTCCATCTTCTGCGAGCGCGCTCGCCGCTTCGAGCGTAAATGGGCCGGCAAACAAGGAAAGGCGCCGCAGTATCGTACGCTCCACTCTCGGCAACAGCTCGTAGCTCCATTCGAGCGCGGCGGCGAGCGTCCGGTGACGCAACAACGTCGTACGCCGGCTCTGATTCAATAGCCGTCTGTTGTCGTCGAGCAGCAAGGACAATCCGCGCAGACCGAATGCATCGAAGCGCGTCGCGACCAGCTCGATCGCGAGAGGCAGCCCGTCCAGATTCCGGCAGATTTCGCCAACGATCGGCGCATTCTCGTCGTTGAGCGCGAATCCCTGCTGGCCCGCCGCGGCGCGATCGACGAACAGCTGGACAGCCGAGAACGTCAACGCCTCCGACGCCGTGAGCCCAACCGCGTCGGGTGGACTCGGCAACGGCAGCAGCCGGTGCAAATACTCGCCGCTGGCACGAAGCGATTGACGGCTCGTCGCCAAGACCGCGACATTCGGTGCGCCGCGCATCACCTGCTCCACGAACAACGCCGCCTCGTCGATCACATGTTCGCAGGTGTCGAGCACGATCAGCATCTGCCGCTCGCGTAGATGCGCCATGATTGCCGGCTGTTTATCGGTACTGCGAATGATCAGACCGAGCGCACCCGCAACGGTGGCAAAGAACGCGCCCGGTTCCGCGACCGGCCCGAGATCGACGAAGCTCACGCCGTGCGCATAGTTCTCGCGCGCGCCTTGCGCCGCGCACAGCGCCACGGCCGTCTTGCCGATGCCGCCGGGGCCGACCACCGTCACGAGGCGTTGACGCGGCAAGGCATCGCCAAGCCTCTCGATCGCGTCTGCGCGGCCGATCGTGTTGGTCGGTATTGCCGGCAGACGGGAGGCGGCCTGAGCCGCTCCGTTGCGCCGCGCCGACACCTTGTGCTCGACGTACTCGACCGGGGCCACGAAGGTGTAACCGCGTCCGCTGATCGTGGCGAGATACCGGTTTCCGCGCAGGCCGTCTCCAAGCGCCTTGCGAAGCGCTGCGATATGGACCTTGAGATTGCCCTCGTCGACCACGGCGTCAGGCCACGCGCGCGCAATCAGGTCGCTCTTGCTGACCAGCTCGCCCGCATTCTCGACCAACGCCGTGAGAAGTAGCAGCGCGCGGCTGCCGATATGTACGGGCGCGCCATCTTCGAGCAGCAGTTGCTGCCCAGGAATCAAGCGGAACGGTCCGAACGAGAAGGACCCCGCGGCGCCCGGCGAACGGGTCGAAGCGGTCGGGCGCGGTTTCATGGCAGCAAACCGCCAGGGAATGACCGGCAACGCATGGCGCCCTCCTGAGTCGCAAAAAAACACGCGCCGGCAAAGCGGATCAACGTCTCGCCGCCTGCCCGGCTTGCCTTCATTGAAGGCAAGCGTCTCCGGCGCGTACAGCGCGCCGCCTGCCATTTGCAGGAATTGACGCGAATCTCGCAGGATTCGACGCCTCGGCGGCTGAATGCCGGTGAAGGCGTATCAGGACAACGCTGGGTTCAGGAGGAACGGCTGACACGTGGGGCGCGCATGCATGCCGCGCCGCGTCAGGGCAATTGAACTGAAGAATTTACGACTGGCCCGATGCAACCAGGATGCGGCCGCCCACGATCCGCACCCGATGCGGGTTCAATTGCTGGCCGGTGGGGTTGATCCCGCGGCCGCTAAGTGCGCAAAACTCCCACCGGTGATTCGGGCACACAATGACGCCATTGGCGAATTCACCGTCGCTGAGCCGGCCGCCCCTGTGGGGGCAACGGTTCTCATACGCGTGCACCGCACCGTCGATATTGATCATCAGCAGCGGACCGAGCGCGGACTCCACGGCGACCATCTCGCCGATCCAGAGGTCGTCGGCGTCCATCACGTCGATCCAGGAGGGGTCCTGCTCCATTACGTCCCCGGTTGGGTCGTCTCCATCACATTGAGCGTCGGCTTGCCGCGAAACTGGTTCGCGTACTGGCTCGGCGCCTCGCCAAAATAGCTGGTAAATGCCTTCACGAAATGCGACGGACTCGCATAGCCGGTGCGGGCGGCGGCTTCGCTCACGCCCCAGCCCTCGCGAATCATCAACACGCGTGCGCGCTCGAGCCTCAACTGCTTGAGAAAGTGATACGGCGAGACACCGATGATCTCCTTGAACGAATGGGCGAGCGTCGACGTGCTCGCCCCCACCGCACGGGCGATGTCGTCGATGGTGATCGATTTGTTGAACTCAGTCTGCATGTAGCGAATCGCAGCGAACACCTTGCGCGACGTTTTTCCGTACAGTGCCGCGGTCACGAGGCGCGGCGCCTGGTCCTGACGCAGCAGCCGGAACACGATCTCGCGCAGAAACAGCGGTCCGAGCAGGCGGCGTTCGCTATCGTCGTCGAGCGTCTTCAGAAAGCGGATGACCGCGTCGCGCAGGTCGCCATCGAATTTCGAGACGTAGGCTTCTTCTTCCTCAACATCCGCACCTGCCTGCGCTTCCAGCCCAGGCAGGCTTTCGATCAGCACTTCGGCGACTGCCGCCGCCGGGATCTGCAAGATCATCGACAGAAACGGTTGCGCGGGCGAGCCTTCGAGAATCTCGGCCTGCAAGCGTGTCGCCCGATTGATCAGAAAATAGTTTGCGGGGTCGAAAAAGTATCTGCGTCCGTTGATCGTCACGCGTTTGCGTCCCTGCGCGACGATGCAGAATGCCAGCGAGGCCGTCTGGTCCCAGTGTGGCGCCACCGGACTTTCGAAGCGGTAGAAAGTGAGCCCGGTCCAGCGGCACGGATTGGCGCCGGGCGCCACGGCGTATTTTTCGAACAGTGCGATCAGCGGGTCGCTGAGCAGGGGCGCCATGTATTGCGGCGCGGCCGATGGTTTCGCGGAGGTGTTCGCGGCAACGACGGTTTTCTCCATGTCTTCGGTAATGCCGGCCGCCTCGAGCGACGCCGCAATGGCATTGCGGGCCGCCTCGAGCGTCTTCAACTCTTCCTGCCCCGGCGACGATACGCTGGTGAGCAAGGTCGCGAGGCCGCCGGCGGCATCCTCGGCGCGGCCGCGCCATTTTTTGACCCAACGCGCGAAACTGCCGACGTTATCGGGGTTGCGCGCAATGGCGAAACGCGCAAGCGCGCAACTCCAGCGCGCGGCGCGAGCCGAGTCCCTCGCCAGGTTCGTGAGAAGCAGCCAGGTCAGGTCGTCGCGATTCTTGCGCGCAACGATTGCGAGTTGCGCCAGCAGAACTTCGTCGAGCGCCGGGCGCAACACGAGATTCACCGCGGTCAGGCACTCGGCCCAATCGTAGGTGATCAGCGCGGTTTCCAGAGCCTTCCTCGCGGGCTGCCAACCCAGGTCTGCCTCCCAGATGCGTCGCGCGTCGACCAGCACATGCACGTCGGGACGGGCCAGTTGCAGCTGGCGCGTGCGGTACGCAATGAGGGAGCCGCGCCGCAACAGGTCGCCGGCCGCGAACGCAGCGCAATTCGTGATGTACGACGAAGGCGCGATCGTGCCCAGGTAGGCTTGCGTCATCTGCAGTCCGTGAACCGGGTAACGGGTGGGGATGAGCACATGTGCCAGCGTGTCCAGCCAGCGCGCCGAGACGTCGCTGTCATGCGCCGTGCGCTCGTATTGGTCGAGCACACCTTTCATGACGCTTTCCTGTTCGTCCTGGGTCGTTACGTACTTGCGATACGTCATTTCGTCCGGGTCGCGAAATTCGTTCCACTCCGGAACCTGCACCGGCGACTTGTCCCGGTACGTCAAGTACCACATGTTGGCCGGCGTCGTCGGGTTCAACTCGAAGGCTGCCGTACGGCGCTTGCGCAGCGTGTAATTCACTTCGTGCGTGACGATTTCGTATTCGCTCGGCACGCGGCGAATCTCGCCGAACACGCTCCATGTGCGCAACGGTTTCGCTTTCGCATTCGAGGCGGAGTCGTCCATTATCAGCGTCCTTATGTTCTGCGCCCATGCGTTACGCCTTCGACATCAGACCGTGTACTGCCATGTCACCTCGTCCGACGTCGTCTCGATGCGCCCGGCAAACGAAGCGAGCATCTGCTCCAGTTCGCGCATCTGGTACGGCCTTCCGACCTGCCGCTCGATCGTATCCCGGCTCACGCGAAGAAACCCTTCCGCCTGCACCCTGATGTACGCGCCGCGATCGACCAGTTCGACTTCCCGATCGGGGTTGTCCTCCACGATGGCGCGCACCACGGCGTCGACGTCGTCGACCATGCGCAGCACGGGTCCTACGAGGTTCGCTGAGTGCGTCATGTTCCGCTCCACTCACTCCGCGTAGCGCACCGTCAGGCATTGCAGCGCATCGATACCGGCGCCCGCGACCGTCTCGCTCATCGGCAACGCGACGCCGTTGAAATAGACGACCATCGGCGCGTCCCTGCGCGGCACCCGGATACCGACCGAGTGTGCGGCGACCTTCTCGGCGACCTCCGCGATCGTGTCCGTATCACGCACGAAAACGAGCTGGGTAACGATGTCGCCAATGAACAGCGCGTTGATCGCCAGGGTAGCAGGCTCCGCATTGCTGGTTGCGCCGCTTGTGCGGGTTGTATCCATATCAGGCCTGCTGCGCGGTTTTATCGTCACGATACGAGTACGCCCACGCATAATTCTTTGCATCCTTCCCCATCACCTCGGGCGTGAGCCCCATGTAATCGAGAACGCCTGTGAGCGTTTGCGGCTGCACCTCTCCACCCAGAAGCCGCTCGACCACCGTCTTCTGGTGAATGGTGTCCTTGTCTTCCCACCAGATCTGCCGGCACGGTTTCGAGCAGAAATGGTAGGTGTAGCCATTGTGTTCGAGCGGATAGCTGCGCACCGGATACCGGTCGTTATTGGGCGCGCCCGCCGTCCCGATAGGCAGATGGCAGCAGTTGCACAGCCAGGGTAGCGTTTTCGGCAGCGTTTTTTCTTCCTGCCCGCTATTGATGTTTGCAATGATCGTGTCCCAGCCCGGGCCGAATTCCTTTTCCCAGCGCGGGTACTTTTCGCGCAGCCATGCCCGTTCGTCTTCGCTCACCCCACCCTGCGGCTTCCACCAGACTGTGGGACGCCAGAACCAGATTCCCATCTGCAGCGAGTGGTGCCACACGTCGAGCCCATCGATGAATTCCTGCCAGAACCAGGGCCGCTTCAAACCGTATTCCTGCAAGGTGCGCTGATACTGATTGACGACCCACTCTTCCATGAACTCTTTGTACGACAGTTTCCGGTGCTCGAGCGGCGTGTAGTAATCCATACAGATCCCGCTGATCACCGCGAAAAGCCGCGCGCTGATCCAGAACGTCTTGTCGATCAGCCACTGCGCCCGTTTCGGATCGTGCCGCATCAGGATTTCGATCGTCGGATGCCCCTGCTGCGCGTGGCGCGCCTCGTCCGTCTGCACGGACGAAATCATGTTTGCAAAATTGATGTCGGCGGAACTGAGCGCATCGACCGCCAAGCCGATGAACTGAACGTTGGTGAATGCCGTTTCGAACGTAAACGGCAATTGAATGGCAATATCGACCGCGCTCGGATTCACCATCATGCCGTCGAACGCCGCCCGCCCGGCTACGGCCACCCATTCGTCGGTGTGATAGGCCTTGAGCGCCCAGTCGTATTGCTGGTCCCGGCTGATGAATTCGTGGGCGAACAGCAAGTCGAGCTGGGCGTGGCGAATTTCATCGAGCGCACCGAACATCGCCATCTGCCGCCACGCCGGCGCCAGACCGAAACGCGCCATGCGCAATTCCGCGAGCACTGCCAGGTATTCGATCAGCGAGACGGCACCGTAGTGAATCTTCGAAACCGACTTCCAGCCCTCGTCGAGCCGCTCGAAGATCGACGAGCGCCGCAATGCCGACTTGACGGCATAAGCCGAAGCTTCCTTCTCACGCTGCGTCGCAACGTATTCCGGATAGGTGATCTTGTACGGTTCGTCCCACTGCTTCCATGCGTCGATGGGCACCTTTCCCGTGCCGGACAACCATTCGGGAAAAACCGCATCCTGGTCGACGTACGAGAGCGTCCATTCGACGTCGCGATACACGTCGTACCAGTCTTCACGCCTGAGTGAAGTCATCGATATCTCCTGCGTGCGTTCCCGCAAACCTGTTTGCCGCGGGCATCAGTCACATTCGAGGCGTCCGAGTTGCCGATACCAGTCTGCGGTGTCCCAATAGGCGACGATGTCGTCGATCAGCCCTTCGCGATTGACATGAAAGAGAAAGAGATGCGCCAGATCGTAATGCTCGCCGCTGTTCGCGAGCGTGCCGAATGCCTTGGCCTGGGTGCCGGAGATCGTCACCTCGACCGCCACGTTGCCCTCATCGTCGTTGCCGATCCACTGCACGTCGTTGGTCAGGTCGGGAAACGCATCGATCAACGACGACCACCAGGTTTTCCCGATGCCGCGCACCTTGCCGTCGCCGCGAACCACACGCTGCTTGCGCATGACCTCGGCCGGAACATAGCGAAAGTTCGCGTTGTCCACGCAAGCATCGACCATGCCCTCGACGTCCTGGCGTCGATAGGCGTCGAAAAAACGGAGCACTGCGCGACTGGCGCGTTGCCCGGTGGTGATCGCACGACCTTGCGGGACTTCAGGCATCGACTTCTCCTTGTCCGATTCGACCCAGCGCCGCGAATCAGAATGACGTGGTGATCGTGACGCGGTCCAGGCGCCGCACGGCGAGCCGCCGGTATAGCTGGTTCTGGCACCAGAACAGCTTGACCGCCTCGATGCGATCGCTACGCGTATGCAGCAACCACGCTTCGTCGAGATCGATATGCTTTTCCTGATTGATGACGCCGAGAAATTCGCCCGCCTGCGTGCCATCGAATGTCGTCTCCACGGCCACGACATCTTCATGCGTTGCGAACATGCGCCGCGTGCTCAACGTCAAGTCCGGAAACGCGGAAAACCAGTTCTCGAAGAATCGGCGCCCTTCGGCGTGAATGGGGCCGTCGAGCGCCAGGGGAACAATGTGAATGGCGCAATGCGGGGAGCAGGATGTGAGGGCGCCGTCGACATCATGTCGGGCGAGACAGCCGATGAATGCATGGGCGACTTCGAGGGCGATGCTCATGCCGCACTCCCTTGCAGGACACCGAGTTTGCGCAACACCGCTTCCGCACAGGCCTCATCGGACATCTGATTCTGTGCCGTCAGCAAATGACGGTCAACCACCACATGAGACACCCACGGGGGCGCTTCGTCATAGACAACGCCTCGATTCTTCAACTCGCTTTCGAGAAACCACGGCGGCCGTCGCAGTCCGACTATCGCCTGGTCTTCTTCCTCATTGCTGAATGCCGCCACCCGATAGCCGTCGAACAGCCACCCACCGTCGGGACCGTTGCCGACCGAAAGCAGCGCGGCGGGTCCATGGCAGAGCAGCGCGATCAGGCGCCGCCGCGAATGCGCGAGGCGCAGCACGCGCTCGACATCGCGGTTGTCCGGCAGATCGACGATCGCGCCGTGTCCGCCGGGAATGAACACCGCGTCGAACGAAAGAATCTCCTCGTCCGACAGGCTGCCGAGATCGTATGGCGCGTTCAGCGCGCGATCATTTGCCAGCGAATGCGCGCAGGTTTGCGCCAGACGTTCGCTATCGTGCTTCACCGAGTCGGCCAGAACTTGTGCCCGCGCGGGCGGCACGATCATGCTGATTTTCGGCCGCGAGGCGAGCGCTTCGAGAAAGCCGATATCGTGTTTCCAGCTTTCCTTTGCCGCCGCTTCAACGTTGGTGCGCGCCAGCCCGTGCTCGATATTCGCAAACGTCAAGGCCTCGTACACGCGACGCGATGCGATCAAGTCGAGTTCCGTGAAGTGATGCAGCGTAAAGCGAATTCCTTCCGGATCGTCGGCGAACGATCTCACGATGGCGGCGAGAAAGTCCCTGTCCGTGTCGGGATAATGAAATCGGGGCTCCAGGCTGAAGGGATCGGCAATGCCGGGGCGCCCGTCCACCGTGTGGATGCGCACGTCCACGCCGGCAGCGCGAAAACGCCTGAGCGGTGTGTAGACCTCATCGGCCCAGTAGCCGGTGGGCAACGCGTCGCCGCCTTCGAGCGGAAGCTCGCGTGCGCTGGAAACGATCATCAGGATGCGCCGCATGGTGGGCCTCCTCCTCGACTGATTTATAGTCTGCGAGGAAATATCCTGCAATGCGGCCGCCCAAATGCCCATTCCTGCAACGCCGGGGCCTCGGAACCGCGCGGCGCGGCTGCGCGAAACGTATGAAAAATCGAAACTTGCGAGCGCGCCCTTCGCCGGTCGATAGAATGACGCTCGCAAAGGCAATGGATTGCAGAATTGCAAACACGGGCATCTGCGCGAGCGGTTTCCCGATGACGATGCTGACGCCACTTCGGGGCTCAATCATGCATAGATCGCCAATCAGCCAGGGGCTGAGCGATGAGGCACACCTACCCGCCGAAGCCGCAGCGGCTTACCGGTTTGGTTCGTTCCGCCTGATTCCGTCACAGAAGACCTTGCTCGACGGCGACACGCGCGTGCTGATTGGCGGTCGAGCGCTCGACTTGCTGACCGCGCTCGTCGAACGTCGCGGCGAGCTCGTCACCAAGCAAGAACTCATGGCTCGCGCGTGGCCGAAGACTGTCGTGGAGGAAGGCAATCTCAAGGTGAATATCGCGGCCTTGCGCAAAATCCTCGGCGACGGGCCCCAGGGCCAGCGCTTTATCGCGACGGTGGTTGGCCGCGGCTATCAATTCGTCGCGCCCGTCGAACGCGAAACGCTGTCGGGTGCCACGACACCGCCGCAAACGCAAACGCGTCCCCAGGTTTCGCACAACATTCCCGCCGCATTGGTTCGACCGATCGGACGCGCGAAGACGATCGACGATCTGCTGAAGCGGCTCTCGCGCAACCGGCTCCTGACGGTGACAGGGCCCGGAGGTATAGGCAAAACGACGGTCGCGCTGGCCGTTGCCCGCGAAATGGTCGAGCTGGGTGAACACGATGTCTGGTTCGTCAACCTTTCCCGGCTAGCCGACGCGCGCTTCGTACCTCATGCCGTCGCCAGCACGATTGGCCTCGTCGTTCACTCGGACGACATCCTGCACGCGCTGGCGAATTACCTGCGGCTTCGCAATCGCCCACAGCTCATCGTGCTCGACAGCTGCGAACAGATCGTCGAGGCAGCAGCAATCATCGCCGAGCGGATGATCGCGGCGGCCCCGCAAATTCATGTTCTCGCGACCAGCCGCGAGCCGCTGCACGCAACCGGCGAATACGTGTACCGGCTCGAAGCGCTCGAAAGCCCACCCGACACGGCACGCATGACGATCGACGCCGCGCGTCAATACCCCGCTGTCGAACTCTTTATCGAGCGAGCCATTGCCGCACGCGGCGACTTCGAGCCGTCCGACGAAGAGGCGCCCGTGGTCGCGCAAATCTGCCGGCGCCTCGACGGCATCGCGCTGGCAATCGAGCTTGCGGCAACGCGTCTGGATGCCTTCGGCATTCGGGAATTGCTCGCTTTGCTCGACGACCGCTTTGCTGCGCTCGCACAGGGGCGACGCACGACTCCGGAGCGGCAGAGAACGTTGCTGGCCACACTCGACTGGAGCCATCAGTTGTTGCCCGCCGTCGAACGGGTCGTGCTGCGCCGGTTGGGCATATTTCCGGGCGTCTTTTCGCTCGCATCTGCGGCTGCCGTCGTGAGCGACGAAAACCTGCCTTACGCCAGTGTGATCGATGCAGTGGCAAGCCTCGTGTCGAAGTCGCTGCTGTCGGCAAACGTCGCCAACGATCCCTTGCGATATCGTCTGCTCGACACTACGCGTGACTACGCGAGACGCAAGCTTGCAGATGCGAATGAACTGGAGCGGGTCTCCCGTCGCCACGCCGGGCATTTTCATGATTGGTACGCGCGTGTCACGGATTGCTGGAACCGGCCGCCCGATCCACGCTGGCTGGCCAATCACATCGCCACGATCGACGACGTCAGAGCCGCACTGAACTGGGCATTCTCCGCGCACGGCGATACATCGCTGGGCATTGCGCTCACCGTTGCCGCTATTCCCGCGTGGATCCGGCTCTCCTCGCTAGACGAATGCCGCAGTCGCATCGAGGATGCGCTTCATCGCGCGGATGCGCGCTCGCCCGCGCTCGACAGGCAGCGGATGAAACTCTACACGGCACTTGCCGCCTCGGCACTCTATACGCGCGGCATGGTCTCGCAAGTCGACGCTGCATGCACCGCCGCACTGGCCATTGCGGAACGGCTCGACGACAAGGAATATCAATTGCGTTCGTTGTTCGCCGCCTGTTGCGGCCTGGTGTATTCAGGAAGACACCGTGCCGCCGACGAACGGCTGCAGCAGTTCCGCGCCATTGCGAACGGAACACAGAATGAGACCGCGATGTCGGAAGGGAACCGGCTCACCGCGTTTGCGTGGCATCACATGGGCAAGCAAGCCGAGGCTCGGCGGTTGCTCGAGCGTGTGCTCGAATGGTACGACTCGCCCCTCCATCAGTCGCAACTCTCCGCCAACCATGTAAGCGGAAGCGAGGGAACCCGTTCGTTGATGGCCAGCGTCCTGTGGACGCTGGGCTGTCCGGAACGAGCGCTCAAGGAAGCGCATCAGGCGCTCTTCGACGCACAGGAAAGTGGCCATACGCTGACGATTGGCTATGTGCTCGTGTTTGCCTTCGTTCCGCTCGCGCTCTACGCAGGCGATCTCGCCGCGGCGGAAGACGCCCTGATCAGGTTGCAGGACACCGTGGCAAAGCACGGGTTAGCCCTCTTCGAGGCGATGGCGCGCGGTCTTCATGGTGCGTTTCTGATCGAGAAAGGGAACCCTGACGGACTCCCGATCCTCTTCCAAGCATTAGTGCAACTCGAGCGCGAGCATATCGGAATGCGTTATCCGATGTTTGCGGGGATGTATGCCCGGGGCCTGCTGCGCTTTGGAGAGCACGCGCGAGCGCTCGCCACGATCGACGATGCACTGGCGTGGTCGAAGGCGCACGAAGAACTGTGGTGCATCCCGGAGTTGGTCAGGATCAAGGGCGACATACTCGCCACGCACGACGAACTCGATCCGCGCGGTGCATCCGAAGCGCTTTACCTGCACGCCATCGAAGTCGCGCAGCAGCAAGGGGCGCTGTTCCAGGAACTACGCGCGGCGAAGAGCCTCGCTCGCCTCAAGCTCAGACAAGGCAGGACCGCGCAGGTGGAGTCCGTGCTTGCGCCGATCTACGGCAAATTCACCGAAGGGCTCGAAATCGTCGATTTAAAGGAATCACGGGAGATGCTCGCCAGTGTTCGCATGGCGTCCCGCAGACTGGATTGACGAGGTCTCCCGCTCGTCACGTCGGCATGTTCGTGAATTGCGGAACGTCCAGATGGTGGAGCCATGTGTACCGGCGCTTCGTGTACATCTCCAGCACGGGCTGAATACCATCGGGATGGTCCAGGCTGCCGATCATGACGAACACCGTATCCGGAAACGCGCCTGAATTGTCTGAGAAGAGCCGGGATCCACACTCAGGACAAAAATTGCGGTCTATCCGCTTACCGGAGTCCGCTATGTAGGAGAACGAGCGCGGTTGTCCACTCAGCACGGTGAAATCACCCGCAGGAACACCGAAAAAAGTTGCCATGACCCCGCCACTCGCCTTCTGGCAATCCAGGCAATAGCAATCGGCAATAAACGTGGGATCGGCTTCGAACTCGAACTTGACGGCGCCGCACGCACATCGACCTGAGTATTTCTTTGACATGGCCTGTTACCTCATCAGTCAGGGAAGCAGAAATTTCACGCTGCAGCAGTGCACTTCATCCGGGGAGCCGTGAAACGATCAGGTCTCTAGCTTCGCGTCCATCGTGATGGTGGCGTTCAAGGCCTTCGACACCGGGCAGCCGGCCTTCGCATCGGCGGCGGCCTTTTCGAACACCTGCTTGTCTCCGCCGGGGATGTTCACCACCACATCGAGGTGTGAAGCGGTCACCGCAAAGCCGCCATGCTGTCCTCCTGTCATGTCGGACTCGAAACCATTTCGCCAGCCAACGTTAATGCAATTCGGCTGATCGCTGCTGCGACTCGTGCATGGATGAAAGCCGTTCGAGTGCGATATCGACGGATCGGCAGCGTCCCGACCCCGTGCGGACGCGTTTTGACTAACTACGCTACACTGGGGTGTCCGTCGCGCCCGAACCTTCGCCATCATGTCGTCGGTTGTCCATCTCGTGTCATGGTCCATCCGTCACCGGATCAGCGTGATCGCGCTATCGCTCGTCCTCGTGCTGCTGAGCGGTCATTACGTCTCCCATCACTTCAGGATCAACACGGCCACCGACCGGCTATTGACTGTCGACAAGCGGTGGGACGCCTTGTCCACGTCGCTCGATCGCGCCTTTCCGCAACGGGGGGGCTCCATTCTCGTCGTGGTCGAATCGAATGCGCCGGAATTCGCCGACACCGCCGCCAGCGAACTTGCCAATGCACTGCGAACGGACACGCACCGGTTCGTTGCGGTGACGCAGCCGGGCGCCGGTCCCTTCTTCGAACGCAACGGGTTGCTTTTTCTCCCGTTGCGCGACGTACGGTCGACGACGTCGCAGTTGACGCAAGCGCGCTCGTTGCTCAACGCACTCGCGCATGACCCCAGTCTGACCGGTCTCGCCAACCTGCTGACGACCACCCTGCTTTTGCCGCTGCAAATCGGGAGGGTCAAGCTGGAGCAGATGGCCCCGCTTCTCGATCAAAGCGCGGATGCCATGGACCGCGTGCTAGCGAACCAGACCGCCGCTTTTTCATGGCGTTCGTTGACCGATTCCCACGCGAGGTCACCCGCACGCGCATTCGTACTCGTGCAGCCCGTCCTGGATTACGCATCGCTGCGGGCAGGCGGCAACGCAACGGCATTGATACGCGAGACGGCCGCCTCGCTGCATCTCGATACGAGATTTGGCGCACGCGTGCGCCTTACTGGCGAACGACCGCTCGCCGACGACGAATTCGCATCGGTTCAGGACGGTGCGGCATTCAACGGCGCCGTGACACTGCTCGTCGTGCTCGGCATTCTCTGGGTTGCGCTGCGGTCCGCCAAACTGGTGCTGGCCGTTTCCCTCTGCCTCGTCGTGGGATTGCTCATCACCGCAGCGTTAGGGCTGGTGATGGTGAACGCCTTCAACATGATCTCGGTCGCGTTCATGGTGCTGTTCGTCGGCCTGGGCGTCGACTTCGGTGTACAGTTCACCGTGAGGTATCGGGAAGAGCACGACAAGGACGGTCGTATCCCCGTCTCATTGATGAATACGGCCAATACGCTAGGCGGCCGCTTGTCCCTCGCGGCGATTGCAGTCGCCGTTAGCTTCTTTTCGTTTATTCCGACTGCTTATCGCGGCGTGTCGGAACTGGGCAAGATCGCCGGGGTGGGAATGATCGTCGCCTGGCTCACCAGTGTGACGCTCTTGCCCGCGCTCATCAGCGTGCTGCAGCCCGGAGACGAAAAAACGTCGCCAGGCTTCAAGCGGCTTGCCGGAACCGACGACTTCCTCGACAGGCATCGCAAAGCCATGTTGGCCGTGGCCGCGGTCGTCATTCTCGGCGCGTCACCCTTGTTGCTGCACCTGCGCTTCGATTTCAATCCACTGCATCTCAAGGATCCACACACGGAATCGATGGCCACCCTGCTCGCACTGAAAGACTCGCCCGAAATTGGCATCAACAATGTGCGCGTGATGGCGAATTCCTTGACCGAAGCCGATGCGATCGCCGCTCGCTTGTCAAAGCTGCCGCAGGTGGGCAGAACGGTCACGCTAACCACTTTCATCCCGGCAGACCAGCCAGAAAAACTCGCCGTGATTGCAGACGCAGCCCGGGTATTGGACCCCGTCCTGGCGCAGCCGCCTGCGCCGCCGGCAAGCGACGCCGTTCGCGTCGACGCCTTGCGCCGGGCGGCCAACCAGCTGTCGCTTGCGGCAGAGGATCATCCCGGGCCCGGCGCCGCCGAGGCGAAGCGGCTCTCACGCACGCTGACCCGCCTCGCCGATGCCTCGAGCACGACACGCGATCGCGCCGACCATGCGATGACGGCACCGTTGAAGATCGCGCTCGCGCAACTCGCCGCGCTGCTCGATCCTGCCGGGATAACCCGCGCCAATTTGCCGACCGGGATCGCAAGGGACTGGGTCGCCGCCGACGGCAAGGCAATCGTGGAAATTTCTCCCCGCGTCCCGAGCGGGGTCGACCCAAACGATGACGCGCTATTGCGAAGCTTCGCAGACGCAGTGAGCGCTGCAGAACCGAATGCGATCGGCGGTCCGATTTCGATTTTGTATTCGGCCAATCTCGTCATCAAGGCGTTTCTTCAGGCGAGCGGATACGCCCTGCTAGCGATCGTCGCCATTTTGTGGATTGCGCTGCGCCGGGTCGACGACATCCTTCGAACCGTTGTGCCGTTGCTCGTTTCCGCGCTTTTGACGCTCGAATTATCCGTCGCGCTGGGTCTGCAACTGAACTTCGCGAACATCATCGCGTTGCCGCTCATGCTTGGCGTCGGCGTCGCGTTCAAGATCTACTATGTGATCGCCTGGCGAGGCGGCGCAACACGGCTACTGGAATCCAGCCTGACTTATGCCGTTGTCTTCAGCGCAGCGACAACCGGCGCAGCGTTCGGTAGCCTGTGGTTTTCACACCATCCCGGAACATCGAGTCTGGGCGCGTTGCTCGCGCTGTCGCTTGTGTCTACGCTGATAGGCGCGGTGATATTTCAGCCCGTGTTGATGGGACGGCCTCGCGCGGCACAGTTCAAAACGCTGGCGTCCGCCGACTGATGCGGCATGTGTGAAACCGGACGGCGCTACGATCGCTAGCGTCTCGCTGCACCCTGCAAAGCTTCGAGCAAGCTTCGGGCGTCGTGCTCTCCGCCGTAGAGATGGCCGTTGATAAACAGTGTGGGCGTCCCATGCACCCCACTCCGAATGCCACTCGCGAAGTCGTTCTGAATGCGCTCGTCGTAACGGCCGCTGAACGCAGCGGTCAAACTGTCAGGGGGAAGACTCAGTTCAGCAGCGTACCGCGCGAGGCTCTGATCCCCCAGGGACCGCTGATTCTCGTACAACCTGTTGTGTGCGGGCCAAAACTGGCCGACGGCAGCGGCGGCTTCCGAGAACTCCGCCGCATGCAGGGCATGAGCATGCAGTTCGGTCAACGGGAAGTGCCGGAAAACGAATCGCAACTTAGCTCCCATCGCTTGCCGGACTGCCGTGATGACACCGTGCATGGCCCCGCAATACGGGCATTCGAAATCTCCGTACTCGACGAGCGTGACGGGCGCGTCGATCTTGCCTTGCGCGTGATCGAGCGGTCCAACGGATGGCGTAAGTCTGCTCATGAGCTGTCCTGTTGCGGGCTGCAATCGGCTGCTTCGCGCCAGTCGGTTCTGGCGGCGCCTCGTTCAGGTAGCTTAGGTCGATTCACGTTACCCGAACAACTATCTGATCGGTTAATCGAAGCGCTCACGAGACGCTGCGGACTAAACCTTTGTATAGTGAGAGCACCACCCGATCTGAGCCGCAACGGCAGCTCACATCGTCGCCCGGCGCAGCTTCAGAGCGATATCGAGCTTCTCGATCCAGCCGACGTCGTCGAGGCTCGCCCCAAGCAGCGCCTCTATGCGTTCCATCCTGTAGTTCAACGTGTTTGGATGAATGCCAAGGGCGGCCGCTGACTGGCCGCGCCGCTGCCCCTGTTCGAAATAAGTCTGCAGCGTGGCCACCAGTTCAGGCTCGTTGGCCAGCTGTTCGAGCAGGGAGACGAGGTAGCGCCGCGCATTCGAGGCGTGACGCGCGCTTTCTTCAATGAGGATACTCGAATACATTGCGACCTGCGACTGACCCTGGCTCCTGGGGGTGAAGTCCAATGCCCTGATCGCTTCGTCGACCGTGGCCGCCCAACCGGACGCGCCTTCGTTCATCAGGCCAACGCCGATACGACGAAACTCCGGCACCGCAGTCGCCAGCGTACCGGCCCGTTCCGCCGTCAGGCGATCGATACGGTTGATCGAATCGCCTCGCAGGCAGGGCGCCCACAGAATCAGCCGGCCACGATGCCACGCCCGCACCAGATCGCCTGGCGCGGCAGCGAGATGACGCGCTGACGCCAGTGCGATACGGTCGAGTTCCCGTTCGCGTTCGTAGGACGTGTGCTCGGGCAGTTCGATATCGATGGCGAGCGCCACCCGTGGCGCAGTGGAGTCGAGACCCAGCGCCTCCACGGTTTCCCGAAAGCCGTCGTGATCTTCCGGTGTGTAAAAGACAATGTTGTAAAGCTGATGACGCAATGCCTCGCGCCAGCGCGCTTGCTGATACTGCTCCTCGAGATAGCTTTGCGCGATGCTCTGCGCCATGACGTCGAAAAAGTCGAAGAGGTACGGCGAGATGACGAACAGCAATTCGTCGACGAGGTTTCCATCGTCCTCGCCCAGCGCAATGTAGGTGCGCCAGATCTCGCGCGATCCGAGCCGGAACGCCCGTAGCACGGATTGCAGCGGCACGCGCTGGTGAACGCGGCGGCGGCCGAATTCCCGGAAGCGATCCATGTCTTCCGCCGATGGCGGATTTGCGGTCAGAAGCGACTGGAACCACAAACGGGCCGTCAAGTCGATCGACGCCGCAATGTCCTGCCTGACCGATGCCATCAGATTCTCGTAACCTTCTACGCTCATCAGCGTCTCATACATGCGCTCGTTCACGGCTGTCGGGTTGGCTGCAAGCAAAGCCGTGCGTTCGCGCAAGCTCGCGCTGATCGTCGGGATGCTGACTATCATGAGTGGATTCTTCCCTGAAGATGAACCTGCAACTGGCAACGGCACGGTTTTTGGCTATTGCGCAATATACGCCTCAACTCGCCTCGATCGGCAGTGTGAAACGGAAGACGGTACCATGCGGTTCACGAGGCATGACCGATAGTTGTCCGCCGTGCGCTTCGACAATCGAGCGGCTAATGGAGAGTCCCATGCCCATTCCATTGGGTTTGGTGGTGTAGAACGAGCGGAACAATTGGTCCGTACCCCCAACTGGCAGTCCAGCACCGGTGTCCCAGACCTCGACGATCACTTCGTTCGAATCACGCCGCTCGGTGACGATCGTCAGCTCGCGCATCCTGTCACTCACCCCGCTCATGGCCTCCGACGCGTTCATGACAAGATTGACGATCACCTGCTGCATCTTGACCCGATCCCCGCAGACAGGCGGCAGGTTCTCCGAAAGCCGTGTCTGCAAGCGCACGCTGTTCCTCTGCAACTCGGCGTTGATCAGGGCAAGCACTTCGACAATGGCCTCGTTGATATCGACCGGATCCTCGCGCGGCGGCGCCTGCTTGACGAGCGATCGCACGTGGCCAACGACTTCCACGACCCGGTTGCCCTGCTTGAGAATGTGATTCAGCGACTGCCGCGCCTCCTCGAGTTCCGGAGGCTGGGCATCCAGCCATCGCAGTCCCGCCGTCGCATGCATGACGACGGCGGACACAGGCTGCTTGACCTCGTGCGCGATCGAGGCCGCCATTTCGCCGAGCATCAGGACGCGGTTCAGGCGCGCCATATCGGCCTGGGTTTGCTGCAACGCGTCCGCCGCCCGCTCGCGTGAATCGCGCTGCGCCTCTTCGGCCAGTTTTCGCTCCGTGACGTCGATGATCCAGCCCACCATGCGACAGGGCTGACCGGAATGGTTCCACAGCGCCTGCCCGCGAGACTGAACCCATCGGTAGTCTCCCGACACGGTGCGAATGCGATACTCGACGTCGTAGACGTTCTTGTGCTCCAGATGCGCCGACAGGCAGGCCGTCACCCGATCGATATCGTCCGGATGGATGGCCTCGTGATGAACGCTCGCTTCATTGGGCGGATCGCTTTCCCCATAGCCCATGATTTCCTTGAAATGAGGCGAGAAGTACATCGCGCCCGTCTGCGGATTCCAGTCCCACAAGCCCGCCGTCGCCCCGCTCACCGCGAGCTGAAAGCGCTCTTCGCTCGCCCTTAGCTCCACCGCGACGCGATGGCGTTCGATTGCGTAACGGATCGCGCGACTCAGTTCCGACGCGCGGATATCCTTCTTGAGAAGATAGTCCTGTGCGCCGTGCTGGATGGACAGCAGACCGACCGAAATATCATCCAGTCCGGTGAGAACCAGCACCGGCATGTCGGGCGCCATTTGCTGGAATTTCTTGAAGGTATCGAGCCCCCCGTTTGCGTCCGGCAGTCCCAGGTCGAGGATCACCACGTCGAAGTGCGCGGTCCGCGCACGCGCGACGCCCTCCGCCATGGACTCGGTGCGCACCACGTGGTACCTGAACTCCACCACGTCCTCGAGCACCCTGTCGATCAACAGCGCATCGGTCGCGCTGTCCTCGATCAGGAGGATACGGATTTCACGATCGATCTTCACGATTTGACGGGAGGCAGCGTCACGACGCCAAGCCAGAAGTCGTTGATGCTGCGCACGACCTGAACGAATTTCTCGAAATCCACGGGCTTGGTGATGTAGCAGTTGGCATGCAGGCCATATGACTTCGCCACATCCTCCTCGGCTTTGGACGTGGTCAGCACGACGACAGGAATGTTTTTCAATTCCGGATCGGTCTTCAGTTCCTGAAGCACTTCCTGGCCGCTCTTTCGTGGAAGATTGAGGTCGAGGATGATCAAGCCGGGACGGGGCGCGTTCGCATGTTTTCCTTCGCGTTTGAGGAACTCGATGGCTTCCACGCCGTCCTCCGCAATGTGTAGCGGATTGAGCACCTTGTAATAATCCAGCGCCTCACGCGTCATCATCACGTCCGTGGGGCTATCCTCCACCATCAGGATATGGAACATCTGCTCGCTATTTTCGGAAAGCATCGTCGTTGTCTCCTCTCTTTCGTGACTGGCTTCATATTGCGTTCTTGATGCCCAGCGTGAAAAAGAACGCCGCGCCTTCCTCCGGAACCGATTCGACCCAGATCTGGCCGCCGTGCTGCTCGACGATCCGCTTGCACAGCGCGAGGCCGATCCCGGTGCCCGGATACTGTGCGCGCGTGTGCAGGCGTTGAAAGACCAGAAAAATCCGCTCGTAGTACTGCGGATCGATACCGATCCCGTTGTCCTTGACCCAGAATAGCCAGCCCTCGCCCTCGCGCCTCGCACCCACGTCGATCCGGACAGGACGCGTCTTGTCGCGGAACTTGATGGCGTTGCCGATGAGATTCTGGAACAGCAGCGCAAGGTGCGTCGGAATCGCCAGCAGGGAGGGCAGCGCTTCCCGCCTCACCTCGGCGCCGCTTTCCTCCATCATGACGCTCAGGCTCTTGAGCGCCTGATCGAGTATCTGTGCGCAGTCAGTCAGCTGGCGTGCGTCGTCGGAGCGGCCGACCCGCGAATAGGCGAGCAGATCATTGATGAGCGCCTGCATCCGCGTCGCGCCGTCCACCGCGTGTGCAATGAATTCATCGGCACGGTCGTCCAGTTGCCCCTTGTAGCGCATCTGCAGCATCTGCAAGGGGCCGGCAACGGCCCGCAGCGGTTCCTGGAGATCGTGGGAAGCGAGGTAGGCAAACTGTTCGAGGTCCTTGTTCGAGCGGCCCAATTCGTCGGTTTTTCTCAGCAGTTCCTCTTCCGCGTGCTTGCGGGACGTGATGTCGACCACGGCCGCGAGGACGAATTTCCCTTCGTCGGTCGACAGCGGATTCAGGCCGATCTCGACGGGAAATTCCGAGCCGTCCCTGCGTCGCGCGTAAAGATCCCGGCCCGCTCCCATCGGACGGGTCTTCAGGTCGCTGTAGAACGCATCACGGTAGTCCGGGTGGCGGGAACGGAAGCGTTCGGGAACGAGTACTTCGATGCTCTGGCCAACCAGTTCATCGCGGGGATAGCCGAACAGCTTTTCGGTCTGAGCATTCACGAGGACGATCTGGCCATCGCGGTCCAGCATGACCATCGCGTTGGGCGCCGCTTCCACGACCTGCCGGAAGCGTTCCTCCTGCCTCCTGCGCCCGGTAATGTCGACGACGGCTGCCAGCACGAAAGTGCCCTCGTCGGTCGAGACCGGATTGAGTCCGATCTCGACGGGGAATTCGGAGCCGTCCTTGCGCATTGCGTAGAGGTCGCGGCCGGTCCCCATCGGACGGCTCTTCAGGTCAGTGTAGTAGGCGCTCCGGAAATCCGGGTGCCCGGACCGGAAGCGCTCGGGCACGAGCGCTTCGATACCTCGCGTCATCAATTCCGCACGCGCATATCCGAACAGCTTCTCCGCCTGCGCATTCACAAGAACGATTCTGCCGGCACGGTCCACCATCACCATGGCGTTAGGAGCCGCCTCCACGACTTGCCGAAAGAGCTCGTTGGTCAGGCCGCTCAGTTCCTTGCGTTGCTCCATCTGACCTCCCGACAGGAATTCTCGTTCTCAAATTCGGAGCACACGCGCGACCTTCGAAAGAGAAGTATCCGGAAAATGCCTGGCACTCCATCACGTGTGCTACATACATCCGTATTATTCCGGTTCCGGCATGTGCGTACTATTCTTCGCAATGCGCCACCAATATCTTCTGGACACTTTTCCCTCTTCTCGACGATCGGGGTCTTTCTCGTGGATACGTCTGAGGTTGTTACGATCGTTGACGACGATGAGGCCGTCCGTATCGCGACTGCGAACCTGGTGCGTTCGTTGGGCTGGAACGTACGCACCTTTGCATCTGCCGAAGCCTTCCTCGAATCCGGACACGTCGAAGACACCTCCTGCCTGATCTCCGACGTACGCATGCCCGGCATGTCCGGGGTCGCGCTGCACGCCCGGCTTCGTAGCCAGGGGAACGCGCCACCCACCATTTTCATCACCGCCTTTCCAACGCCCGACCTGCACGCCGAAGTCATCGAGAACGGCGCACTGGTCCTGCTCGAGAAGCCCGTTGCCGCCGATGACGTGGTGCGCTGGCTCAGCCTCGCGTTGAAGCAGCCGCCGCCGCAGGGCAATCCGTAAGGCCCGAACGGTTCGTCCTGCTTTGCGCGATGGCGCCGAACGTCCTGAACACGGCAACGCGATCAGGAGGGTCCTGCCACTTGCGGCTTGAGGCCAAGTGCTTCCGCCTTTCTGACGAGATCCGGAACGGAGTGCGCAGCCAGTTTTCTCATCGCGTGCCCCCGGTGAATCTTCACGGTGACTTCGCTGAGTTTCATCTGCGCGGCAATCTGCTTGTTCATCAGGCCCGAGATGACATAACGAACGACCTCCTGTTCGCGTACCGTCAACGAAGCATAGGAAGCACGCAGCGCGGCAAGCGCCTGTTCGGCCTGCACGCGCTCGCCGTCGCGCGCCAGGGCGTCGGTCACGGCATCGAGAATCTCCTGGTCCCGAAACGGCTTGGCGAGAAAATCGAACGCTCCGGCCTTCATGGCTCTGACCGACATCGCAACGTCGGCATATCCGGTCATGAACACGATCGGCATGCGGATTTCGCTTTTCGCAAGCTCCTTCTGAAACGCAAGACCCGTTTCCCCCTGCAGCCTGACATCGAGAATCAGGCAACTCGGCACACACTGCTTCGGGAACGCGAGAAACTCGCGGCAGGCCGAGAACGTCGCCACATGCAATCCCGCTGAGCGCAGGAGTGCCTTGAGTGCGACTCGCACCGCTTCATCATCGTCGATCACGTACACCATCGACGGCGGACCATCGGACGCGCCTCCTGTCGAGGTCAAGCCAGATCCTGCACTCAACGGCTTCTCCTTGTTTCAGGTCTTTCGTGCGGTCCTCAGGGCCGATTGGTCAGGCCCCATACTCAATGCGGCCAAATCGAGCCTCGTCACTTGATCAGCTTTTTGAAAGCTTGCACAGGCGAACCGAATGACGCCCCACGAATAGCGACGAATGAACAATAGCGCAGCGCCTGCCCGGCGACAAACATGCAAGTGATTGCCGGATTAAGGCGTTGGTCTGAGACGACTATATCTTCGTATAGCCGACGCCGGTGGCACGCGGTCACTCGCTTCGTCGCAAGACTTCGCGCTTCCTGACGACCTGCGACGCCCCGCTGCCGCCGGCACCCTTGCTGCACTCCGGCGCGGACGAACCAGGCATACCCCTGTATGAACCGCTCACGCGAATGAAGAACCACGCCACCCGTTCGTACGATGGTTTTTCTGGCCTTGCGCGCGTACCTTTGGTGTCGTCGACGGCAAGCAATCCAGCTTCCACCGCCGCGCACTCGATGACCCACGATATCCGGTCACCGTTAGGAGTCCACGATGTTCAGTACGCTACATACATGGATTTTCGTGGGCAGCAACGCGTATGTCGAGTACACGTTCGTCCCGTGGCTCAACCGGAGCGTCTATCGCAGAACCGTCGATCTCAGTTTGATCTGTGTTCAGTAGGTCAGCCATGCACACCAGTCAATTTTTGAGCGATCAGGAAATCTTCGACCGCTCCGTCAAGCACCTGCTTTCGCAACGGCGCACCGGGATTCTCGCAAACGGAGGCGCTGCGTACCGCGGTCCATGCGGCGGGTGTCCCGTTGGCAGCTTCATCCGGCCAGCCGATTACCGCTCCGCGATAGAGGGGGTTCCGGTACGCTACCTGCCCGGGTCCGCGATCGGCTGGCCCCGTTACATGGACGCCGGCGTCGCCGCATTGTGCAAGGCATTGCTGCATGCCGGGATCAATATCTACGACAAACGCACGGTCGCACTGCTGATCTGTCTGCAGAACGTTCACGACATCTACGGCGTCTGGGAGTGGCCGGACAGGCTGCTAGCGATTGCGCGTGAGTACGGTCTGAGCGGCGAATGCATTCTTTCGGTTCGCGAACAGCACTCACCGCCTACGCGCCCGACGCACGCCCGCGATTCCCCGCGCCGGCGTTCGATGACGCTGCCCCCTCGCGAACTGCCAACCTGATCGCGAGGCGCCCACGATCCTCACGTGGCATCTGATGCGGGAAGCGGCACTCATGACGTCCCCATGGAGCCGCTGCAATCGAAGTGAGCGCAGACATGCTCTTGATCTTTTATTTAGGAATGCAGCATTGTTTTCCTTTCATTGACTTCTTGAAGCACATGCTACGGAGGATCACAAAATGAACTGGCTGGTATTAACGCTGCGCAGCCATCCTGAGATAGCGATCTTTATGTCGCTAGGGATCGGATATTGGGTGGGAGGAAAGAGCTATCGGGGCTTCAGTCTCGGCGCGGTCACCTCGACACTGCTTGCGGCCCCATCGCTATCGGGCAGCTGGGTATTCCCATCTCCGCCAACGTCAAGTCGATATTCTTTCTGATGTTCCTGTTCGCCGTCGGTTACGGTGTCGGACCGCAGTTTGTCAGAGGCATCGCCAAGGACGGCATTCCTCAGGCGCTGTTCTCGGTTGTCCAGTGCGTCCTGTGTCTGGCCGCCCCCGTTGCCGCGGCCAGGATCGCGGGCTATGGCGTCGGTTCCGCTGCCGGTCTTCTCGCGGGCTCCCAGACCATTTCGGCGTCGATGGGCCTCGCGACGGACGCAATCGGCCGACTCGGACTGCCCGCTTCGCAAACGAAGGCGTTGCTCGATGCGATGCCGACCGCCTATGCCGTCAGCTATATATTCGGCACGGTCGGCTCCGCCATCATCCTTGCCCAACTCGGCCCGAAGCTCCTGCGCATCGATCTCGTCAAGGCGTGCAAGGAATACGAAGCCAGCCTCGGCGGCACACAGCAACTCATTACCGCGGGTAGCGCCTGGCACCAGTACGAACTGCGCGCGTTTCGCATTACGAGCGAGAGTCCGTTCATCGGTCTGACCGTCCGCCAGGTCGAAGCCCTGGAGGCCGAGGGCATGCGTCTGTTCATCGAACGTATCCGACGCGGCACCGCAATCGAGGAAGCAAGGCTCGACTATGTCCTGGCAACGGGTGACGTCGTGGCCGTCGCCGGGCGCCGCGACCAGCTCGTGTCCACGCTGGGCACGAACGGAGCCGAGATCGACGACGCCGAACTCCTCGCGGTTCCTGCCGAGGGAGTCGATGTCTATGTCTCCGCAAAGGATGTGGATGGCCAGACACTTCAGCAGTTGTCCACGCTTCCCGCGGCGCGCGGCGTTTTCATCCGCAAGATCAAGCGCGGCCCGACCGAGACGCCGATTCCCGTGCTTCCGAGCACGCAGCTTCACCGCGGCGACACGATCACGCTCGTTGGCCGGACCCAGGATACGACTGCAGCAGCCAAAGCACTGGGCACGCTCGACCGGGCGACCAATGCGGCGGACGTTGCCTTCGTCGGGCTGGCGATCACGATCGGTGCGCTCGTTGGCGCGATCACCATCAATATCGGTGCCGTTCCGTTGACACTCTCCACGGCGGGCGGCGCGTTGATCGCCGGAATCGTGTTCGGCTGGCTGCGTGCCATCCACCCAACGTTCGGACGTGTCCCCGAGCCCACGATCTGGTTCATGAACTCAGTAGGACTGAATGTGTTCATCGCCGTGGTGGGGATCACGGCGGGGCCGGGTTTCGTGCTCGGCCTGAAGCAACTGGGTGTGAGCCTCTTTTTGTGGGGCATCTTCGCGACCGCGCTCCCACTGATTCTGGGCATGTTCATCGCCAGGTACGTATTCAGGTTCCATCCCGCAATCGTGCTGGGTTGTTGCGCCGGCGCCCGCACGACAACAGCAGCTCTGGGAATGATTTGCGACGCCGCGAAAAGCCAGGTGCCAGGGCTTGGCTACACCGTGACGTACGCGGTCGGCAATACGCTGCTGACGATCTGGGGCATGGTCGTCATCATGATACTCAAGTAGCGCTCGCTGCTGCCCCTCACTCATTCAATGAAGCACGTCCGGCGTGTCGCGTCACGCCGCCCCAGCTTGCATCACCCGGCAAACCCATTTTGCCGATGGCATGTTCAACCCCAGGAGATAGTCAATGGCTACGCCAATTGCAGCAGTGTCGTCGTACGAAGAGTTCAATATCGACGTGCCGGAAAACGAGTTCCCGCAACACGGCATCGCTGCGCGGGCAGCAGAAGCACTCGTCCTGAGTCAGGAATGGACGGACACGAACCCGATGCTGAACATGTCATCGTTCGTCACGACCTTTGCCGAGCCTGAAGCCGTCGAGATCGCCAGGCGAAACATGTTCAAGAACTATATCGACCACGACATGTATCCGCAGCTGTTCGCCATGGAAACCCGCATGGTGAGATGGCTGCACCAGCTCTGGAACGGGCCGGAAGGCGTCGAACCGTACGGCACCGCGACGGTCGGTTCATCGGAAGCGTGCATGCTCGCCGGTCTCGCCCACAAGTGGAACTGGCGCCAGAAGCGGGAGCGCGACGGCAAGGACGCCACCCGCCCCAATATGGTGACGGGCGGCAACGTCCAGATCGTCTGGAAGAAGTTCCTGCGCTATTTCGACGTGGAACCGCGGATCGTTCCGCTCAAGCCTGGCAACTATCGGCTGACGGCGGAGGATCTGGAGAAGTACGTAGACGAAAATACGATCGCCGTCGTCGCCATTGCCGGACAGACCTTCACCGGCGAGGACGACGACATTCAGGGGATTCACGACTGGCTCGACGCTTATGAAGCACGGACGGGCATTTCGATTCCCATGCATATCGACGGCGCGTCGGGCGGCTTCGTCAATCCGTTCCTGTATCCGGACTACCGCTGGGACTTCCGGCTGCCGCGCGTCCAGTCGATTAACGCATCGGGGCACAAGTACGGGCTCACGCCGCCGGGACTGGGCTGGGTGATCTTCCGTGAACGCAGCGTGTTCAACGAGGATCTCGTGTTCTACGTGAACTACCTCGGCGGCGAAATGCCGACGGCCACGCTCAATTTCAGCCGCAACGCATTCCAGATCGCCGTTCAGTACTACCAGTTCCTGCGCCTCGGTTTCGACGGGTATCGGCGCATCATGCGCCAGACGTTGGACAACGCCATCGCCTTGCGTCGGGCACTCGTCGACAGCGGCTATTTCAACATCATGAACGAGCAGCAGCGCATTCCTGTCGTGGCCGTCACGCTCGACAAGCGCGTCACGAAGTTCAACGAATTCGACGTATCGAACAAGGTCCGTGAAAAGGGCTGGGTGCTTTCCGCGTATTCGATGCCGCCCAACGCCGAGGAGGTCAAGAGCCTGCGTGTGGTGGTCCGGCCGCACATCAATCACAACGTGGCCCAGATGCTCGCGCGTGACATCGTCAATGCGTGCAAGTACCTCGAGACTCACGGCGGCAGCGCAACCGCACCGAAGCTGCACCAGCACCTGCCGGAGAACAGGTCGCCAGCCAAGTGCTGATGGGCCGGGCCAGTTTTTCGCCTTTCACCGATCGTTTGATGTCTGGCGCCCCGGGCTCTTTTTCCCCGGGGCGCATTGCACTGAAACAGGGCTTCAGCGAGGCTTCAGTTCGACGGGCGCATCGGCGCGATAGCCACCGCCCAGCGCCTTCGTCAACGCGACCTCCTGACTGAGCACCTGCCCGTTCAGCGCGAGCAGTGCGACCTGCTCGGCAATCACCGGTTGGCGCGCCTCGAGCGCCGCAAGCTGGCTGGTCAGTCCGCGCTGCCAGGACGCTTCGACACTGTCTCTCGTGAACGTCACCGATTCGATGCGCTGTTTTTGCAAGTCGGTTTCGGCGTCGAGCGCCTGCAAACGGCTACCCGTCTGCGCGACATCGCGAACCGCATTGAGGACGGCCTGGTTGTACTGCTCGATCAACAGGTTGCTCCCCTGGCGCGCGCCGCTCAAGTTCGCATTGAGCATGCCGCCATCGAAGATCGGCAGGTACAGGCCCGGAATCAGGTTGATCTGGCGGCTTGCGTGCGTGAACAGATCGGCGAGATGCAAGGCGTTGTAGCCGAAAAATGCCTTGATGTCGAAACTCGGATAGAAGGCGGCCTTGGCCGAGTCGATCCGGTCGAAGGACGACTGCACATACCAGCGCATGGCCTGCAAGTCGGGGCGCCGGGCGAGAAGCTCATAGGAGAGCGTCGCCGGCAAGACAGCCTGCGAGGCCGCCAGCGCAACGGGCCTGATCTCCGGCAAGCCGTCGGGCCCCGCGCCCGCCAGCGCCCGCAACGATTCCCGAAACTGCTTGATCTGCGCCTGCGTAGATACGATCTGCCGTTCGATGGCCAACTGCTGCGCACGGGCCTCTTCGAACTGCGTACGGGGCTCGAGGCCGCGCGTCGCGCGCGCCTCATGCGCCTGCACCGCAAACTGCGCGATCTCGTGTGATGCGTTCAATAGATCGATAAGCTGGTAATTCGTCTGGATACCGAAATAGAGCTGCGCGACATCGGCCGATATTTCGAGTTCGACCGCCGATGTCTCCGCAAGCCTCGCGTTCGTCACGCCAATCGAAGCCGCGATCTGCGCGCGCTGCTTGCCCCAAATGTCGACGTTCAGGCTCGCGCCCAGTCCGACGACGCCCTCGGTGTACCACGGGCCCGTGAGACCCAACGCCGGCTCGTTCTGCGCGAACGGTCCGAGAAAACCATTCGCCGAGACATGCTCGCGATCGAGCAAGGCAATCGCACTGACTTGCAGGCTCGATCCTGTCCTGACGAGGTCGACGTCCGACTTTGCCTGCGCCACGCGGGTGCGCGCGATCACCATCGTCGGGGCATTGGCGAGCGCCTGGTCGATTAGCGCGTCGAGCTGCGCGTCGTTGTAGCGCGTCCACCAACGGGCGGCGGGCCAGCCGTCGCGCGCGAGATGGATATCGTTCGCGAGATTGATCTGCGTGGGGGCGATCTCGGTATGCGGCGGGCTGTCATGGCGAATCAGCGCGCAGCCCGGCAGCGTGGACGCTATCCACGCGATGCACAGGCAGCGTCGGTGCCACGACACGCGTCGCCAATGCGCTCGCGCAATCATGATCGCAGTGCCTGTGACGACGGCGCCGCGGCGGGCTCCGGGAGGCCGTCAGCAGCCCATTCTGGCAAGCCCGCCACCTGGCGAGCCAGGTCGTCCGCGGCCTCGATGAGCGGTGTGCCGGTCGCGAGCGCCGGTTCACCGGCTTGCGCAACGATCTCGATGCGTCGCGGTGCGCGGGCTGCCGGTGGATTCGCCGCCAGTTCCTCCGCATATCGCGCAAGCTCGGCTGATGCCTGGTCCTGGGCCGAACGCACGGCTTCGGCGGTTCCTGGTTCGGATACTTCGGCCTGCGCCGCCAGCGTACGCAACGCATCGCCCGCCAGCATGATCTCGCGCCCCTGTGCGAGAACGGTTTGCGCGCGCAGCGTCAATTGCGGCTGGTCCGTTTCCCGCCAGTCGGGCTCGAGTGCGACACGGGAGAGCGTCGCCTCGCAATCGGCCAGCACGGCCCACGCCTGCAATTGACGCTGCGCATAGGGTAATTCGTCGTGCCCGGTCACGCCGGCTTGCGGTGGGCGCAATTGAGCTGCGATCGCCCGCAGCATGGTGGCGAGCTTCTGCCGCAGCACATCGCCCTCGCCTTCCCGCCAGAACGACATCTGCACGAAGGTCGCGACGCCAACGCCCAGCAGGATGCCCATCATGCGGTCGCGGATTTCCGTGAGATTGATGACTGGGCCGAATCGCGCGAGCAATGCCAGCGAAAAGGTGAACACCAGCTGGATGCCGGCGTAGCCGATTCGCTCCGAGCCGGCCGCAATCCACGCCCCGAACGCGATGACGGGCAGCGTCATCAGCAGCAGCCCCGTTATTTCGTCGAGGCGCGGTACGACGAACACGACCATGACCAGCGCGAGCGCACTGCCGATCGCGGCCCCGGCGAGCCGCAGCAACGCACGTTGTGCCGATGCGCCGAGGCTTGGCAGCGCGACGATCAGGCAGGTCAGCATGATCGTATGGGCGCCTTGCCAGTCTGCGGCGTTATAGAACACGTAACAGATCAACACCGCGAGCAGCGTCTTCAGTGAGAAGCGTGCATAGGCCGGGTTGGTCCACGCGTCGGACGCGACCATCGGTTCGCCCGGAGCGGAAGCGCCTGGCGTCGCGCCGCTCGCGAGGAGATCGGCGTAGGCGTGCAGCGCCCGCTGCAATTCCGCGGCTGCAGGAATCGTGTCGGCGGCGTTGCGTTCAACGACGGTGGTGGTGCTCACATAACGATATGGCTCGCCCAGCGCCACCGACTCGTCGAGCGCGCGGACGTTCGCTTGCAATTCGCGCAACATCTTCACTTGTGCCGCCGACGCACCTCGCCACTCGTGCGGCAGCTCGCTTGCCGCGCGATAAAGACGCGATACCGTCGCGATACATGCAAGCTGCGTCGCCTGATGCTCGCGATAGCGGGCGTCGCGCATCGTCGCGAACCGCAGCAGTTTTTGCAGCGTCAGCGCGCCTTGCTGGACGTCCGCCGGAGTGAGGGACGTAAGCGGCGCATTGCTCGCGCTGCCCTCGATCAGCTGCACCATCCGGACGTCGAGCGCCTCGAGTTGCCGATGAATCTCCGCCTTGAGTTGCAACTGCGGTTCTGCAGGCAACAGCAGCGTATTGACCAGCAGCGTCAGCGCAATCGGATAGTTGACGGCCACCCACACCCACAATACTGCGCGGATCAGCAAGTCGGCCTGATCGGTCCGGTCGACGAAGCTCTGCACGTAGATGACGACAATGGCGACAATGAAGAACACCACGCCGATCTTCAGCACGCGAATCAGGTACGCGCTGCAAAAGAACACCAGACTCGCAATGACGATGCGCACCAAAGGATAGTCGTACGTGAACTTCAGCAGCAGGATCGACAGGCCGATGCCGAGCGTCGATCCGAGAATGAACATGATGCCGACGAGCCGCGTGAACACCACGTTCGACTGCGTGACGTAAAACACCACCAGCAGCGACAACGCAAGTTCGGGCACTTCGAGTGCCATCGACACGACGATCACGATCGCGCTCGTCAGCATGCACCGCAGAGTCACGTTCATTCGCCCGGGGAACGTCGCTAGCTCCTGTTTCAGGAATGTGCCGGCATTGCGCAGCGTGTCGGGCAGGTAGTCGGCAGCGGCCATCCGCGCTCCTCAATGGCCTTCGCCGTGATTGCCGCGCCCAGGCCGCAACACGGCCACGGCTGACGTGCCGACGCGAAAAAGCTCCGGGTTCGGATTGCCCACGAGGATCTTCACCGGGAAGCGTTGCGACACGTGCACCCAGTTCAGCGTGCGTTCGATGTGCGGCAAACCGCCTGGCAGGGCAAGGCCGGCCTCCTCCGAAGCGATGCCGTAGCCGATCGAGTCGACTACGCCGTGAAAGCGCTGCCCCGTGTCGCTCATCAGGTAGACGGTGGCGGGCGTGCCTGCGCGCACACCCTTGAGTTCGGTCTCGCGAAAGTTCGCGACCACATACCAATGCCGCGTGTCGATCAACGTGAAGACCGGTTTGAGTGTGGAGGCGAACTGCCCTGTCGATGTCTTCAGCGAGACGACGCGTCCGTCGAATGGTGCGCGCACCGTTGCATATTCGAGGTGCAGTTCGGCAATCGCGATCTCGGCCATGATGACGGCACGCTGCGCGACCAGCGCGTCCACTCCGCTCACGGCCGCTGCCGCCTGGTGGGCCTGTAGCTGCGCGGCGCTGAGTTCGGCCTCGGTTGCGCGCTGCGCCGTGCGTGCGCGGTCGACATCTTCCGCCGACACATAGCCGTGCGAGAGCAGCGGCTCCATCCTGTGCAAGGTGTCCGACGCCTGATTCGCCGCGGCACGGGAGCGTTCGACCGCCGCACGCACCGACTGTGCGTTGTACTGCTGCGCGTTCACTGTGCGCTGGGTCAACTCGATCTGCCGATCGAGCGCGACGAGCGATGCCTTGCCTCGAGCCAGTGCATCCTCGTACGGACGCGGATCGATGCGGAACAGCAAATCCCCCTGCTTTACCGCCTGGTTGTCGCGCACCGCCAGTTCGACGATGCGGCCGTTGACCTCGGGCACGACATCGATCGTATCCGCATAGACATAGGCATCGTCGGTACGAGGCGAGCGGTCCAGCAGCCGGATCACGAAAATGAGCAGCAACAGCGTCGCCACGACCAGGAGAACCGCCGGCCATGCCTTCTTCCTGGTCTTGCTCGCACCTGTCGCCATTAGCTCACCTGAAGCGGATTCAATATTGGAACAACGCCAGCCAGAGGGCGAGTGACAGGAATGCGACCAGCGTGGGATACACCACGGCAGCGGGCGCAAGCAGGTGGTCCGCCGCGAAGCGCTTCAGAACCAGATAGATGACGACCGTCAGCACGACGCCCGCGACGATGCAAAACAGCCATTCGGGAAAGTACGCGCCGAGCACGTTGAGCGAAGGCGAGTAGTTTGCGCACCCTGAAACGGACATCGTTGCTATCACGGCGGCGCCAATTCGACGCTTCGGATCTCCGCCCGTGGTGAGTGGCATCTGTCACTCCGCCTGCCAACCGGATTTCGCCCCTGGCAGTTGCGCGCCAACGTGTGAAAAAGCGACCCCTGCTCGCAAGGCTACATAAGTCGCCACGAAACGGTGCGCGTCATGGCTTGGCAGCGCGGCCTCGGCGGCACCAAAAGCGCGTTCCATTTCTGAACGGCCTGCAGGCGTGGAATAGCCACTCTCGATTATGTGAGTCGCTTCTTCTTTCAATCGGCAGATGAGGCTGGCGGCGCACCGGCTGTCGAGCGTCCCGTCGAGAACGGATACTTCGATCGCGGTGACCAGTGCCGCCACCGCAACGTCGGATGACCCATCGGCACTGCTGTTATCCACCGAACCTTGCGACTCATTCATACGATTCTCCTCATGGCCAATCACGCGCAAGCGGCGATGTGCAATGTCTTCCTTGCGCAGCTTTCGTTATGGACGATTCAGCGCCGTCCTGCAGGGAATCGCACGCGTCATCGTCGTTCGCGCGCGCGAGCGGCAGCCGTAGTGATACGTCCTCGTCGCCCGCTGCTTTCTTATCCTTTGGTGTCCATGCAGTGCGATATATCTCGACGACATAGTCGCGGGCGTCGCACTGCTCGTTGAACAACCGTTCATAGAACCCTCGGTGTCGTTCGTGCGCCGACATATCCAGAACCCAGCACACTGCCAGCACAAGCAACGCCCGTACGAATCGCTCGGTAAGTCTCATTCCAGACGCCCCTGACCTGTCAGAGCGACGTGGCCCGCATGCCATTCTCGTGGGGCGGTGCGCAGGCGAAAACCAGAAAAACGAGCTTGCCGCCGCAGTCGACCAGCGAGATCAGCGGGATCCACATCGCATCGGCGAACGCAAGCGGAAGCCTGGAGCCGAGTGCCAGAATGCTCACGCCGCAGAGAAACGCGAAAATTTCGCGAGCAAAGCGGACATTCATGACCACGGCGAGTCCGGCGATAACCACGATAAGGTTGGCGGCAATGGCGGAAGCGAAGTCCGAGTTGCCGTTTCCCGTGACGAAGTCCAGCGCCGTCTCAACCAGCGACCACCAGCAGATCAGAAGCGTCGCGATCATCAGAGCGCGACCCACAGGCGGCTGGACGCCACCGCGCACGACGTGCTCCGAAGTTGCATGGATTAGGAATCCAAAGTCATTTTCGGCTTGCCTGAACATTTCCCGCCTCTTCGCGTCGCACCTTCGTTCTCGAACCGGCGCCAGAGTGCGGGGCATCGAAAGCGAGCCGCGAAACTGTACCGTCCACGCTTGCAAGGTAGCCCGGCAACGCGAAGAAATCTATTGTACGAACGGGTCGGTGGTCCTGACTCGCTGTTTGCCCGACTCATCCTTTGGTATAGGGGCCGGCGCAGAACACGAACGAACGGAGGAAACAGCGCTTATCGGGCACACGCATTTTTCATGAGGTGCTTGCCTCGGAGTCCGCACCCTGGCGCAGTTTCAGCAGGTCAAGCAGCATGCGCTCGCATTGCGCCGTGAGGTCGCCAACAGACTGGCCCGCTGCCTCGCGCCGCGCACCGTCGATGATCGCCTGCTGCATATTCGGCGTCAGTTCGGGCGACCCCAGCGATTTCCACCACGCGGTCATCGGTCCGGTGAACTGATCGAGAAAATTTTCGATGCCGCCTTTTCCGCCGCCGAGATGAAACAGCATGGTCGGCCCCATCAATCCCCATCGCAGTCCGGGGCCATGACACACTGCGGTATCGGCATCCGCCACGCTCACCACGCCCTCCGCCACGAGATGCACCATCTCCCGCCACAACGCTGCCTGTAGCCGGTTCGCCACAAGACCCGGCACCTCCTTGCGAACACGGATGGTGCGCTTGCCAAGCGAGGTATAGAAGGCCGTGACCTTGTTGACGGTCTCCTCTGACGTCTCTTCGCCTGCGACGACCTCGACGAGCGGAATGAGATGCGGAAGATTGAACGGATGCCCGATCACGCAGCGTTGTGGATACGACTTGCAGCCCGCCTGGATGTCGCTCATCGTGAGGCCGGAGGAACTCGAAGCAATGGGTACGTCCGGTGGAAGGAGAACGTCCAGCCCTTCATATATCGCGCGCTTCGAGTCGATTCGTTCGGGACCATTCTCCTGGACGAAGCCAACGTCCGCCACGGCGCCCGGCAAGTCGCGCGTGAAGCTGAGACGGGAGCGCGAGGCTCGGGGCGCGAGACCAAGCGCTTCGAGCGCCGGCCACGCCGCGTCGACATACTGCTTCAAGCGCTGCCCGGCGTCCGGCCCCTGGTCGAATGCGACGACGTCGAGTCCTTTCGCGAGAAACAATGCGGTCCAACTCGCGCCGATCACTCCCGTGCCAATCACCGCGACACGGTTGATTTGCTTCGTCACTGAGACGTTCCTTATAGTCAGATGCGCCATGCATGGCGTCACGAACGCGAGGGACCCCGTTGTCGCTCGCACGCCATGCTGGCGCCCAGCCTGGGTATTCAGGCAGAAGTTAATTCAATCTAGCAATGTCACGACCGCAATACATTGGAGAATCCGACGAGAGTCTTTGTGCATTTCGACAATCGCGTCCCGCCGAAGCCGAACGGCTGCGAATGGACAAGCAGGAAGGGGAAAATGAAGGGTCGTATGGCGCATCGCCACGACTGGCGAAGCGCCGGCACGAACCCGTTATTAATGTGACCGGACCCTAGGGGGCACAGTTCGGCAGCACGAACTGAAAGACTGCGCCATGCGGCGCATTCGGCCTCGCCCACAGATGGCCGCCATGGGCTTCGACGATCGACTTGCATATCGAGAGTCCCATGCCCATACCGACTAGCTTCGTCGTAAAGAATGGCTCGAACAGCCGGTCGGACGTCGCCGGATCGAGCCCTGCGCCGGTGTCCTGAACGGCAACGCGGATACCGCCCATTTCCGCAGCCTGAGACGTGATCGTGAGCGCTTTCGGATCGGGAGTCGCTGCGGCCATCGCTTCGATGCCGTTCATGATCAGGTTGAGCAGCACCTGCTGCAGTTGCACCGGGTCGCCGAATACGAAACCGATGTCTGCCGCCAGATCGGTGCGAAGCGCCACGCCCTGCTCCTGCAGTTCGACCCGGATCAGTGCCAGCACGTCCGCGATGGCGTCGTTGATGTCCACCTTCGTCAGTTGCGGCCCCGACTTCGATACGAGCGCGCGCAATCCGCGGATCACGTCGCTCGCGCGGTGTGCGTCGTGAACGATGCGGGCCATCGCGCCGCGCATGCTATCGAGATCGGGATTCTCGCGGTTGAGCCAGTTCATGCATGCGGTGCCGTTAGCGGAGATCGCACCCAGCGGCTGATTAATTTCGTGGGCAATCGAAGCGACCAACTGGCCCATGATCGTCAGGCGGGCGATGCGCGAGAGTTCCGTTTGCGCATCGCTGAGCGCCTCCTCCGCACGCTTGCGCTCCGTGATGTCCATTACGGTGCCGATGAATTCCAGTGCCCCAGATGCCGTGATATCGGGCTGCCCCACCACCTGCAGATATCTGACGGCTCCGCCCGGAAGTTCGATGTGATGCTCGTGCCGGAATCGCCGTCTTTCGCGTACGGCACCTTCGAGCACCCGCTCGAACGACGTTCGTTCTTCAGGACGGATGCGCCCCAAGAACGACTCATACGACGCCTGCTCCTTCGTTTCGAACCCGAAGATGCGCCGCAGCTCTTCCGAAGACGAAATATCGCCGGTTTCGGGCCGCCACCGCCAGCTGCCGGTGTGGCTTATCTTCTGTGCCTCGTTGAGCGATGCCTCGCTCGCTCTGAGCGCCTCTTCGGCATCGCATCTATCCGCGTTTTCGTGAACCAGCTCGGCGTAGAGACGCGCGTTTTCCAGCGAGATCGCCGCCTGCGACGAAAGGAGTTCCAGCACCGCGATTCGGGCGGGCTGAAAAGCATGCGAGGCGAGACTGTTCTCGAGGTACAGCATGCCGATCAGCTCGGCCTGCTTGATCAGCGGCAGGCACAGGATGGAGCGCACGGGTTTGTGACTGAAGTACGCGTCGGCAGGCTGGGCGCCGAGTGTTCGCACGTCGTCGACAATCGCGGGCTGCTTGCTGCGCGCGACCTGATTGAGGATGAATACCGGCGCCTTCGACGACGTGACCGGCGCCGGCACGATGTGCACCCGCACGGCGCCGCGATCGACACTCGCTTCGGCTTCGACGCGAAGTTTCCCCTCCCAGGGGAAAACCAGCAGCCCGTAGTCTGCTCCAGCGTGCTCGACGGCCAGCACCATCAGTGTTTCGATCAGCTTGTCGCTAACGATCTCGCTGGCTATGGCTTGAGACATTCTGACGACGGTGCCAAGGTCGATCTGCTCGGTCGAAGCTTCGATTGTCGGCAGCAAGGCGGCCGGCGCACGCTCGCGCAATTCAGGGTGCCGCTCTTCGAACTGGGCAGCGAGCGCGAGACCGGGGCCGCGCTGACCAGAATCGAGTGTTTCGATCTGGGCGGCAGCCTCCCATGCTGCGAGGCACTTTCCAAGGTCGGCCGCCACCCCAGCGGCCGTTTGATAGCGCTCATCTGCAGTCTTTGCCAGAAGCTTCATCAACACGCTCGAAATCTGCAGGGGTGCCCCGGTCGGACCGTCGCTGGGCGAAATGGGCTGGCGCGCGACGTGGCAATCGATCAATTCGATCGGATCCTTCGTGGCGAACGGTAGCGCACCGGTCAGGATTTCATACAGCGTGACGCCCAACGCGTAGAGATCGCTGCGGGAATCGACGCAGCGGTTCATCCGGCCCGTCTGCTCGGGTGCCATATAGGCGGGCGTTCCAGCAATGATTTCGGGCCAGTCAGGAAGCCGATGCTCACGCGGATGCCGCAAAGCGATGCTGAACCCGGTCAGCCATGCGTGGCCACGGACCATGTCCACAACGACGTTCGCGGGCCTGATGTCGAGGTGCATCAGCCCGCGCTCATGCATGCGGTCAAGCGCCTGTGCGAGCGCGATCCCGACACGTAGAAAGCTTGGAATGTCCAACGGATGACCGACGAGACAATCAAGCGGCTCCCCGCCCGGGTCCTCGAGCACAAGCGTCGTACTGCCTTCGAAGTGCAACAGCGCGATAGGCCGCGCCGCCCAGTCGGAGCTGAGCTCGGGTTCGAGCGAATATTCATGCTCTAGCCGTTTAACCAGCTCCGCACGCCCTGATGCAGCCGGCGTGACGAGCAAAATAGGGTTCAGCCCGTCGCGAGTGCCGCGGCGCAGCGTGTACTCGCTGGTCCTCAGCGTGGTCAACCGATAAGTAGAGAGATCTACCATGTAGAACACACCCCGGGCCGAAGAGACCGTCGCTCAGGCTTCTGGCTCGACCCCCAAGGCCGCTGCCATCCTGACAAGCTCCGCCACGGAGCGTGCCGCCATCTTTTTCATCACCTGCGCCCGATGGATCTTCACCGTCACTTCCCTGACGTCCATCTCGGAGGCGATCTGCTTGTTCAGCAAACCCGCTATGACGTAACCCATGACTTCTCGCTCGCGCAACGAAAGTAATTCGTAAGCGTTGCGAAGTGATGCCACCGATTGTTCCGCGACGAGCCGTTCATGGTCGCGCGCCAGTGCCTGGACAACGGCATCCAGCATGTCCTGCTCACGAAATGGCTTGGTGAAAAAGTCCAGCGCTCCAGCTTTCATTGCCCTGACCGACATTGGAACATCGCCGTACCCGGTCATGAACAGTACCGGCATGCGCAGGTCGCTCTTTGCGCCTTCCTGCTGGAAGGCAAGGCCGCTTTCGCCACGCAATCTAACGTCGAGAATCAGGCAGGAAGGTATGTCGGCCTTGGGGAACGCGAGAAATTCCCTGGGCGAGGCAAAAGTCTCGACATGCAGGCCGAAGGAATCCAGCAGGTTCGTCATCGCGATGCGCATCGACTCATCGTCGTCGATGACATAGACCACCGATTTTGCGCCCCCGCCCATCCCGGCGATCGAAGTCGAAACCGGTATCGCGCTCATCCTCTTTCTCCATGTGGGAACGCTGCCTGGTGTGTTCGCTACAACGAACCGGATGCCATACCGCGCCACCCCAAAGCGACCAACATCGGCAGACACCGGGATCCTACCGTGTTCGAGCTTGTGTCGTCTGGTAGAGAAATTTTGCTTTAACGCCCCGGATCTTATCCAATAAATGCTCGCTACAGCAATGTTTAAGTATAGTGCAGTCCGAAAAACTGAAGGAAAGCCCGAGCCGGGTACCAGGTTCCAGCGCGGCAATGAATTCCTTAGTCGCTTAACAACGCCAGAGCCGCGCGCAAAGTGGGGCGCCGTTACGGGCGAGCGCTTGAACAATCAGTTGTGCGATATTTAAACCTGCTGGGCGGCCGTAAAGGTTCTAAATCCGAAAGCAACGCTTTCGCCGGGAGTACGATTGCAGCATGACTGACGTGACTGACGACGACGCGCCGGTCGTCTTTGATCCGCAACCCAATGATCATAGGAACCCAGGACAGACGGCGCGGCCTGAATAGACCCTTCCGGTTCAAGTGAGGACAGACCACCCGACACGGGAGCGAGCGAGTTGAGTGTTTCATTCAGTTCATTTGATATCGATACAAGCGATCCCTTTCAGTTCGTATGGGAAGATGGCGAGCGCGCGTTCTATCGGGGATGGCGACTCAGCGCGGATGGCATGCGCGAGTCCGTACTGGTCGTGCGGCCTGTGGACGCCCATCCCAGTCAAGCTGTCGTCGATCGCCTCGCGCACGAGTACGCGCTGGCGAACGAACTCGACGAAGCGGCGGCGGTGCGGCCGCTCCTGCTGGTGCGCGAACATGGCCTCGTTGCGCTCGTGCTGGAGGATCCTGGCGGCGAGCCGCTCGAGCGGCTCGCCTCGCCAATCGACACGGAAAACTTTCTTCGACTCGCCATTGCAATTGTCGCTGCGCTAGGCAAGCTTCACGCGCGAGGTCTCGTTCACAAGGACATCAAGCAGGCCCACATCGTCGTGAACTGCGCGGCCGGCGCGGCAAGGTTGACGGGCTTCGGCATCGCAACGCAGATCCCACGGGAGCAGCAAACGCCAAGGCGCCCGGAGTTCATCGAGGGAACCCTCGCCTACATGGCTCCTGAGCAGACTGGACGAATGAACCGGTCGGTCGATTCGCGCAGCGACCTGTACGCCCTGGGTGTCACCTATTACAGGATGTTGACGGGCGTCTTGCCGTTCAGCGCGTCCGATCCAATGGAATGGGTGCACTGCCATATCGCGCGTCAGCCCGTGCCTCCAGCGGAGCGCGAGCGGTCGGTACCAGGCCCCGTTTCGACGATCGTCATGAAACTGCTCGAGAAGAGCGCCGAAGACAGGTACCAGACTGCGTTCGGCGTCGAGCACGATTTGCGCTGTTGCCTGGCACAGTGGGAAACGGGGGGACGTATTGACGATTTCCCGCTTGGCGCGCGTGACACACCCGACCGGCTTTTGATTCCCGAGAAGCTCTATGGGCGGACACGCGAACTCGACACGCTGCTCCGCGCGTTTGATCGCGTGAGCGGCGGCGGCAACGTGGAACTGGTGCTCGTCACCGGTCAATCGGGCATCGGCAAGTCGGCCCTCGTTCACGAACTGCATAAGGAGCTGGGCCCTTCGCGAGGCCTTTTCGCCGCTGGGAAGTGCGATCAGTACAAGCGGGACGTCCCCCATGCGACGCTGGCGCAAGCCCTGCAAAGCCTGCTCGGGCCACTCCTCGGTAGCAGGGAAGCCGATTTGAGCCGCTGGCGTGCCACACTGGACGCAGCGCTAGACCCAGGCGGCGCCTTGATCGTGAACCTGGTGCCGGCGCTCGCGACCGTCGTCGGCGAACAGCCGCCGGTTCCTGAGCTTCCTCCCGAAGATGCACAACGCCGCTTTCAGCTCGTGTTCAAGCGCTTCATTAGCGTCTTCGCCACACCTGAGCACCCGCTCGTGCTATTTCTCGACGATCTCCAGTGGCTCGACGCGGCGACGCTCGACCTGCTCGAATTTTTGCTGACGCGATCGGACTTGCACCACTTCTTGTTGATCGGTAGCTACCGCGATAACGAGGTCGCTGCGACGCATCCACTCACCCGCAAGCTCGCCGCAATCCGCGAGGCCGGGGTAGTCGTGCATGAGATCAAGCTTGAACCGCTCGTGCCTGACGTGCTCGGGCAGTTGATCGCCGATTCGGTGCGCTGCGAACCGGAACGCGCAGCACCGCTTGCGCGATTGCTACAAGGAAAGACGAGCGGCAACCCGTTCTTCGCACTCCAGTTCCTGACGGTGCTCGCCGATGAGGGATTGCTCAGCTTCAACCACGCGAAGGGGCACTGGTCGTGGGAACTTCGCCAGATCTACGCCAGGGGTTGCACCGACAACGTGGTCGAACTCATGGTCGGGAAGCTGGGCCGCCTGCCGGCCAGAACCCTGAAGCCCCTCCAGTTGCTGGCATGCCTCGGCAACATCGCCGAGGCCGCCACGCTTGCTGCCGTGTGCGAGACCTCGGAGCGAACGGTTGGTGCCAATATGTGGGAGGCGGTCCGTCAACAGTTGGTCATCCGCCAGGAGGGCGCTTACCGATTCGCTCACGACCGGATACTCGAGGCAGCCTATTCCCTGATTCCGGCCACCAGCCGGGCAGATATGCACCTGCGAATCGGGCGGCTGCTCGCGGCCCGACTTCCGCCGGCGCAACGGGAGGAGTCAGTCTTCGAAATCGTCAGCCAGTTCGATCGTGCGAAAGCACTGATCGTGACGCCAGAGGAGCGTCATCGGGTTGCCCAGCTGAACCTGCTTGCCGGCAAGCACGCCATGATGTCGGCGGCCTACTCGTCAGCGCTCAATTACCTGAAGACAGGCGCGGAGTTCCTGACGGACGACGGATGGGCGTGCCAGCATCAACTCGCCTTCTCCCTCGCCCTTCACCGCGCCGAATGCGAAATGCTGACGGGGGACCTCAAGTCCGCCGAAAGCCGCCTGGCGATATTGTCAACGCGAGCCGAAGATACCGTCGAACGGGCGATGGTTGCGAGCCAGCAAGCCGATGTCTACGTCATGCTTGGTCAGAGTGATCGCACTGTCGCGGTTGGCCTCGATTTTCTGCGACATGAGGGTGTCGACTGGTCTCCTCATCCCACAGCGGAGCAGGCGCGAGAGGAATACGAGCGAATCTGGTCAACGCTGGGCGACCGCACGATCGAAACGCTCATCGACATCCCCGTCATGAGCGACCTTGCATGCCTTGCCGTTCTCGACGTGCTGATCAAGGTCTTTCCCGCTGCATTGTTTACCGACCTCAATCTCTATTCTCTGGTGATCTGTCGAGCTGTGAATCTTAGCCTCGAGCGGGGCATTTGCGATGCGTCATGCGCCGCTTACGTACGGCTTGGCCTGATAGCCGGTTTCCAGTTCGGTGACTATGCGGCCGGATTCCAGTTCGCGCGGCTCGGCTATGAGTTGGTCGAACAACGCGCGATGAAGCGCTTTCAGGCAAGAACCTATGAGACGTTCGGTCTCGTCGCGCCATGGACGAACCCTGTCCGGACGGCCCGCGAACCTCAGCATCGCGCCTTCAACGTTGCGTGTACGATCGGCGACTACACTTATGCGGCGTACAGCTGTGCCCACCTCAACACGAATCTTCTACTGGCTGGCGATCCGCTTGTCGAGGTGCAACGTGGCGCCGAACATGGCCTCGAATTCGCGCGGTCGGTTCGGTTCGGATTCGCCGCGGATCTCATCACGCCACAGCTCCAGCTTGCCAGGACGCTTCGCGGATCAACGCGGAAATTCGGATCGTTCGACGATGATCAGTTTGACGAACGCCAGTTCGAGCTGAATTTCTCGAGCAAACCCGCTTTGGCGGCAGTTGCATGCTGGTACTGGATTCGAAAGCTTCAGGCCCGCTTCCTTGCGGGCGACTATGCGATCGCCCTCGAATCCTCATCGATGGCTCAAACTGTCCTGACGAAACTTTTAGGATCGCTTGAGATAGTGGAATTCTATTTTTTCGACGCCCTTTCGCGCGCTGCAATCTGCGAGGCCGGATCACCGCTTCAGCGCAGACAGCATCTGGACGCGATGGCTATCGATCATCAAAAACTACAGGCGTGGGCCGAAAATTGTCCGGAGAATTTCGAGAACCGACGAGCGTTGGTGGCGGCGGAAATGGCCCGTCTGGAAGGGGCGGACCTCGAAGAAGTCATGCGCCTTTACGAACTCGCGATACGCTCGGCTCGCGAGAGCGGGTTCGTCCACAACGAGGCGCTCGCCTGCGAGCGGGCAGCACGGTTCTACGCAGCGCGCGGGTTCGAAGCCATCGCGCGCCTCCATATGCGCCAGGCGCGTTGCGGCTATCTTCGCTGGGGCGCCGACGCCAAGGTGCAGCAACTCGATGAGCTATTCCCGCAGTTCCTGGACGATGAATCGGACGCGCGCCCGGCAATCACGATCGGCGCGCCTGCGGAGTATCTGGATCTGACTGCCGTCATCAAGGTCTCGCAGGCAGTGTTTGGCGAAGTGGTTCCTGAGCGCCTGATCGATACGCTATTGCGTCATGCGATCGAGTATGCGGGCGCCGGGCGCGGTCTCCTGATCACGCCGCGGGACGATGACCCGCGGGTCGAGGCCGAAGCCCTCGCCGGCTGCGACAGGGTCGTCGCGCGGCCAGGGACCGGCACTGCATTGCCGGAATCGGTCGTTCACTACGTCGCGCGAACTCGCGAAAGTGTGATCCTCGGCGATGCATCGGTCCAGAACCTGTTCTCTGCCGATCCCTATATCACCCGGTTTCGCCCGAGGTCGATGCTTTGCCTGCCGCTGATCAACGGAGCCAAACTGGTCGGCGTGCTTTACCTCGAAAACAATCTCGCGTCGCACGTATTTACCTCGGCGCGCATCGCCATGCTGAAACTGCTGGCATCACAAGCCGCCATTTCGTTGGAAAACTCCCGGCTGTATCTCGACCTGGCGGAACGCGAGGTGAAGATCCGGCGCCTCGTCGAGGCCAATATCATCGGGATCTTCATTTGGCGACTCGACGGCCAGATCGTCGAGGCCAACGATGCCTTTCTGCGGATGGTGGGCTACGACCGGGACGACATCGTCGCCGGCCGGGTCAAACGGGATGGCCTGAGCGCACCCGAGTGGCGCGAGCGCGATTTGCGCACCGTCATCGAACTGAAGACTGCCGGGATCGTGCAGCCCTTCGAAAAGGAATATACCCGCAAGGATGGGCAACGCGTGCCGATCCTGATCGGCTTTGCCGCTTTCGGCGAAGAATCCGATCAGGGCGTGGCATTCGTGCTGGATCTGACCGAGCGAAAGCGCGCCGAGACCGAAACACGCGAGGCCGAACAACGCTATCGCGAGATGCAGGCTTCGCTCGCGCATGCGAACCGGCTCGCGACCGTCGGTCAACTCACCGCCTCGATTGCACACGAAATCAAGCAGCCGATTGCCGCGTCGGCCGTCAATGCGCAGGCCGCCATGCGGTGGCTGCGCGCCGAGCCGCCCAAGCTGAAAGAGGCCCAACAGGCGCTCGATCGTGTAGTCGCCGATGCCATGCGGGCGGGCGATGTTCTCTCTCGCATACGCGACCTCGTCACGAAGACCCCCCAACACAAAGATCTTCTGCGTATCAACGAAGCCATCGTCGAGGTCGTCGAACTGATCCGGGGCGATCTGACGAAGAACGAAGTCGAGGTAGAACTGGCATTGGCGGATAACTTGCCGCTGGTCCGTGGAGACCGCGTTCAATTGCAGCAGGTGATGCTCAACCTGATACTCAACGCCGTAGAAGCGATGACAGGCAGCCGTGCCGGGCCGCGGGAATTGCTGATTGGCACCGCGCCGGACGATTCGGGCGACGTGCGCATCACGGTGCGCGATTCGGGGCCTGGCATCGCATCCGCGAATATCGAGCGCATCTTCGACCCGTTCTACACCACGAAGTCCGGCGGCATGGGCATGGGGCTGTCGATCTGCCGGTCGATCGTGGAAGTCCACCGCGGACGCATGTGGGCGGACGCAAGCATGCCTGGCGGAACCGCTTTTCAATTCGTGCTTCCGGGTCATTACGCGGGCGATGACGCGGAAGATACCTTCGGCTGAGCGGCGGCGCGGCGTTCGTGGCTGCGACGTGACCGGCAGCAGCCCCATGAATCACGTTTGAACCTGAATACGTCCAGCCTTGACTGCCGCCTTCAACACCGACCAGTCCTTCTCGTTCTGATCGGCATACGCGAGGGCGAACCGCTCGATGGCTTCGTCGAATGCCTCCGACTTGCCGGCATACCCCACGAGCAGCGCCGGATCGCCCGCTTTCGCCATGGAATGCGCCAGTGCGTGGGCGCAGGACGCCGCATATTCGCTGAGGTCTTCGACATCGAACGTCGTGAAGTCGAATGCGCCCTTCATGTCGCGGAGTTGCCGCACGTAGAAGTCGTTGCCCGTATGCTGCATCTTCGACCAGCCGAGGAAAATATCGCTCGCCGACTGCAACAGGCGCTGCCCGTTCACCACGCGCTGGCCGTGATTCGGATAGTGGCTTGCCGGCAAATAACCCTCCAGCGCCGAAGCCCGCGCCTCCTTCAATTGCAGAAACAGCGGACACTCGCCGTCGGCCATGAAAAGCGCCTCATAACAACGCGTGCCGACCGAGCCGATCCCCACGACGCGAATGGCCACGTCCACCAGTTCATATCGATCGAAGAGCGCGCGCCTGTCGTCGGGAAGCGTCAGCCGGTAGTCGGCGAAGAAACGCCGCACCATCGAATCGTACTGCTTCTGGTCGTGCGGACTTTCCAGCGGGACGTGATACACGAGCGGCGGCACGTCCTTGATGCGCAGCTTGCCGTTGACCGTCTCGGTCGAATGATTCATCACGGAGCGCGACGACTGCAGCCGGGCCGCGTCAATCACGGCTCGTTCCTTCTTTCGTTCCTGGTCCGTATCGGCGATAGCCAGCATGCTCTCCGCCTGGAACTGGTAGTACCAGACGTCGAGCGTGTCCATGCGGCTGAACTCGGTCATTCGTTGCCGGAACGTCTCGCACAAGCGGTGCACGACGCCGCGCTGATCTCGTGTCGCGAAGCCGCGCTCGCGCGCTGCGATCACAAACGAGGCCGCCAGCCGGCGAACGTCCCAGTCGAAGGGCCCGGGCAGCGTTTCGTCGAAGTCGTTCGGCCCAAAGAGAATGCGCCGCTCCGGGCTCGCGAACAGACCGAAATTGGCCAGATGCGCATCGCCGCCGAGTTGGACGGTCACACTGGAGTGCGGCAGCTTCGACAGGTCGAAGGCCATGAGCGGCGCGGCGCCGCGATAGAACGCGAACGGACTCTGCACCATGCGCCCATAGCGGATGGGAATGAGTTCCGTCACGCGCCCCACGTTGGACGCTTCGAGCAGCGCGAGCGGATCCCGATCCTCGATCTTGCACTCGGCAAGCCTCTCGCGCGGCATCGTCTTTCGCGCCGCCTTGCCCTGCTCGACTCTCATGGCGAGCGACCCGCGGCCCGCAAACATCGTGGACGGATCGCCTGGTGCCGCCACGGTCTTCGAATCGACGTGTTCCGCGGCAGGCTCGTTTTGCTTCGCGGCAACGGTATTGAGCATCTCGCCCTCCTTTCAATTGACCGTCAAGGCGGCCTTCTCACACCTTACTTCCCACATCCCCTGCCTCAATCCGGCTTCGTGTCCGAAGGAGATTCGGGTCCCGGTGCCGATGGCTGAGGCGATGGCGACAAATCACGCAGGGCCACTACAGCCGCGTCCACCGTAGCAAAGATCTCGCGATGCGCACCGTGCGCACGCAGTGCCTTGTATCGTTCGATCTGATGCCGCACGCCTGTGGCAAGCGCGACGGCGGCGATACCCACGCCCCGCTTGTCGAGTTCCTCGCCGAGTTGGACCAAGGTCTTGCCGGCCGTGTAATCGATGTTGTACATCTCGGTGGCATCGACCACAATCCAGCGCGGTGTTGGGCTCGCTTCGTTGACGACTTTGAGCACTTCCTCAGTGAAGCGGCCGGCGTTCGCATAGAACATGTCCGCTTCGAACCGGTAAACGACAATACCGGGCGCCGCGAGCAGATTGGGTGTAACCGGATGCGCGATCCACCGGTCTGCGGGGCCGCGCGTGAGCACACGCGTGCGCAGGCGGTAGCTATGCCGCGCATGCGCAATCAGCGACAGCACGACAGCCGCCAGGATGCCGTGCATCACATCGACGAACACGACCACGCCGGCGGCAAGCAACGCCACGACGAACTCGTCTTTCTGCATGCGATACAGCTCAGCCATCCCCTTAGAGGCCAGTTCAAAAAAAACCTTGATGGTCTGTTAACTTTCGCGGCGCGATGTTAACCTCAGTCGTCCAGAGAACGGAGACCGAGGGGATGCAAGCGCCGATCATTGACGACGAATTGTGGGCACT